>DAIOVO010000067.1:0-15352 GCA_036758965.1 Chthoniobacterales bacterium
CGCCTGGGACCTGAATACGCGCGAGACGCGTTCGGTGGCGCTGAATGTTTTCGAAACGTTTGCGCCGAAATTGCCGGCAAACTTTCGCGCGACAGATTTTGTGTTGTTGGCCAACATCGCGCCCAAGTTGCAGGCAAACGTGCTCGAGCAAATGATCCAGCCGCGTTTCGTGGTGGCGGACACGATGGACCTTTGGATCGAAACCACCCGGCCGGATCTCGATGCCTTGTTGCCTCGAGTGGATCTGTTGATTCTCAATGACAGCGAAGCGCGCGAGATGACGAAGGAAACGAGTTTGATTCGGGCGGGAAAAAAAATTCGCGATTTAGGTCCGCGTTACGTCGCGATCAAGAAGGGGGAGCATGGCGCGTTACTGTTTGGTGGCGACGAATTTTTTAGCTGCGGCGCGTATCCACTGGAGGACATTCATGATCCGACGGGGGCCGGGGACACTTTCGCGGGCGGGCTGGCTGGGTATGTCGCGGCCCGGGCGAAAGAGAAAGTGAGTTTCGATCTGCTTCGCCAGGGAATGATTTACGGGAGCGTGCTGGCGAGTTTTTGCGTGGAATCGTTCAGCCTCGAGCGACTGCGCGAGCTAACGAAAGATGAAGTTGGCGCGCGCTACGAAATGTTTCGGACGATGAGCCAGATCGAAGCGCTGCCGTGAGAAGAAAAGTTTCTTCCGGGCGGCGGAGGATTTTTCTGGCAGCCCTGCTCCTTGCTCAGGTCCCGTTAGGACAGGCCCGCCGGCTGCCCAACCCGCGGGCGAACTTCTCGCCCGGGCCGGGCGGACAATGGGTAACGTTGAACGATTGCACCTACCTGGCTAACCGTGCGAATGACGGCGATAGCTTCCACGTCCTCGCCCACGGGAAAGAGTTTATCTTTCGGATCTATTTCGTCGATGCTCCCGAAACCGACCGGGAGGTAAAAAGCCGGGTGCAGGAGCAGGCCAAATATTTTGGCACTAACGATACCCAGACGCTGGCGGTAGGAAAGTTGGCGGAGGAGTTTACCCGGGAAAAACTTTCACAGCCATTTACGGTACGCACTTGTTTTCAGGACGCGCTCGGCCGCAGCCGTCTGCAGCGGCTCTACGCTATCGTGCAAACAAAGAGTGGCGACCTGGCGGAACAATTGATCGAAAACGGCCTCGGCCGCATTCACGGTGCGAGTGCGAATCCGGTTGGGCTGCCCCGCGCCAATGTGGAATGGGAAAAGCTGCGGCAACTGGAGATTGCCGCCAAAGCGGAAAAGGTTGGCGCCTGGGGTGCGACTGCCGGACGCATGTATGTGCGCTCCGAAAAATCGCAGGACCGACCGCCGGTGGATCCGTTCGCCGCATTTTTCCATCCGGAACGAACCACGGGGCAGGCGACGGTCGCGTGGCCATTCGCATCTCACACGCCAGAACAAAAGCTCGCGCCAGCTCCGGCAAAAACGGCTAACGAGAAGTTGGACGTGAACACCGCCAGCGAAGCGCAGTTGGAAGAATTAACGGGAATCGGGCCAGTGCTGGCCGAACGCATTATTGCCGCGCGGCCGCTTCAAAGTGCGGATGAACTGCGCAAAGTAAAAGGAATTGGTGAAACGAAATTTGCGCAGGTGCGCCCCTATTTTCAATGAGCGCTGGAAAGAAAAGGCGAAAAATTTGGGGCAGCGCTTTCGCGATTAGCTGTGTCGCGCTGACGATCGCGCAGGCCGGCAACCGCTCGCCGGCGGGAATTTGGAAAACAATTGACGACAAAACCGGTCACGCAAAATCGATCCTGGAAATTCGCGAACAAAACGGCGAATTGACCGCGAAGGTCTTGCAGGTGCTGGAGTCGCCTTATGGGCCGCATCCGGTTTGCAAGCTTTGTTCAGGCGAACGAAAAGACAAACCGGTGGAAGGGATGATCGTGATGTGGGGTGTGCGAAAAGAGGGCGCAGGGTGGGGCGGCGGTTACATCCTCGACCCCCAAAACGGCCGGACTTACCGAGTGAAACTTACCCTTGCCGCGAATGGCCAAAAGCTGGATGTGCATGGCTACTACGGAATCGCGCTCATCGGTCGGAGCCAGTTTTGGGAGCGGGAAAAATAATTTGCCGCTTGGCAAAAACGCGCCCGTGAAGATTCGAACTTCAAACCTTCTGATCCGTAGTCAGATGCTCTATCCAGTTGAGCTACGGGCGCTGAAAGAGCGGTAATTTGCGTTGGATGAGCGGAGCGTCAACTGAGTGGACGAGATCGTGCATCAGCTGAAGGGAACGTTGGCAGAAGTCGAGGACCGTAATCGCCGCCGGAAATTTTATCGCACATTAGAAATGCGCGGTTTCGCCGCTGGCGCAGCCCCTGCGGCCCGGACTTTCTCTCCGCGCGCGCGGACCGGAAATGGAAAGGCAGCCGTGAAATTTTCTCGCGCCTCGTTCGCATGACCTTTTTTCTCGGCTGTGGATTTGCGGCGAAGTATCGCGAGGGCGGTGGAAATTTTTCGGTGCCGTTGCAGTGGATGCTCGGGTTGAAACGATTGCGGTTAGATGCGATCTGGCTGGAACTTTTCCCGGGGACTGAAGACAAGACGGCGGACGCGCGCGCCATCCGAACTTTTCAATCGCAACTGCGCGCGCACGGTCTGTCGCAGAATTATGCGCTGCTTTACCAGGCAAAGGCGAACGACGCGCACGAGCTGGAGAAGATGGATTGTTATGGAATCAGCCGGCGCGATCTGCGGGAACGGCTGGCGGGACCGGCTACACTGCTGAACTTGAGTTACTCGATTCATCCGCCGCTATTGCTCGAGTTCGAGCGCAGAATTTTTTGCGATCTCGATCCCGGCGAAATTTTTTATTGGATGACAAAGATGGAGCTGGGGCAATCGAGCCATCACGAATTTTGGACAATCGGGCTCAACGTCGACGCGGCCGATTGCCATCTGCCGAGCATGCTAAAATGGAAAACGTTTTTTCCCCTGGTGGATACCGAGTTGATGAAGATGGCGCCCATTCCGCTGGAAAAAAAATTTACCACTATCGGGCAGTGGTACTGGGACGGCGCGATAGAGGTGAACGGCGATTTTCCCGATTTATCGAAAAAGGCAGCCTTTGAAAAATATCTCGATCTTCCCCGGCGCATTCCGCACGCGCAATTCGAGATGGCGATGAATATCGGGGCGGACGATCCAGAACGGGCACGGCTGGCGGCGCGCGGTTGGCGAGTGGTCGATCCGCACAAAGTGGCGGCGACGGCGAAACGTTACCGACGCTATCTTTCTTCGGCGGTGGCGGAGTTTACCGCGGCCAAAGGCGTGGATGTGGCCTGGCGTACTGGCTGGCTAAGCGACCGCGCAGGCGCTTTTCTCGCGACTGGCCGGCCGGTGATAACCGAAGACACCGGCGCGAAAAAATATTTGCCGAGCCAGAACGGATTTCGATTTGTGCACGACTTGCAATCTGCGGCGGAAGCGGCGCGCGAGATACTTCTGGATGAGAAGCGGCTGGGTCGCGCGGCGCGGGAGACGGCAGTGGAATGTTTCCATTCTGCCAAAAACCTGCGCAAAATTCTTGGCCGTACCGGTTAACCGCGGGATTTTGACCTGCTCGCAATCGGCGTTTGCAAAACGAATTTCGGGTGTTACTCGTTTGCGGTTATGGCTGATCTGATCAAGGCCGATGAGCTGAAGAATCGATTGAAGAAAATTCCCGAGTGGGAATTGGAGAAGAAACACATCGAGCGCACCTTCGAGTTTGACGATTTTACGGTCGCTTTAATAAAGTGCGGCTGTTGCTTTCGACCCACAGCAAAGGCGGCCTGACCGCGCTTGATTTTGCTCTTGCCGAACGAATCGACACCCTCTCCGAGTAAACGCGAACCGGTTTCGTGGGCGCGGCGCGTCTTCGCCCTGGTCGTGACCGTTTTGATTGTGCTGGCGGTCTGGAAATTCATCGACTGGCGAGTCCAACCGCCGCCACCGCCGTCGATGCCGCCCTCCAACTCAACGCCTCCGTAAGCGTTCGCCGTTGTACTCAGTGCCCGTTAACCTGCGCAAGCGAACGGCCTTCGTCGGCGTCGATGAAGGCGAACATCGTCTGAATTTCTGAGCGCGCCGCCATCCCGATTTCCTTCTTTCGGCGGCGCAAAGTCTCGGTGACGTCATCATTCCAGCCGCGTTTGCGCATGAAATCATTCCAAACAAAAATTTCATTCTCACTGGGGCGATGACCCTGCTGGAAGCACCACCAGAGTAATTCCTCGTCGCTCCCACCTTCTTTCACGCGCTGAACTAGAGAATCGTAAGAGACGCCGAGGAGTTTCGCGCAGGAGTCGTCGAAGCCGATCCCGAGATTGGCCTGATAATCGGCCGAAAGCTGACCGGCGGCGTGCGCGCGTATTTTATCGAGCATCCGCCCGAAATGGACCAGGCCACCAACCTTATCGTTTGGACTGCGGATTGGTAAATCCTTCACCGGCAGCAATGGTGCGAGTTATTCACATTTTATTCAAGACTTATCCACATCGCCCTTGTCCAACCTGCTTCTTGGGTAATGATGGAAACATGGATCGCGTGGTCGGCCTCGAAACCGAATACGGCGCACTCGTGCGCGAGGCGCATAGTTCCGCTGAAGCGTGGCCCAGTCGCGTCAAAAACTATCTCTTCCGCCAGGCGCGTGCAGGCGCAATCGATTTACATTATCGCGACTACGAGGAACCGCCCGGCAACGGCGGCTTTCTTCTCAATGGCGGCCGGCTCTACCTCGACATGGGCCACATCGAGTACGCATCGCCTGAGTGTGTGCGGCTGCGCGATGTCGTTGCTTACGATCTAGCCGGCGATGCGCTGCTTTGGCGGGCGTTGCGAAAACTAGGCGCGAGCGAGCAGGTCGCCTTTATCAAGAACAACATCGACCATTTTACCGGCGCTACTTTCGGCTGTCATGAGAACTATCTTATGCGACGCGAAACCCAATTCACGCCCGCGATTCTGGGAACCTTACTCAGCTTTCTCGCTACTCGCCAGCTCTACACCGGCGCGGGCCGCATCGGCCAGGCGCATCCACTTGCCTTCGACTTCGAGCTACCTCCCGCCGAAGCGCCGGTGACGTATCAGATTAGCCAGCGCGCCGACCACATCGTGAACGACATCTACCAATGGGTGCAATTCAACCGCGCGATCATCAACGCCCGCGATGAACCGTTAGCCGACTATCGCAAATTCCGACGGCTTCATTTACTGATCGGCGATTCCAACATGAGTCCATTTGCGACCGCCTTAAAAGTGGGAACTACCGCTTGTGTTCTGACGCTACTGGAAGAAGGAAACTTTCCGCGCGGCATCACCCTGGAAGATGCCGTTGCCAGCACGCGCGAGCTTTCCCATGCTCCCGATGGACCGTGGCTGGTTCGGCTCGAGAATGGAAAAGTAATGGATGCTCTGGAAGTGCAGGAGCGTTTCCTGGATGCCGCGAGCAGGCATCTTTCCGGGCGCGATGCGGAGACGGATTGGCTGCTGGAAAGCTGGAGCTTTGTCCTTGATTCGCTGCGAGGCAACCAGGCGGCGCTTATCGGCGGGGTAGATTGGATCACTAAACGATGGCTGCTGGATACTTTCGCGCAGGCGGAGAATCTGGCCTGGGACGACCCCTGGTTACTTAGCCTGGACCTCGAGTACCACAACATCGATCCTGCGCACGGGCTGTTCTTTCAAATCAAAGCGGGAAAACGAATCAGTGAATGGAACGAAAGTGTGCAGGTCAAAAATACCACCTTCCGGCCGCCAGCAAACTCACGCGCCGCCGGCCGGGCGCAGGCCGTGGCCTATTTTCGCGATTCGAAACTTCCCTATGTAGTTAACTGGGATTCAATCGCGGCCAGTGCCAACCAGGTTTTATTTATGGGCGACCCGTTTTGCAGTTATCGCGCGGAAGTAGAAGCGTTCCTGCGACAACTCCCAAGCGAACAACCACAGGCTACTTGAGTCGCAGCAATTCGGGAATGCCATAGCTTTCCCGCAATGCCGGTTCGTCCTTCTGCGCCTGGGCCATGTCTAATTCGATTTGCTTCGGGCCTTCCGCCGTCTCGATGATGGCAAAACCATTGACCGGCTGCTTGATCGCCTCGGCCAGATCGCTCAGAGAACGAATCTCCTTGCCGTTCACCTTTACCACTGTCAGGTAACCAAAGTCGTCGTAGCCAATGGTTCCGTTTACCGGCAGGACCTGACTTAGCACAACCACATGACGATTTCCTTCTGGATATAGTTCCCATTGGAAACGGTCGAGATAAACAAAACGTTGTGGCGCTTCCTTGGCCCAGTTCGCGCCCCACTCCCGCAAATATTCGCGGGAAAGCTCCTGAAAGATAAGGCCGCCTAGAATGTAGTAATTGGGAGCTTCGTCGCGCGCGTAGGGTGGAATGACGTAGTCCTCCGGCGCGCGATGTTCCAGCGCAACATCCAGTTGCAGAGGTTTTCCGCCGCGAAGTATCTTGAATGGAACCTTGTCGCCGCTGTAGCCACGCAAGGTCAAAAGATTGGTAAAATCGATCTTTTTGTAAACCGGGTCGAGATAGTTCCCGTTTTGATCCAGCTCGGAGTTGCCGATGGCGGTAATAATGTCGCCGGCTGCGAGCCCAGCCTTTTCTACGGCCGTCCCCGGTTCGACCGCGGTAATATAGACACCGCCCTTGCTATCTGTTTCACCCGCGTACTTCCGCAACTGGGGATCGCGCGTCGGAAAGTAATTAAACCCGATCGTAGGAAAACCATCGTATTTGGCTTGAGCGGCATCTTTCAAAAAATGGGCGATGATGGGAGCCGGAATCACATCCATCAACTGTGAACGCGGATCAAAGCGAAGCAACAGGCCCGCCAGCTTGTTATTCTTAACCAGCGGGACGGTATAGCTATTATCGCGATACTGAAGCGGGATACTTAAGCGATAGGTCAAAAACTGGCCCACGTCGGCGGGGTAACGCATCACTTGAACGGCAGTGACCAGACCTTCGGTAACGACGAGGGCTCCGGTTGGCTCGAGTTGCAGGGCGGCGAGGTGATCGCCCACCACCGTATCCATGGCCAGTTCCATCGGAGGTAGCCCGTCGAGGAATTTTTTGTCCTGCGGCTTGAGCAGGGCGAGGTTCGCCTCGTAATCGACCACTTCTACGGAAGCGGCAACTTTTTCGCCTGAAACGGCGCGCTCTAATTCCACATAGTTCTGATTAGCGACCAGGTCGGCCGTGACCAGGACACGTCCCTGAGATAAAACGGCGCCGAGGGCGCGTTTGGAAAAAGGGGCACGTTTCTGCCAGGGCCGAAAGTAATCGAACCCCTGGCCGGTGACGTTTACTCGCACCAGTGATAGCTCCCGGGGTTGCACCGCGGTTTGAGAGACTTCTCTCTTCGCGAAAGCAGTTGAGCCAGCCAGCGTCAGAAGCAGAAAAAATGTAGCTCGAAACATATTTAGTGCTGCGTTTTATCGGAACCAGGTGGCGGGGCGAGTGTTTGATCGTCCAGATTGCTTTCCTTGTTTACGTTGTAGCGGGTGCGAATTCGCTCCCGCGACGCTTCGACCTCGGCCCGGTCGAGCACGAGCGGTGGAGTATCGCCAATCATTTTGATGACAACCCGCTCTGGCGTTTCGGCAAAGGCCGCCGCCAGCTCCTTGAGTGTTCCTATCTTCTTGCCATTTATTTCGTCCACGATGCTGCTCCGATATCCTCCGAGATAAGTATTGATGGGATCGGGCAGCACGTTGGTCAGAACGACAATCTCTGGATGCTGGAGGTAGATTTGTTCCAGCACAAAGTAATCAAAGTAATGGCGCAAACGTGGATCGCTAATCTGATAAGCGGCCATCATGTCGAGCGACATGGGTTGAAAGATGAGCCCACCATAGACAATGTAGCGCGGACGAACATCGTAGTGGTGCCCCAGGGTCAAATAAGGCCAAATGGTATCGAGAGTAATCGTGGTAGTAAGTGGCTTCTTATCCCGCAGCAAATCGAAGGTAACCTTGTCGCCCTTAAACTTCCGCTCGACTACCTCCGGCATATCGACGTGTTCGCCTTCTAATTCAACCGTGGCATCACTCGCGATCGGGTGTCCGTCGATGGTTAAAAGCACATCGCCTTGCTTTAATGACTGGCTGGCGGAGCTGGCCGCCAGCACCGTATCGATTACCACCCCGCGCCCATCATCTTTTAAGCCGAGATAGCGTCGTTGCGCAGGGTTTTGCAATTTGGTATAGGTCATGCCCAGATCGACATATTTATCGTAGTGCCCGTCTTTAATGTCAGTTAGAAAGCGCTGGATAACTGGCGTGGGAATCATATAAGCGACTCCTTGCGCGACATCACCGCTGTATCCCTGGAACGCTACTCCAACTACTTTGCTATTTTGCATCACTGGCCCGCCGCTATTGCCGGGATTGATTTGCGCGCTGATTTGAATGGCGAGATGCGAATCAATCGCGGAGTGGGTGTAGAGTTGGAAGTCAATACGTGAAACGACTCCAGTCGTGACCGACATTCGCTCGCCTCCGATGGGGTAGCCGTAGGCGGAGACGGTAGTTTCTAACTCCGGAATGCCGCCAAAGTTCAACGGCACCATGTCTTTAAAGAATTCCCCAGCATCGACAGTGATCAATGCCAGGTCGCAGTCGTGCGCGACAAAAAGAACGCGAGCGGGATACTTATTGGGATCGCCATCGCGCTCGACCGTAAGGTAGCGCGTGTTACTCACGACGTGCGCGTTGGTCATAATGCGGTGGCCATCAATGACGAAGCCCGCGCCGACGCCGCGCCCAATTGCGCCGGTGTTCCACGGCGCGCGATAGTCCGGTTCCACTTCGGTCGAAGTAATGCGCACCAAGCTTTTCTGGATTTTGCCATTTGGGCGGGTCGGAACCGCGATTACCACCGGCGCGGGAGGCGCAGGGGTGGCCACGGGGTTCAGCGGAGGAATAGCCGGCCCGATTCCCGGTTCATGCGCGGGCGGGGTGGGGCTCGAGCCGGGCGGATTACCCTCTCGTGGCGGCAGCGGTGGCGTGTTTTGCTGCGCAAAGAGATTCGCGCTCGCAAAAAACAGACCGCAGACAATTGCAGCGCGTCTTCTCATCCAGAAAGTCCGAGAAGATGAAACAGCGCAATCGAAAAGCAAATGCCAGCTGCTAAATGCCGGCGCGTTCCAGCAGATTTTGTAAAACTGTTTTGGCTTCGAAAATGTCGCGCGCGAGGGCGAAGGCAGCGCACGAATGGCGGCGATAATCGGAATTGATCGCACGCACGGCCTCCGGGATTTCTTCCAGCCGGCGAAAAGAAAAGAGCCCATCATGTTTACCATAAGTGCGCTCGAAGGAAGTATCCTGGGTAATGACAGGACGGCCGGCGGCGAGATAACAGGCGCTGCGATCGCTGAACCACCCGGTCTTTAACCGGACATACTGGTCCTTGGCGACGGTGAATTCACCTTTGGAACGGCGAATGTAATCGCGATAGTCCCAGTAGTTCACGCTCAAGTCATGCGGCGAACGAAAACGCCAGCCTTGATCGAGAAATTTTGCGCGGATGCGCGCGTCTTTGATGTCAGTCGCTAGTTCGAAGGTTTCTTTCGCAACCGCCGGTGCGCGGGCAAAGCGCAAGAACTCGCGCGATTTGCTCCAAAGATATTTTTTGCCGCGCCATTCGATGTCTTTCAATCCGCTGGTAGACCAGTTTGCAATGGAAGTGAAGACAGCCGTTCGCGAAGGAGCGCGTCCTGTTTTCCAAAGATCGGTTACCACCGGTTGCCGCGTTGCCAGCCACTTCATTCGGTGAGTGGGGATGGGAAATTCTTTTGTGCCGACGTTTTCGCCGAAGGTGAAAAGGGCGTGGTGCCGTTTTAAGTATTTGATGGTCGAGCGCACCCCTTGATCGACTTTGATCTGTTCGACGCCGGGATCGCTTTCGACATAGAGAATGCGCTCGCTTTGCAGCAAGTCGTCGTTGAATTCCTGGGTGCCGCAGACATTGAGGATGGCGTCGGCCGAGCGGTATAACTCGCAAATTCTTTTTCGCACCAAACCAGCGGTGGGCAACTCGGGGAGAAAGCGCGCGCAAAATGCCCAGCGATTTTTAAAGTTAAATTCATCGGCCAGCCGCGCCAAAAGAGAGGCGGCGTATGCATAGTTCTCGTTAACTTCGAAAGTATCCGGGTGATAGGGGAGGCGGGCGGAGTCTTCCAGGTAGTAAACTTCGTGTCCCAATCGCTGCAGGCCCACCACGTAGTGCAGGTGCTGCCAGATCACGCCAGCGATCGGGCAAGAACCCATGAATCCCATCACTACGATGCGTTTTCGTTTCATTCCTGCGCCTCATTCTATCTGCTTCACGATCGTTGCCGGATTTCCGGCGACGACACAATTTGGCGGGACGCTTTTCGTCACGACCGCGCCAGCCGCGATCACGGAATTTTCTCCGACCTCGACTCCTTTCAAAATAAGGGAGTGCATTCCAATCCAGACGTTATCGCGGATGATGACCGGGCGAGTGGCAAGGGGTGGGCGCGGCGGACGGCCTTTGTAAAATGGCGCCAGCGCTTTCGCATCGATCAAACGCTGCGCCGGCGCGAGCGGATGAAAATCGGAATCGGCGATCCCGACATTCCAGGAGACGAGACAGTGCGAACCGATCTCGATGCGTTCTTCCGCCATGATGAGCGCGCCGTTCAACAAGGTGAAATCGCCCACGGAAACGGTGGCATTTTTCCCAACCGCAAACGAGCAGCCGGCGTAACAGGAAACGTGATTGCCGAGGCGCACTGCCTCTGGCTTGTCGGTTTTTATGTGGCGAAAAATTTGCGCCGTCTCGCAATAAAAACCTTCGCCGAAGACGACGTTGAGGGGAATCGATCCGTTCCACCAATCATTTTCAATTCTGCGATCGCGGCCGACGTTGCTCATTGCGAAAATTTTCCGGATGCGTGCAGCTTTGCGTAAACGCCGCCGCGCCTGACTAACTCGGGCCCGCGCCCCTGTTCCACCAGCCGGCCATGCTCGAGCACGACGATCTGATCGACGTCATGAATGGTAGCGATGCGATGAGTGACGATAAGAGTCGTGCGGCCGCGCATTAGTTCCTTGATTGTTTCCATGATGGCGGATTCGGTCGTCGGATCGAGCGCGGAAGTTGGTTCGTCGAGCAAAAGAATCGGCGCGTTCTTCAAAAATGCGCGAGCGATCCCGATGCGTTGTCGCTGGCCAACGCTGAGATGGCCACCCCGCTCGCCCACCTGGCTCTCGTAGCCATCGGGCAGTTGCGAAATAAAATCGCTTGCCTGAGCGCGCTCGGCGGCCGCGCGAATCTCATCGTCGGATGCGTCTGGCCGGCCATAAGCGATGTTTTCGCGCACGGTGGTGGAAAACAAAAGCGTATCTTGCAGGACAATCGCGATCTGGGCGCGGAGCGATTTTTTTGTAATCTCGCGCAGGTCACGTTGATCGAGCACGACCGTGCCCGAAATGGGATCGTAAAATCGCGGCACCAGGCTCAAGAGCGTGCTCTTGCCCGCGCCGGTGCCACCAACGAGTGCGACGATTTGATTCGGCGCGATCGTCAGATTGATGTCGTGCAAAACAGCGCGGTCATTCGCGTAGCCGAAGCTGACATCTCGAAACGAAATCGCGCCCCCGGTTTTTTCAATTTCCAGCGCATGCGGCGAATCGACCACGTCATCGCGCCGGTCGAGCACCTCGAAACAACGTTGCGCGCCGGCGGTCGCGCCTTCCATCGCCCAGGCGGTGTAAGTGAGCGACTCGAGCGGTTGATAAAGCATCGTCAGGTACGCGATGAAAACGAGCAGCGCGCCGAGCGAAAGCGTGCCAGCCAGCACGTGCAACGTTCCCAGGTAATACATCGCGGCGGTGGCGATGACGATGAGCGTGCTAATGACCAGCGCGCTTTTCACATTGGTCATCGTCAGGCGCAGGTTCGCCTGCAAACTTCCGTGCGCCTGCTGGCGGAATTGCGAGACTTCGAAATCTTCCCGCCCAAAAGCGTGCACCATTCGGATCGAGCTCAAACCTTCCTGCGTTTGAGTCAGGAGCGCGCTTTCCTGTTCCTGAATGGTGGTTGATTCGGTGCGGATTCGTTTGGCGAAAAAATAGATGGTCGCGATTAGCAGCGGCACGACCGCAAGTGAGAGCAAAGTCAATTCCCAATCCAGCCGCAGCATGATGACGAACGTGCCGACGAGGGTAATGACCGAACCAATAATGTTAGTGAAACCCTTGTTGTAAATCGTCTGGATCGATTGCGTGTCGTAGGCGACGCGAAAACTCGAATCGCTGGAGCGGCGCGCGTCGTGAAATTTAAGTGAGAGCCGCTGGAGATGCGCGTAGAGCTCGGTGCGAAGACGCAGGAGCGACTGCAGACCGATCTTCACAAAGATGTAGTTGCTGGCGAAATTAAGCAGGCTCCAAAGCAGTTGAATGACAATGAGCGAAGCGCAGAGGAGCGCGATCAGCTGGTGAATCGATAAATGGACCAGCCCGAAATGCGCCTGCATAAATCTCGTTAGAGGCAGCTGACTCACGTCGCCGCGGGTGTTCGGCAAAATCTGATCGACGATGATTTTGAATGGCCAGGGCTTGAGTAAATTCAGCGCGATGCCCGCGATCGAAAACGCCAGAGCGATGAACGAGCGGCCGAAAAAGCCGCGATAGTAATTTAAGACGCGTCGATAGATCACGGGAAATTCAGGTTGCGCAATGAGCGGGGCCGTTTGAAAGAGACGCGAGGGTCGCCCTCTACTTCAAGCCGAAACTTCCGCATGCATCATCTTCTGCAAATCTGGTTCGATTGGGTGCTGCAATGGGGTTATCCCGGCATCATCCTTTTAATGGCGATGGAAAGCTCGATCTTTCCGGTCCCGAGCGAAATTGTCATTCCGCCGGCGGCGTTTCTGGCGGCGCAGGGAAAATTGAGTCTCACGGGCGTGATCGTAGCTGGCACTTTTGGATCCTGGCTGGGCGCGGCGATTACCTATTGGGTGTCGCGCGGGGTGGGACGCCTGATCGTGGTGAAATGGGGGAGATTCTTTTTCGTCAGCGAAAACAAACTCGCCCGCGCGGAAAACTGGCTGCAACGCTACGAAGCGGGCGGCATTTTTTTCGCGCGCTTGCTGCCGGTGATTCGTCATCTCATCTCTATCCCAGCCGGAATCGTGCGAATGAATTTCGCCACCTTCAGCCTCATGACGATAATCGGCTCGGCGCTCTGGTGCGGTGTTCTGGCCTGGTTCGGGCAAACCGCCATCACCGCCGAAATGTTGCGTGACCCCGCCGGCCTGGCGGCGGCGTTGAAAGCGAAAATGCATTTGCTGGTCGCGGCCATCTTGATTCTGGGCGCCCTGTATTTTCTGACGATGCGGTTGACCGCACGGAAAATGCGCGATCATTCGAAGAAAATTGGTGTCTAAAATTTGAACACAACTGTCTCAGGATGTGGCCAGCACGCTGCATATAGCGCTTTGCTAAACCGCGCACCACGAGGAGCGGGACAAAATTTGAACGTTGGCACCGCACCTGCTGTCTCTATTAGGTGGTTATGAAAAAGAACTCTCAAATCCTACGCTCCAATCAAACGCTTTCTCTTGGTGACCTCATTGTTGCGGTCAGCTCCTGCGCCAAGAATCCGCGCGAAACGGTTGCCACCATTGCCGATTTGCTTGGCAGCGGCCAGGTGAAAGTGGCGGACAACGGCCGTTTTCTCCGCGCCAAAGTTTGCTGAGCGGTAAAAATTTAAGTTTTCCAAGAACGCTCCGGCGCTTTCTCCCGCCGGAGCGTTTTTTTTATTTAAACTCTTTCGGCTTTTTTCCCGCTCTTCTATCTTGCGGCGGTGATTGATCGATATTCCCGGCCAGAAATGCGCGCCATCTGGTCGGATGAGCGCAAATTTCAAATCTGGCTGGAGATCGAAACGCTTGCCTGCGAAGCGATGGGCCGGCTTGGGCAAATTCCGAAAACGGACGCGGCTGAGATCAGGAAAAAGGCGAAGTTCTCCATCGACGAAATCAACGAAATCGAGAAGCGCACTAATCACGACGTCATTGCGTTCCTGGAAAACGTCGCTTCCTCTGTTGGCCCGGCAGCGCGCTGGATTCACCAGGGATTAACTTCATCCGACATTCTCGATACCACCCTGGCGGTGCAGATGAACGGCTCTGCTGAAATCTTGTTAGAAGATTTGAAGCAATTGCGCCAAACAATCGCCGGACGCGCCCGCGAATTCAAAACCACGCCGATGATCGGGCGCAGCCATGGAATTCATGCCGAGCCGATCACTTTCGGTTTGAAACTGGCGTTGATGTTCGACGAATTCGGCCGCGCGGAAGAACGACTGACGCAGACGCGCGAGCGCATTCGTGTCGGCAAGCTCAGTGGCGCCGTCGGCACCCACGCGCATCTCGATCCGCGGATCGAGCGCGATGTTTGTGAGCGGCTGGGATTGAAAGCTGCGACCATTTCCACTCAGGTTATTCAGCGAGATCGCCACGCGGAATTTGTTTCTACTCTGGCGTTGATTGCTTCATCGATTGATCGCTGGGCAACGGAGTTCCGTCACCTGCAGCGAACCGAAGTACTGGAGGTGGAGGAATTTTTTAGCGAAGGGCAAAAAGGAAGCTCCGCCATGCCGCACAAACGCAACCCAATAACAGGCGAAAGATTGAGCGGATTGGCCCGCGTTATTCGTGGCAACGCAGTGGCGGCGCAGGAAAATGTGGCGCTTTGGCATGAGCGCGACATCAGCCATTCCAGCGCGGAACGAATCATTTTGCCCGATTCGTGCACCTTGCTCGATTACATGCTAACGAAATTGCGGGTTCTCGTCGCGGGCTTGCGCGTCTATCCCGAGAACATGAAGCGCAACCTGGACTTGTCGCGCGGGCTTTATTTCAGCCAATCAATTTTGCTCGCGCTCACCCGCGCGGGAATGGAACGCAAAACCGCTTACGAAGTCCTCCAGCGCGCGGCTATGAAAACCTGGAGCGGTGAGGGGACGTTCACTGAAAACGTGAAAACTGAACCGGAAATCACCGCGAAACTAGGCGCCTCAGAAATCGACAAATTGTGCGCGCTCGATTCGCATTTTCGTCATCTCGACGAAACGTTTCGCGGGCTCGGTTTGGAATGAACCTTAACCGATGGGTGCGAGTGTCAGCTCGCTGATTCGGCTCGAGTCATCCAGTTGCACCGCGATTGTTTCGAAGCGAGCAACGCTTTGCGCGCGCGAAGTTTGCGAATTCAATGTAACCCGCACCGCGTTGCTGCGACAGCGCAAAACCAACTGGCGAATTTCCATGTTCGCCGCCAGCTCGACTGATTCCAATTCAAGCGGAGC
>DAIOVO010000068.1:0-14904 GCA_036758965.1 Chthoniobacterales bacterium
TGCTGGCTGGTGGTTGCGAACACGATTTATCGTTACCCGGCCAACACACTCATCGGCATTACGATTTTGTTTGCGGGCCTGCCGGCTTATTGGCTTTGGAAATCGAGCGCGCGCACATGAAAGACGAACTGCCATACATGCGCTGGGCAAAACTGGAAAGCGGCGCGCGTTTTAATCTCGCCACCAGCGGCGTAATGGATTTTCCGTTGGCGGAGTTGTCGGCAAAGATTGAGGACCTCGAAATTAGCGGACCGGGTCGTTACGGTTTCCCCCTTCTGCTGGAATTGCTCGCGGAAAAAACGGGCGCACCAGTGGAGTGCATCGTGCCGTCAATCGGAACGTCGATGGCGAACTTTGTCGCGCTCAGCGCGCTCATCAATCGCGGCGACGAAGTCTTGTTAGAGCGACCAACCTATCATCCCCTACGCCAAATCCTGGAGCAGCTCGGCGCGGAAGTGCGCCGGTTCGAGCGCCCGCCGCAGCGAGGTTTTGCGATCGACTTCGAGGAACTCGCGCGGGCGATCACGCCCAAGACGAAGTTGATCGTGCTGGCAAATTTGCATAACCCGTCGAGCGCTTTCGTGAGCGAAGAAGAAATGCGCGGGATCGGCCAACTGGCGAGCCGCGTGGGCGCGAACGTTTTCGTCGATGAAGTTTATCTCGAGTCCCTCTTCGACCAGCCCGTGCGATCGGCATTTTTTCTCGGCGACAATTTCGTGACAACCAGCAGTTTGACCAAGGCCTATGGATTAAGCGGCCTTCGTTGCGGCTGGATTCTGACGCCGCCGGAACTCGTCCCGCTGATGTGGCAAATGATCGATATGACTTACGGAATTCCCGCGCACGCCGCGGAACGTTTGAGTGTCATTGCGCTGAAACATCTGCGGCAGATTGTTGTGCGCGCGAAAAGCGTGCTCGAGCCGAATCGCATTTTGCTCAATGAATTTCTCGCGCGCGAAAACAGCCGCTTGCAGGTCGCGTCGAGCGGTGTCGGAACAACTGTCGCGCCGCTATTGCGCACCGGCTCAGTGGAAAAATTTTGCGAACTTCTGCGGAATGAATTCGAAACCACAATCGTTCCGGGTGACTTTTTTGAAGCGCCCAATTGTTTTCGCATCGGGATCGGCGGCCCGAGCGATATTCTTGGCGAAGGTCTGAAGCGGATCGGCGCGGCGCTCGATCGCATCGCGCCCTGACAAGGGCTGGGCGCCTGTTCAAACGCGAAATCATTTTATGAACAGCGAAGCATGGCCTGAAAATGAGCGCGTCGGGTTCGCCCTTGTCGGTCTTGGCGCGCTCGCTCGAGAGGAACTGTTACCGGCGTTCCGCGTTTCAAAAAAAGCGAAGTTGACCGCGCTGGTGAGCGGCGATCTGGCGAAAGCCCAGAAAATCGCACGGGAAAACGGCGTGCCGGAAGATTCGATTTACGACTACGACAGTTTCGATTGCGTTCGCGAGAACAAAGAGGTGGAAGCGGTTTACATCGCGTTACCGAATGCGATGCACGGTCTCTTCACCGAGCGCGCCGCACGCGCCGGCAAACATGTGCTTTGCGAAAAGCCAATGGAAATCACCTCGATGAAATGCCAGCAAATGATCGATGCCTGCAAAAAAGCGAGGGTGAAACTAATGGTGGCGTATCGGATTCAATACGAGCCGATGAATCGCGCGCTCCAGAGGCTGGTGCGCGAAAAAACTTACGGAGAGATTAAATACATCGAGTCGGCGCACGCCCAGCGGCTGGAGAAATCGCAATGGCGCCTAAGCAAGGCCCTTTCCGGCAGCGGGGCAGTGGGCGATGTTGGCATATATTGTCTCAACACCATCCGGTTCTTGTTAGGAGAAGAGCCGACGGAAGTTTATGCGCGGACTTTTCGGCCGTCGAACAATTCGCTTTTCAAGGAAGTGGATGCAACCGTCATCTGGCAAATGCGTTTTCCCAGCGGCGTGCTTTGCAATTGCATGTGCAGCTTCGACTCCCACCAGACCAAATCGTATCGCGTAGTCGCGGCGCGCGGGAGTTTCGGAATGGATCCGGCCTTTTCGTATCACGGATTGAAAATGTTCGCCGAACCAAAGGAGCCGCTATTGCCGCAAATTTCCCAGAGTAATCAATTCGCAAACGAGATCGATCACATGGCCGATTGCGTGCGAAACGATCGCCGGCCTTTCACGCCGGGTGAAGAAGGTTTGCAGGACCAGCGCATCATCGAGGCGATTTTCGAAAGTGCGCGCACCAGTCGCGCAGTTACTCTGCCGCGCCTGGACAAGCTGGATGCCTTTCGGGGACCGCCGCCGTAATTGAAAAAATGCGACGCCAGCGCGCCTTTTCATTAAGTTGCCCGAATGACGACGGCGCCTGAGCGAGATCGTCCGTTTAGTTATCGCGACGGCCGCCGGTTACTGGTGCTGGTCGTGTTCCTGATTCTCGGCTGGATTCTGCTGCGCGCGCTGGTGCCGGTGCTGTTGCTTTTCGCCATCGTTTTTTTGGTCGCGATTATTCTCAACCCGCTCGTCGTTTGGCTGGAAAAGTTTCATCTGCCGCGACCGATTAGCGTCCTCTCAATTCTGACGGCGGTGCTTGCGCTTGTGATTCTCGTCGGCGCTTTGGTGGTGCCGGCGTTTATCGAGCAGGTGCAGGCGTTACTGCGGCAGGCCCCGCTGGTCTGGCGCGGTGTCCGCGAACACCTGGCTGACCTCGCGAGCCGCTATCCTGCATTACAAAACGCATTGCCGCAGGCGGACGAAATTGCGGCCACCATTGGCAAACAGGCCGGCGCGGCCGCCACCATTCTATTGCGCTCGACCATCACGATTGTGAGCGGCGTTTTCGTTTTTGTCTTTGCGGTGTTGCTGCTGATTTTCGTGCTGGCAAATCCGCGCCCGCTGGTGGTGGCCTATCTCGCGCTGGCGCCGGAGCGGCATCGGGGGAAAGCGCGCCGCACTCTCGTGCGAATGATGGCGGCAGCCGGCCTTCCTTTTCGGCGTGCTCGCGTTCCTTGGCGAGTTTTTGCCGAACATCGGTCCCGTGCTGGTGGCGTTCCCGGTATTGTTCGTCGCGCTCAGCATTAGCCTGACGAAATTCTGGCTCGCCCTGGCGGCGGTCCTGTTCGTGCAACAAGTGGAATCGAACGTTCTTGTTCCGCTCATTCTCGGTCGCGAAATGCAGTTGAACGCAGTCGCCATTCTCTTTTTTACTCTCGCCATGGCGTTGCTCTTCGGTTTGCCGGGCGCAGTCCTCGCGTTACCCGCAGCCGCGCTCACTCAAATCGTCATCGAAGAATTTTATCTGCGGCCGCGCCAAATAAATTACTCCGTGTTGCAACGGGATGCCGATCGCATTGTGCGCGGAGAATCCCCTGCGAAAACTCAAGATCCATGAAAAAAATTCTCCTCTGCCTGGCTCTCGCCCTCTTCGCAATCGCCGCGCACGCGGAAAAAATCGCGCTTGTTAACGGCACCGTGATCGATCCTGCCGGAGCCAAAGTATTGCCAAACACAACGGTCTTGATCGACGGCAACCGGATCGCGCAGATCGGCGGCACGGTTTCCGTGGATGGCGCTCGCGCAGTTGATTGCTGGGGCACAGCGTGACCGACAAACTCGTCGATGACGCATTTGTGAAACTGCTGAAGGAACATGGAACGGATATCGCGTCGCGCCTCCGACATTTATGGAGTGATGAAGAACGGCGTTTATTACCTGGCAGATTCGATGCTGTCTGCGCCCTGGCAGCGTTGACTTACAGTTCGGTACCCTTCGCTTTTTCGAAATCTTTCCAGGCGTTCCACGCCTTGTCCCACTTCTCGTTAGCAGCCCAGGCTTCGGCTTCGAGCAAATGAAAATAAACCGGGACCGCGCCGCGATTGGTGAAATGGCGCACGGTGTCGAGGGCGTCGCTAATTTTCCCGCTCTTTATCTGAGTGCTAAACAAGGTGTAGCCGGCGGAAAAGTTATCCTCGCGATAAACGCGGTCGCGCAGTTGCTCCAATGATTGACCAGTTTCGAGCGGCGGAAGGGGCGTGACGCCGTCGAATTTCTGCATCAGCTCGGAGGCGCCGCGGAAATCGCCCGCCGCGGCGCGCGCTTTCGCCACTGGCCGCCAGGCGAATTGCAGCCATTCCGGATGTTTGGTCACAGCTGCGAGGAGGGCATTGGGATCGCCGCGTTTGTCCCAAAGTGCGAAGAGCTCGCGCTTTTCCTCCGGCTTCATTTGCAGTAAATCGGGATCGACTCCAAAAAATTCGCCGAAGGCCGGGCGAAATTCGTCCGCATTGAGTTGCGCGAAATAAATCAGCGCGAGGTCGTGCTGGCTGAAGGCGAGCTGCTCGATAATGGGGCGCGCGGCGGGATCGCGCAGAGTCGCTTTGGCGATGATGGTGCGAAAAACATCCTGCCGCTCCGGCCCGGCCCGGCGCAGCGCTTCACGCCATGCGTTTGCCGCCAAAGATGGGCGCAGATGGAGCCAGACAAAACCTTCCTGAAGCGGAAGCGAATAGGAATTTGGCTCCAAAAAACGGGCGCGCCGAAAATCATCGAGCGCAATTTCCGTCGGCGAATTTTTTGCGACCTCGGCGGCGGCGCGCAAGTAATAAAGTTCCCAATCGAGCGGCGCCCAAACGAGCGCGCGATTACTCAAATCGATCGCTTCCGAAAAATTGCGCCCGCGATTGGCCGCGAGAGCGTGTTGTTTCGCGCTCGCCACCCCGACCGCTCCTGGCAGCAGCGCGTTCGAGTGACTCGCGATCACCCAAGCGAAACCGGCGACGAGCAACGCAAGTCCCAGCAGGCGGAAAATCCATCTGGTTGCGCGCGAATCGCGAAGACCTCCCGGACGATGCAGCGCGAGGCCGAGTAAAAACATTGCCGAGTAGGCAGTGCCAACGCGATGCCCCGAGACATCGACTATTCCGTGTAACGCAAACATGAGCGCCCCGATGAGGGCCGCAAGACGGAAGCGCTGGTTGGTGCCGACCTGCAACGGCCAAACGCGCCGAATCAGGAGCGCCGCTCCCAAAAGGATGATGGGAATCGCGATTACTCCCATCTCGGCCCAAACCCAAAGCCAGTCGCTTTCGGGATGAAAAGCGCGCGTGTTGCCGCGGGAAGCATCGCGAAAGATGGCGAAGACCGGCTCGAAATTTCCGAGCCCGATGCCGCACCAGGGCGAGGAGCGAATCAAACTCCAGGCGTCATGAAAAATTAACCAGCGAAAATCCGCGGGAAAATCATTGCCGGCGAAATGTTGGAGATGGAAACGCGCCAGAGTGGGGCCGCCCGCAAGCAGCAGCGCAGTCAGGAGCAGAAGCAAAAACGAAACCGCTAGTGCGATACGTACCGCGGAGCCGACACGCAGCGCAACAATCGCGACCCAGATGGCGCTGGCCGCGACCAGAATAACGATTCCGGCCCGGGAAAAATTGAGGATGATTGCGGTGATGATGACGACGAGCCCGAGTGACCAAAAAATCCAGCGGTTGCGCCGATAGCGGATATCATCCTGGGCGCAGGCGAGCAGCAGGACAGAAGTGACGCCGAAGAGATCGGCCGTCTGGTTTCTGTTAGGGAATGGGCCGAAACCGCGTTCGTTATGCCACCACGGCAACGAATGATGGGTGAGGTAAAACAGAATGCTCAGCCCGGCGATGACGATGATGCCGCCGGCAAAAAGGCGCAGTTGCGAACGCGCTATTCGCAATTCCAGGCGCTGCGCGCAGACGCGGTAGAGCCAGCAGAGCGCGGCCACGAGACTGATCCAGCAACCCGCGCTCAGCCATGGTTGCGGGCTGAGCGTATCGGGGAGCGCGACGCCGAGATCGTTTACCAGCGCGGTGCGCCAGGCGGGAACGAAAAACCAATTGTGCGGCAAAAAAGCGAGTAATGGCAACAGTGCTAGGCTAACGAAAGCTAGATTGAGCGGCCACCCCAGCGAGCGGCGCGGCGGTTGCAAAATAAGAAACCAGCCGAGCAGGACGAGCACCAGTCCCTCGGCTCCTTTGCTGGTGCTGCCGCCCAGGAAAACCGCCAGTACCGGCAGCAGGCCGATGAAAAGGCTTCTGCCCCACTGCCCCGCGGTGATGCCTCTGCTTACAGGCCGGTCGAGAGGTTTTTCCATCGTATTTTGGGAGGCCCCGCGTTAATGCAGTGGTATGGGATTAGCTCCGAAAATTCGTGCCGATTCTCCAACTCGATTCTTTGCCATCATGGACGCGCCAACTTTAGCACGAGTGCAAGCAGCGCGACGAACGCATCCGCGAGCGTAAGGGAGCGACCATGCTCACTCAACGCTCGGAAGGTCTGCGCCGGCTGTTTTTGCTCTGCCAGATTTTCATCGTCGCCGGGCTCTTCTGGTTCGGCGTCTGGATCATGGTGCACTCCTACTCCGAAGGCGCCGATCTCACCTGGCGGCGCTACAGCATTTATTGCGTCGTTCTCGTGCTCGGTCTCACTCTGGAATTTCTCGGCCGCGATAACTCGCGCGATTACTTGTTGCAAAACCAATTGCTCCGGCAACATCGCCTCAGCCTTCGGCAAACTTTCGCCAGCCTCGGCGCTCTGGTGGTTTATCTCATCGCGACCAAGGACAGTTTTATCTCGCGTATTTTTCTTTTCAATTTTGTTCCGTGGCTCTACGTCGCGCTCCTTTTTTCCCATCACTATTTGCCGCCGATTTTGGCCCGCCGAATTTTTCGCGGTATTCGCCAGGAAAAAACGCTGCTTATTGGTTCGCTCCAGCATGGGCGTCAGCTGCGCGAGTGGATGAAAGGCAAAGCCGCCATCGGCTTGCAAACCGTCGGCATCCTTTGCCCCGAACCGCATGACCAAATCGAGGGCGACGTGGCGGTACTCGGGACGGCGGAAGATTTGGAACGGATGGCGCGCGACCATCACGTCACGCAAGTGATTCTGCTGGAATTTCCGCATTCGGATTCGAGCCGCGAGCTCATTGAAAAATGCGACCGGCTCGGCGTGCGGATTGTGATTCTAAGCGATCTCGAAGAAACGCTCCGTCATCCCGTGGTGCATTTTGATGACGGCGGTTTTCGTTTCATCGCGCTGCGCGAGGAGCCACTGGAAAATCCGCTTAACCGCTTTTGCAAACGCGCGATCGATCTGCTCGTTTCCGCACTCGTCCTGCTGATTATTTTTCCGATCGTCACTGTCGTCGTCTGGTTCGCGCAGTTGCTGCAATCGCCTGGTCCGCTGATGCACAAACAAATCCGCGCCGGCATTCAAAATCGCCGCTTCATTATTTACAAATTTCGCACGATGCGTCCCGACCACGAAAATGTGTCGCGCCAGGCGCGCGATGACGACGAGCGTGTTTATCCGCTTGGGCGTTTCTTTCGCAAGTCCAGCATCGATGAGCTGCCGCAATTCTGGAATGTCTGGCGTGGCGAGATGAGCATCGTCGGGCCGCGCCCCCATTTGCTTGAGCACAACGCCGAGTTCGCCAAGGTCATGTCCACTTATCACGTGCGCGCTTATGTGAAACCGGGCATCACCGGCCTGGCGCAAGTGCGCGGATTTCGTGGCGAAGCGCGCAATAATTCCGATATCGAAAATCGTGTCGCCTGCGATCTAGAGTATCTGGAAAACTGGAATCTTTCGCTCGAGCTCGGGATCATCGCCCGCACGATGGCGCAATTATTTTTGCCGCCGCCGTCGGCCTACTAGCTCGAACGGCGACGCGCCCGCAGCTCGCGCGTTTTGGCGACGCAAACAAATTCATAATAGCCGTGCAAACGCGCGAAATAATATCCGGCCGCGCCATCGAGAAATCCTTTTTGCCAGATGTAAACGTAGAGAAACCGCAAGAGCGGCCGAAACGGCAAACGGAGCGACCACAATTTTAAGCGGCGACGCCGGCCGACAATTTCGCTGTCGATTTTTCTTTCCGTTCCATGCGCGAGCATCTCCGCCGCGACCCGCGCTTCCCAATTCGAGTAACGATTGTGTTTTTCCACAAAAACCGCGATCGAAGGAAAGGCGTAATGGTCGAGCTCGACCTTTAATTTCCCGGTCGGCCCCTGCACGATTACGTGTTCGTGCACTTCGTTATCGCCGCTTTCGGTCGCGAGCTCGGTAATTTTCTCGTAACGCCCGAGCGCGTGACGAAACAGGCGCAAATTCCAATTCGGATAATAGGCATGCCGCAGCCAGCGCCCCATGAAAAAGAAGCGGCGATTGATCCAGTACCCGGCGATATTGCCCGCGTTCGCTATCGTGTCGGCAAGTTCCGTCGCCGCTTCTGCCGGCAAAACTTCATCGGCGTCGAGAACGAAAACCCATTCGTTAGTGAAGGGTAGATTTTCCAGCGCCCAATTTTTTTTCTTTGGCCAGGTTCCGTTGAAATCGAATTGCACCACTCGCGCGCCGCGCGCCTGCGCGATTTCAATTGAGCCGTCGGTGCTTTGAGAATCGACCACAAAAATTTCGTCCGCCCACTGCACGCAATCGAGACAGCGCGGAAGATTTTCCGCTTCGTTCTTGATCGGAATAACGACCGAGAGCGGAACACGCGTCCTCATCGTGGCCGCAAAACGCGGCACGGATTTCCGGCTGCGATCATGTCGGGCGGAACATCTTTGGTCACTACCGAGCAGGCCCCGATCACGCTGCGCGCGCCGATGGTCACGCCCGGCAGAACAAAAGCGCGCGCGCCGACAAATGCATCCGGCTCGATCGTGATTTTAGCTGTCGTTAGCGGCATTCCGCTTTGCGAAAAATCGTGGCTGCCGGTGCTGAGATAAACTTCCTGCGCGATGGTGGCGCGCTCGCCGATGTCAATTTCGCCCAGGCTGTAGGCGTTGGCGCGATCGCCAAGGCAGGCGCGATCGCGCAAGGTTAAATTCCACGGCACCGCGATGCGGGCGCGTTGATGAACGAATGGCGTCCCCTCGATTTTCGCTTCGAAGACGCGCAGCCAGAAAAGCCGCCATGTATTCAACGGCTTCGGCGTCCACTGGCAAAAAACGAACCAGCAAATTTCCCAAAACACCCGCATGACGCGATGACCCGGCTGCCAGGGCGTGTCGTAGGCGTTGGTTTGATTTGGATTAACGATTTGTTGGTCCGGCATTTGGAAGAAGCGACTCGAAATCAGCGAGATATTTGCTGGCGACATTCGCGAGCGAAAACTCGGCAGCCTTTAGCCGGCCCACTTCCGCGACGCGTTCAAGTTGATTAGGGTGGGCGACCATTTCGCGCAGGGCGCGCACGAGATCATCCATCGTTCGTTTGAAAGTGAAACCAGTTTTTCCGGCGGAAATGAAATCGCCAAAGCAGGCCAGGTCGGAAACCAGCACCGCGCAACCGTGCGCCATCGCTTCCAAAGGCGCGAGACCAAAAGTTTCGCCGCGAGCCGCCAGCGACGGATAAACAAAAATTCGCGCCTGCAAAAATTCTTCCCGTAATTTTTGTTGGTCGAAAATTGCCCCACGAAATTCTACGCGTCCGGAATTTGGGTGCGCCAACTGTCGAAGCCTGGCAAAATATTTTTCCCCGCCGCCTCCGTGTTCGAAATCTGCCGGTCCTACAATCACGAGCTTCCAATCCGCAAGTTCGTTGCCAGCCAGCGCGGCAAAGCTCTCGACCAGCAAATGCACACCCTTCTCCGGATGGACGCGGCCGACAAAGAGCAATTTTGCCGGCCGTGTTTGCACCGGTGGCACGCTTTCCGTCTGGGGCGAAGGAAATGGAAGCACAATAATTTTTTCCGCTAACGACGGCGCCTGACGGCGGATCGCACCAGCGATATCATTCGACAGCGTCTGCAAACGCGCTGCTCGCCGATAAAATCGTAACTGCCCTTTCGGATAGCGGCCTACGCTCACGTAAATTTGTCCCCGGCTCGGATCGGATGCCAGTAGCGGCAGCCAAAAAGTGTTGCTGACGACAATATCGGCAGGCGGCAACACCCGCGCGACCCGGCGTGAATAAAAATAATCGAGACACTTCAGCAAAATGAGTGAGCGCGGAGTGTTACCTCCGCGCACGCGGATGTGCCGAACGCCCTCCACGATTTCACGTTCGGCAAAGTTCGGAATTTTGCGCGAGATCAGCGTGACTTCATGATTTCTGCGCGCGAACTCCTGCGCCAGCGCGAACCACGCTTTCTCCACCGCTCCGCCCATCACCGGCGGGACGGGCAGGAATGCCCCAAGCACGATCGTGATTTTCATCCGGCACGCAGAATCGCGAGCAGAGAATCGACCGCGTGATTGATTTCAAATCGCTCCCGAAAACATTTTTGCGCGTGCACTCGCATTGCGTCGCGCTGATCCGCTGGCGTCTTCAGCCAGCGCTCCAGCAAATTCGTCACGCCGGCAAGATTATCGGGTGCGACATAGCCAGCGTTGTCCGCTTCGATCTCGCGCCAAATATTGACGCGATCGGAAATTAAAACCGGCGCGCCGTAGGACAACGCTTCGATCACCGACATCCCGAAATTTTCCTGATGCGATGGAAGAATAAAGGCGTCCGCATTCTCAAATGCCCCGCGCTTGAGCGCGCCCTCCAGCATCCCGGGAAAAATTATTTGCGGCGAAAGATTCATCCGTTGCGCACGCTCGCGCAGGGTTTGCGTCCAGCCGATTTGGTCCGGCCCTGCGATTACGAGAGTGAGCGGTTCGCCCGCGCGCGGCAACGCCTCGAGCAGCAGGTCACAGCCCTTCTTGGGATGAATGCGGCCGAGAAAAAGGAGCATCCGCGTCCTTTTGATTTCGGGAAATTTTTCCGCAAAGAGATTTTTCGTTTCCGCGTTGTCTGCCGGCGGGGTTTCGGCGCCGAGTGGTGAAATTTTTTCTTTCGCGCGATAGAGCCAGAAAGATCTTCGCGCCAACCGGCATTCTTCTTCGGAGGTAAAGATGACGGCGGCGGCATCGCGCAGGACGCGATAATCCGCCCACGGCCAATACATCCATTTCTTTAAATGCTTGAGCGGATAGGTGCGCTTGAACCAGGGGTCGAGCATGCCATGGGGAAAAACAAAATACGGCGTGCGCGAACGATGAAATTGTTGCCAGACGGCGAAGCTGTGATGCTGCCAGATTCCGTTAGCGATTACGCAATCGAAATTGTCGCCATGTCGCGACAGCCAATCGCGTAAAGTTTTGGAATAACGATAGCTCGTTCGGCCGGGGCCAAGCGCGTGCACTTTGGTTGATCGCTCGCGCAACCAGGGGGAGTTTGCGTCATCGAGCGCGACGATCTCGACTTCCACTCCGCGCTTCTGCATTCCTTCGCTCAAGGAAGTGACCGCGCGCGCGACGCCGCCCGTTGCCGGATTCAGCGTCTGCACTGTTTGCAGCACTCTCAAATTAAACGACGAAGCCTGTCTGCCGGTGGAAGTAGGCGTAATCGCGCGGCAGCTCGCTCAATTCCCGCGCCGGGACACCGCCGTAAAGGCGATACGTCTCTGTCTGGGTCTTGTTAAGAAGCGATTTTGCGCCGAGCACGCAATAATCTGGCAGGGCCGCGCCTCCGAGCACGACGCAATTAGTGCCGACGAAACAAAAATCGCCGATGGAAATCGGCTGCGAGGTCTGCCGGTTCTGCGCCAGATCGATGGTGTGGGAAATAAATTGCGACTGGAACCCGGCGACGGTGGTGAATTTGCCGATTGTGATCGAGTTGGAGCAATCGATCAGATGACGATGAGTGATGGCGGAATGTTCGCCGACGATCAATTCCGGCCGGCGATTTTTTTCCTCTGCAAAATGGGGCGAATTCCCAAGCGGAAAGCCGGTAATCCAGTTGCCGCGTCCGATGGTGGCGTACGTTTTTAAATGCAGCAAGGCGAGATTTTTCACGACCGTGAGATCACCGATGCGGGTGTTTTCTTCCATGATCAGCCGGGCCGGAAAAATCCAGGCCAATCCGATTCGTGCGCTGGGATGAATTTGAAACCCAAATTGTTTTTCGAGAAATTGACGCCGCCAATTCCAGGGCAACAGCAGGGAAATGAGGATAAGAAAGTGTTTCATGCGGCCATTTCTGCTTCGCGATAAAGCGCCAGATAACGTTCCGCCATTTTGCGCGCACTGAAACGGGCGGCGTTTTCAAAACCAATCGCGCGAAATTTTTCGCGCGTTTCCGCATTGCGCAGACTTAGTAAATCTTTTGCGAAACCTTCTTCATCACTGATCTCGCGCAATAACGCGCCGTCGCCCGCGATTTCCGACATCGGCGCCGCCGCGCTCGTCACGACGGGACAACCACACGCCTGCGCTTCAATGATCGGCCAGCCGAAACCTTCGAAGCGCGAAGGATAGAGCAAAGCATGCGCGCGGTTGTAAAGCGCTTCGAGCAATTCGCTGTCTGGAGAAATAGTTTCGATCACGCGATCGGCAATTTCGAGTTCGCGCGCCAATTTCCACATCGAATCGGAGACGGCGTCGCCGGCAAAAACGAGCTGGGCGTTCCAGTCTTTTCTTGTTTTCGCGAAAATGCGGAGAACACCCGCGCGATTCTTGCGCGCGAGATTTGAGCCGACGTGCAGAACGAACGGGTGATTCAGTTGCAAATGTTTCAGACGCGCTTCGGCAATTTCTTCGCTGAGCGGTCGATAATCGTAGTTCAGCCCGTTTTCGATCACGCTGATTTTGGGGGCGATCTTTCCGCGGACAAGACGGCCGACGTCGGCGGCGGTCGCATGTGAAACGCAGGCGATGGCGCGCGCGCGGCCCAGGTTGCGCAGAATCCAGTGTTGCAAAATTTTGCCAGTGAAAGAAGCAGGACAATCTGTTTCTTCGCCGAGCGCGCCACGAGCGGCGAGCAAATCATGACAGGTCACCACCACCGGCAGAGAGCGAAAGTGCGGCGCGTAAACGGCGTTGGAATGGTCGCAGATGTGAACGAGCGAAAGACGCGGGATTTTTCGCAAACGCAACTGGATCGGAAATAGCAGATATTTATCAAGGTAAGCGAGCCATTTTCCGAATGACGATTGGACAGAAAAGAATCGCCCCCCAAAAACAGGCGGACGAATTAATTCCGCCTCCAGCGCGAGCGCGCGCAACTCGCGCAGCATCATTTCGCTGAAGCGTTGCATGCTTTGCTGGCGATCGGGAAGGTAGTTACCGATCAACAGAACCATTGTTTTGCGGGGAGGCGGAAGAACGGTGCAGCCGCTCGGCATAGAGGGAGCGGCCGCGTATTTTTCGCGACGGCTCTTTCGCTGGCGCGGAAACTTTTTCGTCCGATTTTTTCGGCCGCGCGGCGGCGAGGCAGAGTCCGTTTACGACGACGGCGAAGCCGAGGCTGGTTGGCTGTCCCAACTGGCCGTTGAGCAAGATGAGGAAGCCGGCGCTCAAGAGAAGCAGGGGCAGGATTTCACCTTTCAGCAATGAGCGCAGACTAACGATACCCAGATAGGCAACGGTGACCGTGCGCCAGAGAAGAAAAGCCACCCCGAAAATGGGTCCGCTTTCAAGCAGCACGCGCGACCATTCGTTCTCCGCCAGCAAGAACGCTGCGCGCCCGACAATGAAACGCGCGCCAACATTGGTGCCGATACCGAGACCGTAGCCCAGGGCAGGAATGCGATTCAATACCCCGAGACCTTCAGTGAAACTGCCGGTCACGCGCTCGAATAAACCTTTCGCGACGGTGGTCTCCGCGGCTTCAGCCGATTCGGTGAAGCGATCGGAAAGAATCGCCATGCCCTCATGCACAATCGGCAAACGCGTAACGACGAGAAGAACCGCGAGCGAAACAAAAGCGATGACGATAAAATTGCGACCGAAACGGCTGATCGCCGATGGTTGCAGAATGAGGACGAGCACGAGCGAAATCACCACCAGCAAGACCGAGACGATCAGGGAACGGCTGCCGGAGACAAAGATGGCGAGCACCATTGCAAAGCTGGAAATAGTCAGGAGCCAGTTGCGGTAAACCGTGCGCGACAATACGCCGTAAAGAAGAAATGCGGTCGAAAACGCGAGGTAGTAAATCGGTCCGGAAATAAATGAGAAAGTTGCGGGCGGCCGAATCCTGCCGCCGCCGGCGGTGATTTGTTCGCCTTCACCCAGACCGACGGTGCGATTGATAAACGAATCGGGCGAGGCCTGGAATTGTAACGCCATGATCAGGCCCATCGGAATCATGCCGAGCAAAATCCAGCGGCCGACTTTTCTAACATCACCGACGTCGAAGACTTTCGGAAAAATAAAGATGAGCGGGAGATGAAGAAAGTTGGAGCGAAATCCGTAACCCGTGATGAGAAGAATGCGCGACATCGGCAGGTAGGGGTCGAGGACGAAAATGGAAACGATCCAGGAAAGCGCGCCGATGATCAGAAGCGAAATGACGAAGCGGTTCCACGGCCAGAGGCGGGCGCGCCAGGTGAGGAAATAGATCGCGAGCAAGACCGGATCGCGCGCGAGCAGCAGCGGGTTGGAGAGCTGCGGCACGATCCATTTGCGGAGGGCGCCTTCGATTACGAGCAGGAAAATATAAAGCCAAATCAACCGGCGAATATTTCGCACCGTCGGGCTGAACGGTTCCGGCGCAGCGGCATTCATTGCCTGTTGTTCATCACTTCCTGTGCCAGCGCCACGAGCCGACGACGATAATCTTTCCAGCGCAACGAGCGCGCTTTTTCGCGGGCGGCGATTTTCAGCGCGCGCAAACGATCTCGATCACGCGCGAGAATTTCGAGCTTTTCCGCGATCGCTTCGGCGGAGCGAATCGGAACGAGAAATCCATCGACGGCGTCAGTGATAATGTCCGGTCCGGCAGTGTGCGCGGTGGTGATGACCGGCGTTCCCTGTGACATCGCTTCCGTGATGACGAGGCCGAAGCCCTCGCAGAGCGAAGGAAAAACGACGACGTCGTGCGCGCGCATCTCGCGCAAGACTTCGGCATGAGGCAGAGTCGGAAGCCAGCGATACTTTTTGGTCG
>DAIOVO010000069.1:0-8862 GCA_036758965.1 Chthoniobacterales bacterium
CCACCAAAAAGTTCGCCGCAATAAATTACGCAGCGCACGCGGGCGAGCGTTTCGTGCGCGATGTCAAAATAGGCGTGGTTGAGGGAGCCGTGCATGCTCAGCAAAATGTCGGGGCGAAATTCCTCCAGCGTCGCCCGAAATCTGTCCGCACCTAACAAAAGCTTTGCTGAGCGGGAAGGTGCGAACAGCTCGAGGAAATTAAAATAAAGGTGATGCAGGAACGGCGCGTGCTTTTGAATCCAGTTATAAAGCTCGACGCCGAAACGGTAGAGTCCGTGCGACGTTTCGAGCGGGCGATAGATACGCGTCTCGATTTTCAGCTCCGGCAGCGAACGCGCCCAGGCGGCGAAGGCGTTTGCGCGCATGTCGTGACCTCCGCCCGTGCTGGAGGTCAAGATCAGGACGCGCATGCGTGAAAAATTTTGCCGAAGAGTGGAAGATCGCTCAACCATTGGCGCCAGTCATTTCCGCGTAGCGCGAAGGGAGAATTGAGCAGGATGATTGTGATCAACAGCACCGACGGAGCGAAGTTAATGCTAAGGAAAAGGTAGGAAGCGATGTGGAAAAGAATAAGAGCGATCGCCCACGACCGGTGCAGGGAGGGGCGAAATGCCGCCCAAAAGGAAAAAAATTGCAGGTAAAGATCGGCCAGCATGAATGGCCAGCCGGCAAAGAGATGCGCCGACAGCCACCAACCCAGAAGATTCGGCGAGTTCGTTTGCTGCAATCGATCGGCGGCAATGACAGCGAATGCGCCGGGAAGAAAAATATTATTTTGGCCGGCCGACATTTGGTAAACCGCGCCGGCGATTTTGCCCAGCCCGGACATGGAATAAGTAAGGAGCACGATTGCCTGGCAGCTCCAAAAAATTAAAAGATATCGCTGACGAAAAACGCGCGGCGGTTCATCCGAAAATTTTTCGACGCACGGGAGAAAAATGAGCAAAAACGCGCTCAGCACCCAGAGATGCATGCTATGGCCGATTTTTCCGAAGGAATTGCTAAGGGCGACGAATTCGAACACCCCCAAAAAAGCGAGAATGCGCGCCCAGCGTTTTTGCGAAAAAATCGGGATGGAGAGCAGGCCAGCGTAGTAGATTTTCACCAGCCACTGCGCCTGCTCGAAGGCGCGCGTTTGCTGGCGGAAAAGATTTTTGCGTGCAACAAATCCGCGCGCAGAAAAGAATTTTCTCACGGCGACGAGTTTTTCCTCGGCACAATGCGGTAGCGCGTGTGCGGCGGCAGCCTTTTCTGTTCCAAGAGATGCCGTGCATAGGAGTCGTTAGTCGAGCCAATCTGCTGGGTCAGCTGATAAACCGTGATGCTATGCGGGGACGAGACCAAAGTGCCGACTTCCTGGAAACGCCTCGCCGGGGCGGGACAATCGGCTTCTCGTTAATTTCATAAAGAATGAGCTCGTAGTGAGATGCGTTCTGCGGCACGAGCGCGAAAAGGAACCAGCTGTAAATCGGAAAAACCTCGCCTGCTGGCAAAAGAAGAGTCGCGATCCCGCCTGCGAAATAAGCGGCCAGGAAAAAGGTGACCGCGCGACAGGCGCGCCGATAGCCAGGGAGTTTCAACACCGGTCATTTTAGAAAGATTGCGCGACGCGGTCTTGCCTTATTTGCCGGCGCGAGCGGAAATTGGTTCATGGCCCGGGTGCTTTATGGCGGGACGAGAAAAACCTACGGGCATGTCGCGGGCACGCAGGCGATCGTGGGTCGTTTGCCGGAGCACGGCGGGCATAATTTGATCTGCGAAGCGCTTTTTTATCCCAAGCCGCTGCTCTGTTTTCCAATTGCGTGGCACTCTGAAGAATTTCTTAATGTCAGCCATGTCCACGCGCTCGGTATGGCGATTACTCGCTTTCGCACGCGCCGACGCTGTTCCAAAATTTCGAGGCGCAACTGGAGAAATATCGCCAGAATATTTCGCGCAATTTTGTCGATGGAACGGAGACGGTGGTGGCGCGAGTCCGCGATCTGATCGGATGAAGGTCGCTTATCTCTTCGACCGCTACCCGGTGCTGACGCAGCGTTTCCTTCAGCGTGAGATCGATGCCCTGCGCGCGCATGGCATCGCGATCGAGCCTTTTTCGATTTTCCGTCACATTGCGGAAACCCGCCGCTCGCGTTGGTCGGACAATTATTTGAGCGTGATCCCGGCGGCCAGTTTCGCCCTGCGCCACGCGCGCGCGATTCGCGCCGGTAAATTTCAGCTCGTTCATGGCGCGTGGGCGACCGCGCCCGCGACCGCGGCGGTGATCCTGCACCGGCTCTGTCACATTCCGTTCAGCTTTGGCGCGCACGCCTTCGATCTCTACCGCCACGGCGGCGATCCGTTTCTGCGCGCGAAATTGCGCGCCGCCGCCTTCGTCCATACGACGACGCGCGCGAATGTTTCGTATCTCCAGAAAGTGTCGCCCGAGTCGGCGGCGAAAATTGTCCTGGCGCGCCGGGGTTTGGAGGAAATGCCGCCGGCAACGGAGCGGAAGCAATTGCCGGTTCCTGTTCGCATTCTATCGGTCGGACGGTTGGTGGAGAAAAAGGGGCATCGATTTCAACTGGCGGCCAGCGAGGAGCTGCGGAAGATGGGGATCGATTTTCGTCTCCTCATCGTTGGCGATGGACCGCTGCGCGCGACTCTTCTGGCCGAGGTGACCCATCGCAACCTCAGTGAATACGTCTCGTTAGGTGGCGCGCTTTCTCACAAGGGCGTGGATGAAGCCTTCGGCTGGGCGAACATTTTCTGGCATACCGGAATTATTGATGCCGCGGGCGATCGCGACGGGTTGCCGAACGTCATCCCGGAGGCGATGGCGCACGGACTGCCGGTGATTTCGCATCGCGAGCCGGGCGCGATGGAAGCGGTCAACGATGGCGTAACCGGTTTGACCGTCGAAAGCGGCGACGCCATGGCCCTGGCGCAGGCAACGGCGCGCGTGATCCGCAATCGGGAATTGCGAACCGTTCTTGGGCAAAAGGGGCGCGCATGGGTAGAGGAAAATTTTCTGGCGAAACGGAATGCCGAAATCTTAGCCGCCGCCTTCCGCCGAGCGGTGACTAACGATTAATCCCGACACGTTTCAAAGCGAGCGCAAGCGATTCGCCAAACTGGTCGAGTTGCGCCTTGGTATGAGCCGAAGTCACCGCGACCCGAATGAGATCCTTGCCCGCCGGCACCCCGGGCGCGACCGACATGACGGTGAAAAATCCAGCGTCCCAGAGCGCTTTCCAGAGCAAATAACATTTCTCCTTCTCACCGATCACAATCGGCAGCGCGGGCGTGGGGCTTTCCCAGAAATCGAGGCCGAGCTGTTCGAGAATGCGACGGAGATGATGATAATTCGACCAAAGATTTTCGCGATGTTGCGGCTCAGCTTGAATCACTTCCAGTGCAGCTCGCGCGGCCGCAGCCGCCGCCGGGGAAATCGCCGCGCTAAAAATGATCTGGCGCGAATTACTGCGCAGATATTCGATCAACGCCTTACTTCCGGCCACGAAACCGCCGGTGCTGGCAAGGGATTTTGAAAAGCTGCCCGAGATTAAATCCACTTTCCTGGTCAGACCAAAGTGATCGCAAACGCCCCGCCCATCGCGCCCCACAATTCCGAAACCGTGGGCATCATCGACCATGAGGGCAGCGCGATGTTGCGCCGCCAGCGCGCAGATTTGCGGCAGGGGAGCGATGTGCCCTTCCATCGAATAAACGCCATCGACCGCGATTGCCTTCGGTTGCTTTGGATCAAGTTGCATGAGCAAGGAGGCGAGCGAATCCACGTCGTTGTGAGCGAAGCGTTCGATTTTCGCCCCACTCAAAATTGCGCCATCCCAAAGCGAGGAGTGAATACTGGGATCGACCAGCAAGAGATCGCCGCGTTGCACCAGGGAGGAGAGACTGCAAATGCAGGCGAGATAGCCGGCGGACAAAACGTGACACGCCTCTTGGCCGAGAAATTCTGCCAACGCCTCTTCCAGCTCGAGATGATAACGGCGGCTGCCGTTCGCCAGTCGCGATCCACACGAACTGGCGCCCCATTCGCTCAGCGCCTCCCGCGCCGCTTCCACCACTTTCGGATGCCGGCTCAAACCGAGGTATTCATTGCTCGACATCATCAACATCGAGCGGCCTTCAACCTCGACCTTGACGCCGTCGCTGGCATTGCCAACGTGGTAGTAGGGTGAATACCGCAACCGCAGCCGGGTATTGGTGTTGCTATTGCAGCGTTCGATGATCGGTTTACTCTCGCGCAGAAACATAGAGGGATTTCAACAAGGGCTCAGACTCAAAGGACGTTACGATGATTTACATGGATGTAACCAGTTCTTGTAAGTCACCGATGAATACCGGAGTGCAGCGAATGGTGCGCGGCTTTTTTCGAGGGCTGCGACGCGCTGGCTACAGCTTGACCCCGCTGGTCTGGGACCCGCGCCGAAAGAGTTATTGCCTGCTCAGAGAACGCGAACAGGGGTTTTTAGAAAGGCCGTTCGCGGGATTTTGGGGGCAGCACAGGCGAGCCCAGCCTGAACGTTGGGCGAATCCAGTGCCTCTTTTTAGCAAATTCTGGCGCGAGGTCGAGCGGCACCGGCGCCGGTTTGATCTGGTCGCGCACTTGGATTCCCAGGACATTTTTTTTCTGCCCGAGATTTTTCAGGACAACCGGATCGACTTTCTGAGTAACCTCCCCACCGCAACCGATGCCTGTTGCGCCGCTGTTTTTCACGATGCTATCGCCTGGAAACTGCCCGAAATGACTTCGCCAAAGCGCAAACACAACTTTGCCGACTATGTGCGTGCCCTCGGGTCGTTTGATAAAATTCTCGCGGCCTCCGAGGAAGCAGCGAACGATTTGCACGACTTTGGGCGAAAACTTGCGGTGGATTTTCCCTCCGTCGAAGTGGCCGCCTGGCCAGCAGACGACCCTTTCACCAAACCGCCGACAATAACTTCTGCGCCTCGCCTGCGGCCAAACATCCTCTGTGTCGGAACCTTCGAGCAGCGCAAAAATCATTTCACCCTCCTGCGGGCGGCGGAAAAGGTCTGGCTCGATCGCGGGTTGGTTTTCGAGCTCACCCTCATCGGGCGAAACACGGCCGATTTTGGAAATCGAGTGACGACGGAAATTGCACGGTTGCGTCGCGCCGGTTTTCCGGTGAAGTGGCAGCGCCATGTGGATGACGAAAAATTGGTGCGGGCTTACGACGCCTGCGCTTTCACCGTTTTCCCATCGCTCGCAGAAGGGTTCGGTTTGCCGATCATTGAAAGTCTGCGCCGCGGCCGGCCCTGCATCTGCGGCGCAAACGGTTCGCTCGGCGAACGCGCGCGCGGCGGCGGCTGTTTCATTGTCGATCAAACCGACGTGGATGAGCTGGCCGGGGCAATGACAACCCTGCTCACCGACAAAAATCGCTATGCGCGCTTGTGTCAGGAAGCGCGCGCCCGACATTTCCAGGCATGGCAGGAATTCATCGCGAAACAGCGGCCGCTGTTCTCGCCCGCCCCGTCTCTCGCCTACGTCTGATGAAACGGTGGGGCGGGATTGCGCTCGCGGCCATCCTGCTTGCGCTCTTCTGGCATTTCCTCACCCGGCCAATGGTGGAAGTATTTGCCGTTCGTCGTGGCACTGCTCTCTCAGCCACCTATGGCACGGTAAAAGTCGCGCCGACGCTCGTCTTCAATATTCGGGCGCGCGCCAGCGGGGTCCTGCATTACAGCGAAAACTTTGGCGAAGTGCCCTCGCTCGTTGGCCGCGAAGTGAAAAAGGGTGAGCTGATGGGTTGGGTGGTGAACGACGATCTCGATCGCAACTTTACCAAGGCCGAAGTGGAATGGAAAGCGGTCCAACAACGCCGGCAACTTGGCCCGGCCGATGCGCCCGCGCTTAAGACCCAAGAGGCGCTGGTAGGACGGCTGGAAAATTTGGTTTCGCTCAAAAACATTCCGCAAGCGGACTACGAGCGCGCCCGCAACGAGTTGACCGCCATGACCGAACTGGTGCGCCGCGAACAAATTGAAATTGATCGCGCCAGCGCCGTGGCGCAGCAGGAATACGCCAATCTCAAGGACCGGAAGCAGCTTTGTAAATTTATCTCGCCCATCGATGGCACGATCCAGGCGGTCAGCGGCAGTAACGGCGAATTCATCAACGACGGCAGCACCCCTTTCGTGGTCATTTCGAAAACAATTTTCCTCGAAGGGCAGATTGACGAAGAAGATGTGGGGCACGTTTCGCCCGGAATGAAAGCGGCGGTGAAACTTTATGCCTACCCGGATCAGACTTTGACCGAAGCCGTTACCCAACTGCGCCCCGGCGCAAACAACCAGCGCTACACCGTAAATCTGACGTTCGATCACGCCCCGCCAAATGTGATGATCGATATGACAGGCGAAATGAATATCATCAGCGGCGAACGCAAAGACGCGCTCATCATTCCAACCCGCGCGTTGCTTTCCGATCGCGTTTGGGTAGTGGAAAGCGGCGTCGCGCGGCCCCGCATGGTCAAGACTGGTTTCCGAAATCCGGAGCGGGTGGAAATTCGGGAAGGCTTGCGCGAAGGAGAACGGGTGGTCGTGGCCAATCAGGACCTGCTTCAGACGGGCGAACATGTCCGCACCGCGGTCATTAATCCCTAGGGATGTCACCTCCGCTTTACATCGCGCTCCGATTTATCGCGCAGCGGAAACGCTCCATTTTTGTCAGCCTGCTGGGTATCACCTGCGGCGTCGCGCTTTTCATTTGCACCCAGGCGCAGACCCAGGGCTTCGAAAAGTTTTACATCCAAACCGTTCTCGGCACCAAAGGCGCCATCCTGGTGCAGGATCGTTTTCAGGAACGTTACTCCGGAGATTTCGGGCTAACGAAAGATGGATTGGTGAGTGTGGAAGGGGAGAAGCCGCGCCGTTACCTCGAGGGGATCACCAATCCAGAGCAGATGATTCGATCGATTCGCGAGTTCTCCAATGTCCTCGCCTGCACGCCGGTGCTGGAGGACAACGTCACCATCGCGACCAACGATTTTAGCCACGAGCTGGCGCGAGCCGTAGGGATCGATTTGGATTCGCAACTGCAAACCACCGATTTGCGCAAACAGATTGCCTCTGGCGATCTGGGCGAGTTTCGCGCGCAGCCGCGCGGCGTCCTGGTTGGCTCCATCCTGGCCGCTCATTTGCGGGTGAATGTCGGCGACAACATTTCTATCGCCGCCACCACCGGTGAGCCGCTTACTTTCCGCGTCTGCGGCACCGTCCAAACGGGCGATAACCTGCTGGATGAGCGGCGGGTCTACATTCATCGGCGTGCTGCTCAAGCCTTGTTAGGTAAACCGGGGGCCGCTTCTTACATTATCGTGAAGATGAGCGATCCGGATCGCGCCCCCCAACTGGCGACGCGACTGGAAGAGGCCTTGCAACATCAAGCCCGCAGTTGGCAGGAACGCGCCCAGGGAAACCTCCAGGTTTTTCATGCGCTGCGCGTTTCCGCCGCCGTCACGGTCGCGGCCATTATCGCTCTCGCCGGCTTCGGTATCTTCAACGTTCTCACCCTGATGATTCTCGATAAACTGCGCGAGATCGCGATTCTCCGCTCGATGGGTTATCGGCGAGGCGACATTAGCGCAATTTTTCTCTGGCAAGGGTTGGTCGTCGCCGCCCTTGGCTCAATCTTCGGCTGCGGTTTTGGCGCGGCTCTTACCTATTTCGTCTCGCGTATTCCGGTGCGGGTGCGCGGATTTTTTTCCACCGATCATTTCGTGATGGAATGGACCTGGCGCCATTACGCTGCTGGCATCGCGATCGCCTTCGCCGCTACTTTAGTCGCGAGCTTTTTCCCTGCGCGCCGTGCCGCACGGCTCGCGCCGGTCACAGTTTTGCGCGGCGCTGGCCAGTAGCGATGACGAATGTTGCGCATCTTGAAAATGGGCCACTCGTCATTTCACGGCCAGACCGTATCGGCGACGTAGTTATTTCCACCTCGTGGCTCGCGCCGCTACGAAAGAGATTTCCTGAGAGAGAAATTTATTTTCTTGCGACGGAAGCATTGCGCCCATTGCTGGACGATCATCCTTTGCTGGCAGGATTTGTATCGCTGCAAGGTGATTTAACCCGCGAACTGAAAAGGATCAGTCCGGCCGCCATTGTCCATCTTCATCCCGACGCTGATTGCTATCGCGCGGGTTATAACGCCGGCATTCCGGTTCGCATTGGCTACAGCGAGCGTCGGCGGAACCGATATCTCACGCATAAGATCGCTGATCGCCGCGCGGAAGGATTGCAGCACGAAGGAGATTACTGTTTCGACCTTTTGCAGATTCTCGGAGTCGAAAAACCAGCGACGCTAACTCCCAGCATCCATCTGTCAGAGACGGATAGATCGTCTATGCAAAAAAAACTCCCGTGGGATTTGCGACAGACTCACTTCGCCATCCTGAACACTTCGGCCTATTCACCCAAGAGGGAGTGGCCGGCGCAGCATCTGCTTCAGCTGGCTAACGAAGTTGAGCGTCGATTCACTCTCCCGGTAGTTTTTGTTGGCGCACATCTTCGCGAAGAATTCGACGGCGCTCACTTAAATCTATCCGGACGCACCACCCTCGGTGAGATCTCCTGGCTCGTGCGCTACGCGAAAGTGCTGGTGACCACAGACACCGGCACCAGTCATCTGGCGGCGGCGGTGAACTGCCCCACCGTCATCATTTTCGGGCGGAGCGAGCCGCAATATGGTCCTACCCGCTGGCGCCCGCTCTCCAGCGGTGCCGTAATCGTGGCTTCAACCGCGCAGCGGCGCCGTTTCGAAGCAACCAAATCTTTCTGGCGCCGCGCGTTCGCGGAGATCAGTTGGGCGATGCTCTACAACGCGGGGCGCGC
>DAIOVO010000069.1:8872-13504 GCA_036758965.1 Chthoniobacterales bacterium
AACAAGTGCTCGCTGCGCTGGCAAAAATTCTTCGCAATCAAAGCGAAACGACTGCGGCGATTCAGCCTGCCAGCAGCCAGACTTGAAACACACTTTCTCGACAGCGAAAAAATTTCCGCGCAAACTGGCGGCGTGTTGCACCGGCTCATTTTTTTTCTGCTGCTGCTGAACATCGCGAGGAGTCTGCCGGCAGCCGACTTGTCATCGCACATGACCATCAACACGCGCATCGGTCCGCTCCATCACGTTGTCCGCTACGCGCCAACGCCTAACATTCCCGCCGAAATGTTTGCGCAATGTCCGGTCGGCCACGGCAGTTTCGCGATCGACCTCGATGCGCGCAGCGGTTTTGCCGACGGCGTGCGGGTGGTCAAAAGCACCGGTTGCAAGGCCATCGATCAAATGGTGATGGCGTGCCTGCGCCAGTGGCGTTTTCAACCGCACGCCTTGCTAAAAGTAATCGTGCCGGTCGATTTCGATTACCAGAAACGGAACTAGGAATGGTGGACGTTTCAAAAATTCTGCAGGCGGCAATCGCGTCGGCTAACGAGACGTTGACAGGGCTGGCGAAACTCGAGGCGCCCCTGGCCCGGGCCGCCGATCTGATCGCCGACTCGTTTCGTGCAGGAAAAAAAGTTCTCGCCTGCGGCAACGGCGGGAGCGCGGCCGACGCGGCTGATTTTACGACTGAATTTGCCTGTCGCTTTACCCATGATCGGCAGCCTTATCCCGCGCTAAACTTATCCAGCGGGGGCAGCTTGCTCACGGCGACGGGCAACGATTATGGGTTCGAGGAGATTTTTGCCCGGCAGGTGCGGGCGTTCGGCAACCCCGGCGATACCCTTGTCGCCATCAGCACCAGCGGAAAATCAAAAAATATTCGACGCGCGTTGGAGCAGGCGAAAACGGGTCAGCTAAAATCGATCGTCTTGCTCGGGCAGGACGGTGGTGAGTGCGCGGGAATCGCTGAGGTCGATTTAATCGTGCCCGGAAACGCGACCGCGCGCATTCAGGAAGCGCACAAGTTTTTGCTTCACGTACTTTGCGAGACGGTGGAGCCGCGTCTGGCGCGCGAGTGAGGCCAAACAGTCTTACTCCTACTCTTACTTTTAATCCTAATCTTCCCCCGGGGAGGAGGATTAAGATTAAGAGTAAAACTTAGACTTAGAGAAGCTCCCTGCTACGCGCGGTCCTTCAAACTCCCCACCCCGGCGCCTTCCGCGCAATGCACGCAGCAGAAAATTTTCCCTTCAGCCTCCACCCCATGCCCGATGACTTTACACCCGCATTGCGGGCACTCGGGCGCGAGTGTTTGAATCGCGCATTCGAATGAATCAAAGGTGTGCGTCTTACCTTCGTAGCGCACTTCGAAGGCCTTGTCGTAATCGTTTCCGCAACAGTCGCATTTTGCCATTATAAAATAACCTCCACTTCGTTTTCGTGCGCGCGCAGTCCGTCGCGCGTGCGCGTCTTAATTGTAGGGCCATCGCCTCGGTTCCCCAGGTTCCGGCAGGCGGAGCGCCCGCCCTACAACTTCGCGCTGCGCGCGATTTAATCCGGCATCGCCATCGCTGCGTGCGGCGAGGCTGGTTCCTCGACCGGCGCGCACCGGCTGCTTCGGTAACGCCAGACGGCAAAACCAACGAACAACAAATCGAGGATAACAAAGGTAGCGACGTACGATTCGCCGCCAATGCCAAATCCATAACTGTGCAAACCTTTACCCAGGACAAAATTCACTCCGTACCACGCCATTAAGACCGCGAGGAAACAAACCACGCTCGCCACCACCAACCCGAATTGCGTCCACCAACCGGCAAGTTTTCCGTGCAAGGTCGTGATGTAACAAAGCAGCGCGATCAGCGCCCAGGTTTCCTTCGGGTCCCAACCCCAGAATCGTCCCCAGGAATAATTGGCCCAAACGCCGCCGAGAATCGTGCCGGCCGCGAGCAGGAGAACGCCGAGTTGCAGCACGCGATACAGCCAGAAATGCATCGGTGCGTCGCGGCGCGTTTCACGCGGATTGCGCGCATAACGAAACAACAAGATGTGACCGAACCCCATCGCGAGCGCGAAAGCAGCGTAACTCAGGGTGATGGTGAGCACATGAATCGTTAGCCAGAAATTATCGCGCAACACCGGCACCAGCGGATCAATGCTCGCCGGCATGGCGATTGGCATTTGATGCACGAGCAGCAGCGCGACGAATGTGACCGGCAACGCCGCCAGCAGATAAATTGGCGTGCGATAACGCGCGAAGAAAATCATTCCGAAAAACGAGACCGCAAACGAGACCCAGATGATCGATTCGTACATGTTCGTCACCGGCGGCCGGCCGCCGATCAGGCAGCGCAGAACAATGCCGGTGGCGTGAAAGACAAGTGCCACCAATGCAACGACGACGCCGGCGATAGAAAGTGCGCGTCCGGCTCCGCGCCAGTGCGCGGTCAATAACAGTGCGAAAGCCAATCCATAAAGCCAGATCGCGCGATAAAATCCGTCGAAATGATTATAGAAATACTCCAGCCGCAGTTTCGATTCGTCCGGATAAATGGAAGGCGAGAGTGCGTGCAGTTTCTCCCGCGCTTGGTGGGCGGCGGCGCTAAAAGCGAAAGCGTCGCCTGCTCCGTAGGCCTGCATCGTCTTCTTTAACGCCGCCATCGCCGGCGCGAACTGTTGTTCATTATAATAAGAGGCGACACTGGCCGGCTCCGGCACCAGCCACGGGTCGGTCGCGCTCTGCGGCGCCGGCACGAGCAGAAAAGAGCTGCCATCCATCACGTGCGCGAACAGCGTCAAACGGTCGCTTACGCTCATCGCCTCCTGCTGGCTGCGATCGAGCGATTTCTCCGTGCGTTTTAGTGCGCGCGCTTCATTCGCAATCCGCGCCAGCTCGGGCAAACTCGTCAGTTGGGCAAAAGAAAAACGCCGCTGCGTTTTGTCGAGCCCCAGCGCCTCGATCAAACTCCCGCGCGAAACCAGAATCATCGGCTCGTTTTTCCAGTCACGCGTTTCCAGCAGCGCCGACAAGAGAAAATCGTTCGGGTGCCAGGTGCGTCCGTTCTTGTCGGTATAACTCGAGCGGCCCGCCAGTTGAATGAGCGTCTGCTTTGCAAAGGTATCGATCGGTTTGCGGCGGCCGTTGTCCTGAATCGCCAACAGCCCGAACTGTTTGAAATCGAGTGCGTGCGTGTCTGCGCTGCCATTTTGAGCCAGGGCCCAACTTGGCGTTGCCAGCGCGAGCGCAAAGAAGGCCGTAAGCAATTTCATCCCGGCTCGAAGTTAGCCTGAACCAAGGTGGGGACAAGGCACCTTCGAGTGCTACCTTCGGCCATTCAAAAATGAAAATCCTTTTCCTCTTTTGTTTCCTCATAACCGGCGCGCAGGCGGCGCAAAATGGCCGTCCGCTTAAGCCGGAAGATTTCGCGGCCTTCCGCGATGTCGATGAACCGAATATTTCTCCGGACGGAAACTCGGTCGTCTATGTCGTCAAAAGCGCGGACATGGAGAAGGACAAATCGCCGGGAAATCTCTGGCTGGCGAAATGGGACGGCTCGGAAAATCGCGCGCTGACTTTTGGAAACAAAGGCCAGTCGCATCCGCGCTGGAGCCCGGATGGAAAGTGGATCGCGTTTCTTTCCGGACGCGAGGACGAAAACGAAATCGACCAACTCTGGATCATGCCGAGCGACGGCGGCGAAGCGCAGAAGATGACCGAGAGCAAAGGCAGCGTGGAAGATTTTGCCTGGGCGCCGGACTCGAAGCGACTCGCGCTGGTGCTACACGACCCCGATCCGCGCGAGCCGGAGAAGAAAGAAAAGGAAAAAAAAACCGTGCCGCCGCTGGTGATCGACCGCTTCTTTTTCAAACACGACATCGATGGCTATCTCACCGATCGCTATTCGCATTTGCAGTTGCTTGACCTAACAACACGTAAGCTCGAGCCGCTCACCTCCGGCAAACAGGACGACGTTCTGCCGGCCTGGTCGCCTGATGGACAGCAAATCGCGTTCGTCAGCAAGCGCGGCGAAAACGCGGACGCGAATGAGAACTGGGATGTTTACCTGATCGAGGCGCGGGCCGGCGGGGGCGAGCACCAACTGACAACCGCGCCGGAAGCGGACGCGCAACCCGATTGGGAGAGCGCGCCGGCCTGGAGTCCCGACGGCAAATCGATCGCTTACATTCACGGCGGCGATCCAAAAAAGATCGAGTACGCCGTGCACACTTTGGCGGTGATTCCGGCGAGCGGCGCCGCCGCGAAAATTTTGACCGCCAATCTCGATCGCAACGTGGTCGAACCGCATTGGGCGCCGGACGGTAATTCCATTTTTGTGGTCGTAGAAGATGATGGCTCGGAAAATCTGGTGCGCATTCCCAAAGAGGGCGGCGCGCCGCAAATGGTTGTGGGCAATCATCGCAAAGTCACCGCCTACGACGTTAGCCACGATGGAAAAGTGATCGCGCGCGTGAGCACCCCCGAGCGGCCGTTCGAGATTTTTGCAATCGGGGAAAAAGAGCCGCGTTGTCTGTCGAAGCAAAACGATGCGTTGCTCGCGCAATTGAGACTGGCGCCGTTCGAGGAAACAAAATTTAAAAGCAAAGATGGGACGGAGATTCACGGATTTATCG
>DAIOVO010000069.1:13514-14300 GCA_036758965.1 Chthoniobacterales bacterium
GTGCGTCCACTGGAAGGTCAGCCGAAGCCGGCCGCGCTTTTGCGACCGCACGGGGGGCCGCAATCGCAATACGCCTGGGAATTTAGTTTCGAAGCGCAGCTCTTCGCCGCCAACGGGTACACCGTCATTCTGCCCAACCCTCGCGGCTCGACCGGGCGCGGAGAAAAATTCGCGATGGGAATTTATGCCGATTGGGGCCATCGCGATGTCGAGGATGATCTGGCGGCGGTCGATGACGCGGTCGCACGCGGCTTGGCGGATCCGAACCGGCTCGGCGTCGGCGGCTGGAGTTACGGTGGAATTTCCACCAACTATTTGATCGCGACCACAACCAGCTTCAAGGCCGCCACCAGCGGCGCATCGATCTCAAACGTCCTCGCCGGCTACGGCACCGATGAATATGTGCGCGATTACGAAGCGGAACTGGGTTTCCCGTGGAAAAACGCCGAGACCTGGATGCGAATTTCCTATCCGTTCCTGCATGCGGACAAAATCAAAACGCCGACGCTGTTTCTTTGTGGCGAAAGCGATTTCAACGTCCCGCTGCTCAACACTGAACAAATGTACCAGGCGCTGCGCTCGCTCGGAGTCCCGGCCGAGCTGGTGATTTATCCAGGCCAATTTCACCGCCTAACGAAACCCAGTTACATCATCGATCGCTACCAGCGTTACCTGAGCTGGTACGCGAAATGGATTCCTCAACCGGCGAAGTAAGATTGCCGCGCAGCTCTCCTCACTCTGCGAGAGATTCTGCCGTTCACGCCACGCTCGCAGCCGGCGCGGAAA
>DAIOVO010000070.1:0-14264 GCA_036758965.1 Chthoniobacterales bacterium
TCTTATCCACGCCGCCAGCGTTCGTTCTGAGCCAGAATCAAACTCTCCGTTAAAATTTGGAGCCCCGAATTTCTTCGGGGACAAAGTTTGCTGCCAGTCCCGCTAAGAGACCAGCATCTGACCATTCTAATCTGCCTCGGTTCGTAAACCGAAACAGGTTCGTTCGATCAATGAATCTTTTGCCGATCGTGAGACCGGCGAAAAGTTTTATGTTCAAAGAAAATTAACCCCGAATTGCTCCGGGGTTGTCCTCAAATCTTGCGATTTGAAGCAACGAATAACGCACAATTCAATTTTCGCTGACTTCACATTTTGAATTCCGCTTCGGATTCGGCGCGCCATAAGCCGAAAAGGCGTAGGCGAACGAATCCAGTCGTGCGCGGTTTCAAAACCAAAATCTCAAAGATCAACCCGCTCTTTTTCCGGTACACGGCAAAACCCGACCGCATCAATTACTGACAGGATCGGCTCAGCCTTGAGCCAGGAAGAACGCCCCCGAATGCTTTCGAGGACCCGTTTGTCGCGGGACAATCACCATAGTGTGTCCGGCAGACCCGTCAAACAACATTTTGCATTTTTTCTCCGAAACGTTTGCCGGCAACGCGGCGCATCGCATTTGCCCACGCGCGTCGGTCTCGCCTGCCAGGGAGAGGATCTTGGATTTTCCGCAGTCGAACCGATTTTTCGCGCACGATGGGAGCGGCTTGCCGCTGTGGGCAGGGTTTCAGCGCTGCGCCGAAATGATTTCTTCTTCAATCCGATTCGCGGAAATTCCAGGCACGCGAAGATGTAATCGCCTCACGGTTAAGACACAGGGCCAAGCTTACGGCGGCGGCTGGTTTTCGGAAATACCGGCAGAATGGTTGCTCTGGCGCTGCTCTTCTGTGGGGGCTGAAGTTACTGATTGCTTACGCGGTTTGCGCGAGCGTTTTGGACGCGGCGTGGTTGATGCGGCAGTTTGTTCAGTCGAGGGTGTTACTGAGGCCGACGGCGGGCCTTTGCGTCGCGTCCGGGGATGCTTTTGCGCTTCAATCGGAATCGGCGCCGGCGGATGGCGTTTGCGGTATTCCTGCACGTAGATGCCGATGAGGATCATTGAAATGACGAAAGCGACGACGCGCTTTTCTTCCGGGGTGAGGACGAAGCGGTTCACGGGCCCCGCGTAGCAGAGCTCGCCGCTGCTTTTACATGCGCGGAATGAAAATGGTGGCGGATATTGGCATCGTAGTAACTGGCCTTGGAAGGTGCGGTTAATAGTTCCCGGTAGATTTGAACCGGCACATCGAAGTAGCGATAAATGGCGCCATTGCGGAATGCGATCTCGAGCGCATGCAGCCTTTTGCTGTAACCGACGCTGACAATCGCGCTCGAGCTTACTTCCGCGTGACGTATGCGCGAGATGATCGGCCGCTCGGGGGCGCCGAACAAGGAGGGAACGAGCGCAACGAAGAACAGCATCGACCGCAATTGCATTTGCTTCTCATAAGCACCCAGAAGTCGCAAAGTCGATACTGTTTGTTGCCGAAGATCTTAAACGCCCCAATTTGCCCGGGTAGGGTGGGCGTCCCGCGGTGGCTCCGAAGTTGTTTCGTAAACAACGCCAGATTGCGCGAAAGGGTTTCGACCCTTTTCCCCGGAAGGATTTTGAACAAGTAGCCGGTATCACTTAAATGGAGAGCGACGTGAAAGGTGTGTCTGGGGAGCGCACGCGCCTCGCGTGCTGGTTTTGGTGCCTCGCCCAAACGAACTTTTCCCGTGCATCACCTCGAACTAGCGGGGCGAAAGAAAAAGTTCGCGATGGCGGGGCGCCCTCGCCGGCACGCGAGGGCGCGTGCGCTCCCCAGATTCCCTCGGCGCACGCCATGATCCATACGAGCAACTAATATGGTCCGCTAGTTCACTCCTTTTCAAAACAAGATATGCTGAGAAATCGATGTGCTTTTTTCCGCGTTAACCAGTCTTGATCTCGTGAGTCGCTCGATTTACTGCAACTAACTTCAATGGCTGACTACGAAACTTTCCAGCACGACGTTTTGATAATTGGCGCGGGCGGGGCGGGCTTGCGGGCGGCGATCGAAGCTTCTGCCACCGGCGTCAAGGTTGGGTTAATCTGCAAATCGCTGCTCGGGAAAGCGCATACCGTGATGGCGGAAGGCGGGATCGCGGCCGCGCTGGCGAATGTCGATGATCGCGATAATTGGCGAGTGCATTTTTCCGACACCATGCGCGGGGGTCTTCGATCGCACAAGTGATGGCCGCATTTTGCAGCGGAATTTCGGTGGGCACCGTTACCCGCGGCTGGCGCACGTGGGCGATCGCACCGGTTTGGAGATGATCCGCACGCTGCAGGACCACGGCGTGCACCAGGGAATCGATGTGCAGATGGAACATACGATTCTGAGTTTGCTAACAAATGATGGACGGGTGGTGGGCGCGTTCGGCTACGATCGCGAGCGCGGCCGGTTCAAAATTTTTCGCGCCAAAGCGGTTGTGCTGGCGACCGGCGGGATCGGGCGCGCGTTTAAAATCACGAGTAACAGTTGGGAATATACTGGCGACGGCCACGCGCTCGCCTATCGCGCGGGCGCGGAGTTAATCGACATGGAGTTCGTGCAATTTCATCCGACCGGGATGGTGTGGCCGCCGAGTGTGCGCGGGATTCTCGTGACCGAAGGCGTGCGTGGTGAAGGCGGAATTCTCACCAATAACGAGGGTCGCCGGTTTATGTTCGACGACATTCCGGAAAATTATCGCGCGCAAACCGCGGACAACGAAGAAGAGGGCTGGCGCTATTGTCAGGGCGACAAGAATGCACGGCGGCCACCGGAATTATTGACGCGCGATCACGTGGCGCGCTGCATCGTGCGCGAGATCAAGGCCGGGCGCGGCAGTCCGCATGGCGGCGTGTTTCTCGACATTGCGTGGATCAAAAACAAACTCTCCAACGGCGAGGAATACATCAAACGCAAGCTGCCGAGCATGTATCATCAGTTCAAACAACTGGCCGATATCGACATTACGCAGGAGGCGATGGAGGTGGGACCGACGACGCATTATGTGATGGGCGGCATTCGGGTGGATTCCGATACGCAAATGTCGCGCGTGCCCGGTTTGTTCGCGTGTGGGGAATGCGCGGCCGGGATCAACGGCGCGAATCGGCTCGGCGGCAATTCGCTCTCCGATCTGCTGGTATTCGGGAAACGAGCGGGGGAATTTGCGGCCAAATTTGCGCGGGAGAATCAAATCGGAACAGCTAACGATTCGCAGATTGAGGAGACGGCGCGAGAAGCTTTGGGATTGTTTGAGCGCGGCGCGGGCGATAACCCATTTGCGGTGCAGCACGATTTGCAGGAGACGATGCAGGCCAACGTCGGCATCGTTCGCAACGAAGCAGAAATGATGAAGGCGCTGGAGGATTTGAAAGAATTGCGACAACGGGCAGGTCGTGTGGCTTTGACCGGCAATCGAGAATTTAATCCTGGCTGGCACACGGCGCTGGATTTGGAAAACCTGTTCACCGTTTCGGAAGCGGTCACGCGCGCCGCGCTCGAACGCAAGGAAAGTCGCGGCGCACAATTTCGGGAAGATTTTCCGGGCAAAGAAGCGCAGTTTGGAAACGTGAACACGATCACCTGGCGGGGTGAAGATGGAGAGATGAAAGTGCGATTGGATGCGATTCCACCTATCCCGCAGGAGTTGAAGCAGATCATTGAGGAGAATGGGTGAGAGTTGAAAGGTTAAAAAGTTGAAAAGTTGAAAGGTTGAAAGGTTGAAAAGTGAAAGAAGAAAACCCACGACGAGCTAATTTTCAGACGTTTGAAGATTTGGAGGTTTATAAGAAGGCCAGAGAGGTTCGGAAGGCCATGTATGCAGTTACCAAAAGCCTTCCTGGATTTGAAAAGTATGAACTCGGGAGTCAGATTCGCCGTGCTTCTGTTTCGTTAACGAACAACATCGCCGAGGGCCACGGCCGTTACCATTATCTCGACGAGATCAAATTTGAGCTTCAAGCGCGAGGCTCCAGGAGCTAATGGATGATCTAAACGTCTGCGACGATGAAATTACTTACCCACAGCAGGGGTGGGCGATCTCAAAGCAAGCGCAAAAGAAGTACAGCGCCTCATCAACGGATACATCCGATATCTTCGCGACCGAAAATCCGGCGCGGCGCTCTCGATCATCCGTGAAACACCCGACGAGACCGAGGATAACCTCGGGCCCGCCTCGTTTCACGATTTAACGTTTTGACCTTTCAACTTTTTAACTTGTTAACCTTTCAACTGTGAAAACCGCCGTTTTCAAAATCTTCCGCGGCGATTCCAACGGCGGATCATTTCGCGATTACACTACCGAAATTTCCGAAGGCATGGTGGTGCTCGATGCGGTGCACGATATTCAACACGCCCAGGCGCCTGACCTGGCTTGCCGCTGGAATTGCAAAGCGGGCAAGTGTGGTTCGTGTTCGGCGGAAGTAAACGGCATGCCGAAACTGATGTGCATGACGCGGATGAGCGATCTCAATTTGGAGAAGCCGATCACCATCGAACCGATGAAGGCGTTTCCGATCTTAAAAGATTTGATCAGCGATGTGTCGTGGAATTTTCAGGTGAAAAAGCGGATCAAAAAATTCAAGCCACGCGCGCCGGACGCGCCGGATGGCACCTGGCGCATGCAACAGGCCGATATCGATCGGGTGCAGGAATTCCGGAAGTGCATCGAATGTTTTTTGTGTCAGGACGTTTGCCATGTGCTGCGTGATCACCAGATGCAGGACAAATTTGTTGGCCCGCGTTTTCTGATTTATGCGGCCGCTTTGGAGATGCATCCGCTCGATACGGAGGATCGCATCCCGGAATTGCGCGAGGCGCACGGGATTGGTTACTGCAACATCACCAAATGTTGCACCAAGGTTTGTCCGGAAAACATTGAGATCACCGACAACGGCATTATCCCGTTGAAGGAGAGAGTGGTGGACGATTACTACGATCCGTTAGGATGGCTGTGGAAAAAAGGGAGGACGTTGAAGCGATGAAGAGTTGAACCGATTAAGCGGAACAAACCGAACGTCGCTTAACGCTTTAACCCTTCAACGAACCCAATCATGTCCGAGCTAAAACATCTTTCCAAAGAAGCGATCCCGAGCGCGCTGGAAAAAGCGGAACGCTACCGTTTGCTCAACGAACCAGGTGAAGCGGAAAGCATTTGTCTCGATGTGCTGGCGGCCGATCCCGAGAACGAAAAGGCGCTCATCACGCTCTTGCTCGCCGTCACCGATCGCTTCAGCAAGGGCTATGGCGTGAGCGATACGCAGGCGAAAGAAATTTTGGGCAAACTTCGCGGAGAATACGAGCGGGCCTATTACGGTGGGATTGTGGCCGAGCGCCGCGCCAAAGCACAACTGGCTCGCGGCGCGCCCGGGTACGCGCATCAGGCGTACGAGGGATTTCGCGAAGCGATGCATTGGTTCGAAAAAGCGGAGGCGATTCGGCCCGCGGGCAACGATGACGCGTTACTGCGCTGGAACACCTGCCAGCGAATGATCGAGAAGAACCAGTTGTCCGCGCGCGAAGAAGAGCGCGGCGAACCGATGCTGGAATGAAGTGGAAAGTGCGGAATGCGGAATGCGGAGTCGAAGCGCACATCACGGTCATCCCGAGCGGAGCGAAGCGAAGCCGAGGGATCCCGTTGCGAAAGCTTTAAGGTAACTTCCACGGGATCCCTCGGCTGCGCTCGGAATGAACCCAGCCTCGCGATTACTCGGCTGCGTTCGATGCGACCGCGCGCTGAGATGCGCAATTAGCTAGCTCCCGGGCTTAATCGCGGGGACAGCGGCGAGATCGGGAGGGATTTGGTCGGCGGGAAAAGTTTCCACGTTCATCTCGATCAGGCTCACGAAAGGAACTCCGAAATCGGCGTGATCGCCGCCGCTGCGATCGACGATTACGCCGGCCGCAGTGACAACGCCGCCACGCGAACGAACAATCTCAATCGTTTCCTGGACGCGTCCGCCGCGCGTTACCACGTCCTCGGCCACGATAAATTTTTCGCCGCGCTTGATCTCAAAACCGCGGCGCAAGACCAGGCCGCTTTCACTTTTCTCGGCAAAAATGTGGCGTTTTCGCAACGAGCGCCCCACTTCCTGCCCGACGATGATTCCACCGAGCGCGGGCGAGATGACGGCATCGCATTCAAAGCGGCGCAGTTTTTCAGCTAACAAGGCACAGACCTGCGCCGCGATCTCGGTGTGCTGCAAAAGCAGCGCGCACTGAAAAAATTGCCGGCTATGCAAACCGGAGCGCAGCACGAAATGGCCGTCGAGGAGCGCGCCGGTCTGTCGAAAAAGTCCGAGGAGATCGTCATTCACCGAATCATTGATCCAATTTTTTCGTTTAGCCCGAGGTATCGTTGACGGTCTTGCCGCCGGTTGTGTCGGCACCGTCGGCCACCGCGATCACTTCGATCTCGACATTGGCGCCTTTTGGCAAGGCCGCGACCTGCACGGTCGAGCGCGCGGGCGGGGCCGATTGAAAATAGCCGCCGTAAAGTTCGTTGACGGTTTGAAAATCGCCGAGGTTGGTCAGAAAAATTGTCGTTTTGACGATGTTTTCGAAATTCAAACTCTCCGCTTTCAAAACCGCCGCGATGTTTTCCATGACGCGTTTGGTCTGGGCGCTGATGTCGCCGGTCACGAGCTGGCCACTTTTCGGATCGAGCGGAATTTGCCCGGAACAAAAAACAAAATTGCCGACGCGCACCGCCTGCGAGTAGGGGCCGACGGCGGCGGGCGCGTCAGTGGTTGAGATGATCTTCTTCATCCGGCGAATCAAACATGGAGCGGATGGCGCTGTCTAATCTAATTCGCGAGCTGGCTCCGCAAAACGCTGCCGATAGCGTGTTGTGGGTCTAATCCCTTGGACGGAGGAACAGCACGGTCGTCGCAGGAAGAATTGTGGTACGGGCATAGCATTAATTGAATACTTCGAATACTCGCGAATCCCCGCTTCGCGCCGATTTGAAGTCTCGTCCGATGCCGTTCACTTCTCGAATCACCCTCGTGTTGGTCGGGTTGGCGCACTTTGCGCCACCCGACTGACCGCGGGAGAAGACAAGGAAGACGTGATCAATCTAGCTCCGAAGTGGGAGGGAAGGCCGGATAACTTCGATCACTGGTACGTCGAGATGGGGGACGGCGTGCTTATCGTAACGAATCACGGCGATCTGAAGGGAATCCGCGGTGGGGAACCACTACCCGAAGGTTCAGCACGCGGCGGACGTCAGACAAAGATTCCTCCGGCGAGCTTTGAGTCAGACAGTCCAAGCGCTCCCTTCTTCCGGGCGGGAGTCCGCTTGAATTCCCAATTGGCGATAGAAGCATCTTACCTTTACCCGGGAGACTTCACTACGACTTCCAGTTTTCGGCGCCAGGCTGGGTTTTTTATTCCGGATTTTACTGAATACCCACAAACCGAGCGCGACAGATTGCATAGGTTCCTCTTCGGCCCAAGAATCTTTCTGCCGGTGAGTCAACGATGGTCATTTTCGGCTAGTGCCGGAGCTAACATTTTAGTCAACTTTTCGAGCCTCAGCTATCTTGCTGGTGCACGCCTCAAGCCGGAAGGTTTTGTCGATGTTGTTTTCCATCGAGGCAGCACACGCCTGAACGTAGCACCCTACGCGAACCTGACCCTTTCCTACCGTTGGTCGCCCGAAGTTGAGTTCAACCTGGAGTATCAGTTCCTCGACCTGTCTGATAGGCAAGACCTCCAGTAAAGTGTCCTTGGGCTCTCCGCTACTTATTCCTTCGATCGGTCCAAGGAATCGTGGATACAACCACTCCATTCCAAAGAGGCGGCTCAACGCCACGCGTGGTATCCAGACCGAGGAGTAGACTTCGGATTATGGGGCACGTACATTTACACGAAACAGGTCCGCAGCGCATACATTGGCCGGGACATGTCGCTTCATTATCTCCTCGACCGCTACCTGGGCGCGCAACAAGCCTTTGGCGGTGGGCTCGATGCGAAGTATTTCTTTTGCCGTTATTTTGGAGTTAACATTGAGAGTTTTTGTCTCGACGCAGCGCGACGAACATCCACTCCCCGTTTTAACAAGTTTGGGATCTCAGATGAGCGAGCGATCGGCGCGGGACTAGCTACGTTTACACTCCGGGTTCCGCTGGGTGAATCGCGCCTCGCTGCTTATGCTTTGCCGGCATAGGTGCGATCTTTAACGGCGGCGAGGGGGCGAGATAGTGGTTCCCGATCCGAAACATGCCTTCCGAGTGATCAGCAAGCACACTGGAAGTGCGACGGAGCTAATTGGTCAGTTCGGCGGTAGTCTCGAAATCCGTCTCACTCCGCATATCGGGTTGATTAACGACTTCAGCTGGAATGTCGTCAATGGTCCGCATAACGACTTCCGCATAGTACGTGCGGGATTAAATGTCGCGTTCTAAATGGGCGAAGAGGTGCGCCGGTAGTAGTCCGCGCTTCGCATAGAACTTTTTCATCGCCCTTCCAAAAGGAAGTCCGCGAAGGCGAGACGCCGTTCGCCAACCCGCGAGACGCGCGCGCTACCTAGGCACCCTAATTTGCACGCCAACACTATACGCATCGTGCCGGCGGCCGAATGTTTCGTTTGCGAAAAGAGGCTGGCGACGGGATTGTTCTGGTTCAATAAATTACGAAAATGGTTGGTTGGGTTTTAAAGAAAATTCTTGGTTCCAAGAACCAGCGCGAGATCAAGCGGATGTGGCCGATGGTGCGCCGGATCAACGAGCTGGACGAGGAATACAAGGCGCTTTCGGATGACGCGTTGCGGGCGAAAACGGTCGCCTGGCGCGAGGAACTGGGGAAGCTGGAATCGCTGGAAGCGCAATGGGCGCGGCTGGACGAGATTTTGCCGGAAGCGTTTGCGGTGGTAAAAAATGCCGCGCGGCGTCTAACGGAACGTAAGCAAACCTTTTCCGTCTGCGATCAGCCGATGACGTGGGAGATGGTGCACTTCGATGTGCAGTTGATCGGCGGGATGGTGTTGCATCGCGGAAAAATTGCGGAGATGGCGACGGGCGAGGGGAAAACGCTGGTGGCGACGCTACCGCTCTATTTGAACGCGCTCACCGGGCGCGGAGCGCATTTGGTGACGGTGAACGATTACCTGGCGCGACGCGACGCGGAATGGATGGGACAACTCTACGCGTTCCTCGGACTGACGGTCGGTTGTATTCAGCATGACCAGGAACCGAATCTACGCCGTGAGCAATATACCTGCGACATTACTTACGGAACGAATTCGGAATTCGGTTTCGATTATTTGCGCGACAACGGCATGGCGACGACACGCGAGCAGCAGGTGCAGCGCGGTTACAACTACTCCATCGTCGATGAAGTCGATTCCATCTTAATCGATGAAGCGCGCACGCCGCTGATTATAAGTGGACCGGCCACGATCTCGACCCATCAATACGACAAATGGAAGCCGCTGGTGGAGCAACTGGTGCGCAAACAGAATATGCTTTGCAATCGGATCGCGAGCGAGGCGATCGAGACGTGGGAACGCTCGAAGGCGGATACCTTTGAAGTCAAAGACCATCCGGAAGCGAAAGCTTCGCCGAATGTGCGCAAGCTCGCGGCCGATCTGCGCATTCATCTTAACGAAGTAACGCCGACAGGCGGGAAGGGCGAGATCACGGAAAAAGATGTCGAGTATGTGGCCGATCAGAAGAGTCCCGGGCTGCTGATGTTTAAGGTGAAACTCGGGCAGCCGCGCAACAAACAGTTGCTGCGCATGATGGAGGACCCGGAAAAACGCAAGTCGATCGACAAAGCGGAGCTGGCCTTTTATGCCGATGCGCGCAAGGAAGAGTTGTTTGAGCTGAAGGAAGAACTTTTCTTCACTATCGACGAGAAATCGCAGGAAGCCGATTTGTCGGAGCAGGGACGTTCCTACATGAATCCGGGTGATCCGAACGCTTTCGTGCTGCCGGATTTGATCAGCGAATTCACCGAGATCGATCTCAATCGCGCCTTGAGCGATGAGGAACGCGACAAGCAAAAAACAGAGCGCCAGAATTATTGCGACGCACAAGGCGAGCGCATTCACAACATCTCACAATTGCTGCGCGCGTACTGCTTGTTTGAAAAAGATGTTCAGTACGTGGTCGAGGAAAACAAGGTCGTCATCGTGGACGAATACACCGGGCGCAAAATGCCGGGGCGGCGCTGGAGTGACGGTTTGCACCAGGCGGTGGAAGCGAAAGAGAACGTGCAGATCGATCGCGAAACGCAAACGCTGGCGACGATCACGATCCAAAATTATTTCCGACTTTATCGCAAACTCGCCGGCATGACCGGCACGGCCGAGACGGAGGCGAACGAGTTCCACGACATCTACAAACTCGATGTCGCGGTGATTCCGACTAATCGGCCGGTGGCGCGGAACGATTCCAACGACCGCATCTACAAAACACGCCGGGAAAAATACAACGCGGTCATTAACGAGATCAAGGAATGCTATGCCAAGGTGCAGCCGGTGCTGGTCGGAACGGTGAGCGTGGAAGCAAGTGAGTTGCTCTCGCGCATGCTGAAGCGGGAAAAAATTCCGCACAATGTTTTGAACGCGAAATATCACATGCAGGAAGCGGAGATCGTGCAGCGCGCCGGCCAGCCGGGAACAGTGACCATCTCCACCAACATGGCGGGTCGCGGCACCGATATTAAACTTGGCAGCGGAGTTCCGGATCGCGGCGGATTATTTGTCATCGGAACCGAGCGGCACGAGTCGCGCCGGATCGACCGGCAGTTACGCGGCCGTTGTGCTCGCCAGGGCGACCCCGGTGCGTCGCGATTCTACGTCTCGTTTGAAGATGATCTCATGCGGAACTTCGGCGCGGCCGATCGGATGACGAAAATTATGGAGCGCTTCGGGTTGGAAGAAGGCCAGGAACTCGAGCATCGCTGGTTGAATAAGTCGGTCGAGACGGCGCAGAAACGAGTCGAGCAACGGAATTATCTCATTCGTAAACGCACGCTCGACATGGATGACGTGATGAATAACCAGCGCGAAGTCGTTTACGGTTATCGCAATGAAGTGATCGACAGCGAAGACCCGCGCACGCTGATTTTCGAAGTGATCGATGAAGCTGTGCCGGCGAAAGTGCAGGAGTATCTCGGCACCGGCAAGCCAGGCGAAGAAACGAATTACGCCGGCCTGATGCAATGGGTGAACACGACTTTTCCGCTGGGGTTGAACAAGGAGCGGGCGGAATTCGAAACGCGCAATCCGGAAGCAAACGGGAAATTTTTGATCGAAAAAATCAAGGACGCGTATTTGCGAAAATCATCGCACGAGGAGCCGACGGCGGTGAAGGGACTGGAGCGTTACATTATTTTAAACGCGATCGACCGGCTCTGGCAGGAGCATTTGTATGCGATGGATGCGTTGCGCGAGGGCGTGTATCTGCGCGCGTATGCACAAAAAGATCCGCTGATCGAATACAAGGCGGAAGCTTACGATATGTTTGTCGAGCTGATGGCGAACATCAAAAACGAAGTGCTGAATAATCTTTTCCGCAGCACCTCGAACTTGCAGGCCTTTGAAACTTTTCTTTCGACCCTGCCGCAATTTCTCCTGCGCGAAACTGCGCCCGGCACGGCCGGGCCGCAGCCCGGTCGCCGCCAGGAATCGCAGCCATCGCCGATGGCGCAAAATGGCGAGAGCGATGGCGAAGTGAAACTCGATCTCGCCCCGGTGCGTCGCGAAGTTCCGAAAGTCGGCCGCAACGAACCGTGCCCATGCGGGAGCGGGAAGAAATTTAAGAACTGCTGCGGACGAGTGGCGTAGTGAAAATTGATCGCTCAGCTCAGGCGTGCGGCGGCGCAAACTCTGGGTAGCGCGCGCGTCTCGCGTGTTGGCCAACAGCGGCTCGCTTTGGCGGACTTTTTTCGGCCACGTATCGCGGTCTGCGAAAGTTTGCGACTCGCGAATGCTTCCGGAGTCGCCAACACGCGAGACGCGCGCGCTACCGGCAAGTGGCCGCGTCCCCTGTCGAAGGCGACGCGATGATCACCTTCATTCGTTAAAACATCGATGTGAAAACCAAGTTGTTACGTTCCAGTTTTTTCGAGCGCGATCCGCTTAGTTGCGCACGCGATCTAATTGGCTGCGAATTAAAGTGGGGAACGTGCGCCGGCATCATTGTCGAAACCGAGGCCTACCACGAGATCGACGATGAAGCGTGCCACTGCTTCGTGCGTCCGAGCGCGCGCGATTTCGTGCAGCGGAATCGCGCCGGCGCAGCTTACATTTATTTTAATTACGGCGTGCACTGGATGCTCAACGTCCTGGTGAGGGGAAAGGAGAATGGTTTTGTCCTCATTCGCGCCCTGGAACCGACGCGTGGAATCGCACTCATGAAACGACGGCGCGGCGTTACGCAGGAACGGCAGCTTTGTTCGGGCCCGGGGAAATTGACCCAGGCGCTCGCGATCACGAAAAAAGTGAACGAGATGGATTTGTGCGCGGATGAACGATTTTGTTTCGCGCCTCGAAACTCGAGCAATTCAATTCGAATCATCGCGGACGAACGAATCGGGATCCGGCGATCGGCCGATCTGCGCTGGCGCTTTACCTTGCGCGATAGCTTTTACGTGAGCGTTCGTCCGTCATCCCGAGCGCAGTCGAGGGATCCCGTGGTGAGGGCTTAAAGGTAACGCATCGGGATCCCTCGGCTTCGCTTCGCTCCGCTCGGGATGACGGGGACGTTGACTGGTGAATCGGTTCGTCGAAGTTTCCGGTTCGAATGAAAAAGCAGCGCGTTTTGCTCGGCATGAGCGGTGGAGTCGATTCCAGCGTCGCTGGTTTTTTGCTGCGCGAGCAAGGCTACGAAGTCATCGGCGTGACGATGAAAGTGTGGCCGCAGGACTGCATATCGCGGGCGGAAGATAAATGCTGCGGGCCGGGCGCGATCGCGGATGCGCGCGGTGTGGCGCACACGCTGGGCTTTCCGCATTACGTGGTAGATGAAGCCGATCAGTTTGAAAAACTGGTGATCAATTATTTTTCCAGCGAGTACCAGGCCGGACGAACGCCGAATCCCTGCGTCATGTGCAACGAAAAATTGAAGTTTGGAAATCTGTTGGAAAAAGCGGACGCGCTCGAGTGCGATTACATCGCCACCGGACACTACGCGATCATCGAACATGGGGGTTGCGAGCGAGATGCTATACGTGAATCACGTATAGCATGCGACTCGTCTGTAGCCGGGGTCGTCGGCCCCGGTCGCGCGCGATTGCGCAAGGGAGTCGATCCGAAGAAGGACCAATCGTATTTTCTTTTTAGCTTACGTCAGGAGCAGTTGCAGCGTGCGCTCACTCCGCTGGGGGCAATGACGAAGCCGGAAATTCGCGCGATCGCGCGCGAGCTCGGACTCAAAGTGGCGGATAAAGCCGATAGCCAGGAAATTTGTTTTGTGCCGGGCCAGGATTACAAAGCGTTTTTGCGTTCGCATCTCGGCGAAAACGAATTTCATCCGGGCGGGATTTATGATTTGGAAGGAAACTTTATCGCGCCGCACGAGGGAATCGAAATGTTTACCATTGGACAGCGCAAGGGATTGCCCGGCGGTTCGGCGCAGCCGCGTTATGTCGTCGATCTCGATCCGGCGACCAATCGCGTCATTGTTGGCGCTGCTGAAGATTTGTTAGTGGAAGAATTTGAAGTGGAGCGCGTGAATTGGATGGCCGCGCCAGAAGAAAATCAGGAAATCCCGGCGTTAGTGAAAATTCGTTACAGCCATGCCGGAACGGCCGCGAAGTTGATTTCGCTTGGGCAAAATCGGGTGCGCGTGCAACTGGAAACGCCGCAAAAGGCGGTCACACCGGGCCAGGCGGCGGTGTTTTACGATGGCGACGTGGTTCTGGGCGGCGGTTGGATTTGCCGGCAAACGGCATTGGTGGCGGCGTGAGCGAAACGTGCTGCGTCGCGCTGAGCACGTTTCCCGACGTGGGGACGGCGAAAAAGATTGCACACACCTTGTTAGAAGAGGCGTTGATCGCCTGCGCCAACATTTTACCGGCAGTCGATTCGATTTATTTCTGGCAAAACAAAATCGAAGAAAACAGCGAGGCGCTGGTGATTTTTAAACTGACGGCCGCGCGCTTCGCCCAATTTTCCGAGAGGTTGCGTGCGCTCCATCCTTACGACGTGCCGGGGATTATTCGGTTGGATATTTCCGACGGCAATCCGGATTACCTGCGCTGGATCGG
>DAIOVO010000071.1:0-1681 GCA_036758965.1 Chthoniobacterales bacterium
ATCACCGCCATAATGGCCGCGCTGATCGCCACGCAACAAAACGACATTAAACGCATTCTCGCCTACTCCACTTTGTCGCAGCTCGGTTACATGATCATGGCGGTCGGGCTCGCCTCCGGACAAGCGGCCATGTTTCATCTTTTCACTCACGCGTTTTTCAAAGCGCTGCTCTTTCTCGGCGCCGGCTCGGTCATTCTGGCAACGCATCATGAACAGGATATTTGGAAAATGGGCGGCCAAATAAAAAATCTCTTTCTCACTTTCGTTACCTTCGCAATGGGAACTCTGGCGCTCATCGGTTGTCCTCCCTTTGCCGGCTATTTTAGCAAGGACGCCATTCTCGCCCTCGCCTACAATCATTCGCCGGCAATTTTCGCGATTGCCCTTTTTACCGCGTTTCTCACCGCTTTCTACATGTTGCGTTTGTTCGTGGTTGTTTTTTTCGGCAAGGCGCGTTCACCCGCCGCGCGCGCCAGTCGCGAATCGCCCACCAGCATGCTGGCGCCGCTCTGCATTCTCGCGCTGCTCGCGCTCCTCGCCGGATTCAATTTCTTCGCGCGCCATTTTTTGATCATTCCGCACACCCGCGAAGTCGATTCGCGCGTTCCCTTCCTTGCCGGAGCGGCAATGCTTCTCGGCTCCGTCATCGCCATCCTGCTTTATCGCGGCCGTGGAAGCGATCCACTCCGGCTCGGGCTCTTGCGCCGAAAATTTTATCTCGATGAAATCTATGCCTGGCTCATTAATGTTACCCAGGAATCGTTAGCTCGATTTTGCGCCTTCATCGATCGCTGGATCATCGACGCCGGAGGCGTGCGCGGAGCCAGCAGCGCCACCTGGGGCGCGGGCGCTTTGTTGCGTCTGCTGCAAGTTGGAAATTTACAGGCCTACGCCTTCCTCCTCGGCCTCGGCATCGTCCTCGTAATTTACTACGCCGTTTTCCACTGATGTTGTTGTTCATCCTTTTCGTTCCGATCATCGCCGGCGCGATTATCCTTCTGGGCGCCCCGGCGCGAATCAGCGCGCTCATCGCAGCCGCCCTTACTCTGCTCGCGAGCATCTGGCTTTTTCTTCGTTTCGACGCGACCTGGCCTGGCTACACCCATGTGCATTCCTTTCCCATTTCAAATGAACTGCACCTAAGCTTTACCGTTGGCATCGATGGCCTGAGCCTCATCATGGTCCTTCTCGCGGCGATCGTTCTACTCGCTGCCATTTGGTTTACCGGCGAAATCGACCACCTCGAAAACGCATTCTACGCTTCTCTCCTTTTCATCGCGGCCGGCGCAATCGGCGCATTCATCTCGCTCAATCTGTTTTTCTTCTACTCCTTTCACGAGCTGGCGCTCATCCCGACCTTTCTCCTGATCGGAATTTGGGGCTCGGGAAACCGCCGCGCGGCTGCTTGGAAAGTTACGATCTATCTCGCGCTGGGCAGTTTCGTCGTACTCATTGGACTCATTCTGCTTTATCGCGCTTTGCCACCGGCGGCGCGCAGTCTGGATTTTCGCGACATTTTAGTCGCGGCAAAAGCGGGACAGATTTCCCCCGCCGCCCAATCTCCCATTTATCTCTTGCTGCTGGCGGGCTTCGGCACGCTCGTTTCACTCGTCCCTTTTCATACTTGGGCGCCGGAAGCTTACGCCTCCGCTCCCGCGCCGGCGACGATGCTGCACGCAGG
>DAIOVO010000071.1:1691-14138 GCA_036758965.1 Chthoniobacterales bacterium
GTCTCTACGGATTGCTCCGCATTGCCCTGCCGATGCTGCCCGCCGCCGTCCGCCAATGGTCGAATCTTCTTCTCGTCCTTTTGATCGCCAACATCATTTACATCGGGCTGGTCACGATCGCGCAACGCCGTCTCGATTGGATGCTTGGCTACTCCAGCGTCATGCACATGGGCTACATATTTCTGGGAATCGTTAGCTTTAATCTCATGGGAGCGACCGGCGCCGCGCTTCTCATCTTCGCGCACGGACTTTCTATCGCTTTGCTGTTCGGGATCGCCGGGGAAATTCGCCGGCGCGTTCCTTCGCTCGATTTCGACTCGCTGGGTGGCTTCGCCCGCCAAATGCCCATTGCCTCCTTTGCCTTTGGCCTGGCGGTTTTCGCCGCCATCGGCTTGCCTGGCTTCGCCAATTTTCCCTCTGAAATTATGATTTTCTTCGGCGCCTTCCGCAACGGATTCGACTTCCAACATTTTCATTTCTTCCAATGGGCCACCCTGCTTGCGCTCTGGGGCGTGGTCATTTCCGCCGTTTATCTGCTGCGCGCTTATCGGCACACTTTTTTTGGCGCCGCTTCCAAAGAAATCGCCCTCCACGACCTGCGCACCGGCCTGCGTTTTCCAATCGCGCTTCTCGTCGCCAGTTCGCTCGCCGTCGGTTTCTTCCCGCAAACGCTGGTGAACAAAATCGCCCCCAGCTTCCGCAATTACTTCGCTGCCGGAAAATGAGCGCGCCCTATCTCGAAGTCGCGACTCTCCTTCTCGGCTTCTTTCTTTTGCTGCTGGAAGCTTTCGCCGGAAAACTCGATCGCCGGCTGCTCGGTTATTTCGCCCTGGTTGGGTTGGCGATAATTTTTGCCCTCACGTTTTTCATCACTCCGTCGCGCGGGACAGCGCCGCTCTGGAATTTTTATTCGGCCGATGCCCTCGCAATCTTCTTCAAACGCATCGCTCTCGCCACCACCGCCGCCGTTCTGATCATGCTCATCGATTTCGCGCCCAGCATTCGCGCCGGTATTCAGGGCGCAAATGCCCAGGCCGGTTTTGGCGAATTTTTTGCCCTCCCAATTTTCGCCTGCGCCGGGCTGATGTGGATGGCTTCCGCGATCGACTTCATCATGATCTTTGTCTCGTTAGAACTAGTCACGATTTCGTTTTATGTGCTGGTCAGTTTTACCCGGCGCAATCCCCTCACTCTTGAGGCGGGCGTGAAGTATCTCGTCCTGAGCGCGCTTTCCACGGGCTTCCTCGTTTACGGCATTACCTGGATTTTCGGCGCCACCGGCGAAACCAACTTGCACAAAATCGTTCTCGCATTCAGTCGTCCGGACCTGGAAAAAAGCGCCGCACTTTTCGGCAGCGTGCTCGTTCTGGTCGCGCTCGGATTCAAAATCGCCGCCGTCCCTTTTCAAATTTGGGTCGCAGACGTTTATCAAGGCGCGCCCACTCCCGTGACCGCCTTCCTTTCCGTCGGGTCAAAGGCAGCCGGCTTTATCGTTCTCCTGCGCGTGCTCGAGCCGTTCCTTCTCCTGCCCCACATGCGAGCGCTACTGGTCGCGCTCACGATTCTTACACTGATTTATGGCAACCTCGCCGCGCTCCCTCAAAACAATCTTAAACGATTACTCGCTTACTCGAGTATCGCGCACACCGGCTACTTGCTCGTCGCGGTCGTCTCCTTTTCCGGACGGGCGGTCGCTTTTTATCTTGTCGCCTATCTGCTAATGACGCTGCTCAGTTTCGCCGTTCTCGTGATCGTTGGGCAAAACGCCGGCGATCAATTGCAGGATTTCGCCGGCCTTTCTCGTCGCTCGCGTTTTCTGAGCTTTGCCATGCTGGTTGCGATGGCTTCCCTGGCGGGGGTCCCATTCACCGCCGGTTTTCTCGGCAAATTTCTTGTCTTCGACGCCGCCATCGCCGCCCATCAATTCGCGCTCGTGATCGTGGGCGTGATCACCGTCACGGCCGGTTTCTATTATTATTTCAAAGTGATTCGCTCAATCTATTGGGAACAGCCGTCCGCGACCGGCCCCATCACGATTGCGCCACTCACGCGCGTCGTTCTGATTGCGATGATCGCGGGAATTTTCTTCCTCGGCGTTTATCCGCAGCCGGTTCTAAACGCGCTGCCGTAAAATTTGCTTACCGCGCGCAAACCCAGGCTCGCCCTAACAAGATCTGGCAGCGCTCTAGCGTCTGAGCTTCTGCTTGCGAAACGCTACCGCTTGCCGATAAGCCGCCAATTCGTTTTTCGTCTCTCGCCACGAAAACGAGCGGGTCTTGATATTGCCCTTATTGTCCCGCCAATTGACCGCGTAATAGAGCCGCGGATGCCGATACACCCCGACGATCGGCTGCTTGATTTTCATCGCGCTCATGATCCGCGGCGGAATCTTTTGCGTCCGCTTCGCCGGCACTTTTCGCAGCAGCGTGTCGCGATACTTCTGGGCCGCCGCCAGGCTTTTCGGCGAGTGCCCGGCGAAATGCTTGCTGAATTCCTTTTTCTTCCGCGTCACCGAAACCTGGTAACCGCTGGGCAACTTCCGGATGTTCCTGAATTCCATCAAACCTTTGGGCCGTTTTTTCATAAATCGATCTTTCGTTAGTTCCGTCTCGCGCCATTAATGCGTTTACATTCGCGACTCGTCAACTCGATTTAATTTTTCCTTTCGCCCAGGAGCCGATCGCGCGTCGAGGCTATTCACTTTTCTAACCAAACTGGATCACAGATACTGGCACAAATGCCACGACCGATCGCCCTTCTCATTCTCGTCGCGGTCTGGGCCATCCTCTATTTGACCAACCTCGGCTCCTCCGAACTCCGCAGCGAGGAGGGCCACCGCGTTCTTCCGGCGGTGCAAATGCTCGAGACCGGCAATTACCTTGTTCCTTACATCGCCAACCGCCCGTATCTGAACAAGCCGCCGCTGATCAACTGGATGTGGCCGGCTCTTTTCAACTCTTTCAGGCGCGCAACGAATGGACCGGCCGCTTGCCGTCCGCTCTTTTTCTGCTCGCGGTTGCGCTCCTGTTCGCGATCGGCGGCCGCTCCTTACTCGGCCCCGCCGGCGCATTCTGCGCCGCTCTCGCGTGGCTAACAAATCTTGGGCTAATCGAAAAAGGCCGTATGATTGAGATCGAAGCAATCTATTGTTCGCTCTTCGCCTTCGCTTTCATCTCCTGGCTCATTTTTTGGCGGCCGTTCTCCCTGGCTGACATTCATTCTGCCCTGGAGCTTCCTCGGCCTCGGTCTCCTCGCCAAAGGTCCCGCTCATCTGTTTTTCTTTTATGCTCTGGTCATTGCCATTCTCTGGCAAAATCGCCGCCTGCGCGACCTCATACATCCGGCTCACGCAATTGCCATTCTTATTATGCTCGGGATTTTTTTTCTATGGGCCATTCCTTATTTTCGTGCCCTCCACTTTCATTCTCCACTGCAAGTCTGGTCGCATGAGACGATGGTGGCGATTCACGGAGAAGAAGGACGCTCAGAAGATTGGTCGCTCCATTTTCCCCGCGGTTTCGCCTATTTCCTGCCTTGGGTTTTGCTTGTTCCATTCATCCGGCCACACCGAATTGCTGACCCAATTTCCCGGCGAACAGCTCGCGGAATTCTCTGGGGCATGATCACTCCCTTCGTTGTTGTCCTCCTAATTCCAGGAACGTTGCCCCGCTATGTCCTGCCATTGATGGCTCCATTTTGCTGGCTCATCGGTCTAGCCATTCGAGACGCTGCTTTTTCCTGGAAACTCGGTCCGCTGCCTTTGTCCCGCCGCTTGGCCTTTAGCTGCATCGTCATTGATATTCTGGCTGCGATGGTGATCTACCCACTACGATCAGTAACTTATTTGAAGCGACATGAGCGCATCAAACCGATCGCAGCTCGAGTGAATTCAGTCCTGCCGCCGGGCGTGAAACTCTATGCCATCGACCTAGACTATCAACCATTCCTTTTCTACCTTCATAATCCCATCACCTACCTGGCCACTTTTGATCAACTACCGGGCTCGTCCAGTTACTTCCTGTTAGAGCCAAAATACGAGCGAAAACTGGAAGCTACTCAGCAATGGATCGACCGGCATCCCAAATTGCTACTTCACACCGAAGGCTATAGCCGCCATGAAGCCATGCTCTTCGTCACTCAACCCTGATCGTAAACCGCCACTTGCCTGGCCTATCTTGTCACCTATCCTTTAACTTTATGTCACGACTAGCCCGAACAACCCTGACTTTATCTCCGCTTTTTTTATTTCTCGCCTTTTCATTGGCCGCCGATCATCCTGTTTCGGTGACGGCAGACGAAGCTCTCGCGCGCCTCCAGGCCGGCAACGAGCGTTTCGCGAAGCATGCGGAGAGCGCCGCCAAACCTACCGCCGAGCGTCGCGCCGCCACCGTTACTTCTCAGAACCCCATCGCGATTATCGTCGGCTGCGCCGATTCTCGCACCGCGCCCGAAATTATTTTCGACCAAAATATTGGCGAGCTTTTCGTCGTCCGGACCGCCGGCAATCTGGTCGATGGCTACGCTCTTGGCAGCATTGAATATGCAGTCGAACATCTGGGGACACGACTGGTCGTTGTCCTTAGCCATCAGCGCTGCGGTGCCGTCCAGGCGGCGATTTCGAGTGATAGCGCGCCTGGTCACGTCGATAAAATTGTCCAGGCCATTCGTCCCGCCGTCGAAAGCTCTCGAAGTAAACCCGGAGACTTACTTATTAACTCGACGGAGGAGAATGCTTCCCGTGTGGCCAGCATGATTAGTCAGGATACAATCTTGCGCAATCTCGGAGATGTCAGAGTAGTAGAAGGCTTCTATAGTCTCGATACCGGGCGAGTAAGTTGGATTAAGAAGTGAAACAGTGTAACTGACCGGCACGCAAGCGCGTCACCCCGAGCAAGAAAAAATTACTCGATGTGGCGGGACAAATGAAGAAACGCACGAAACAGCGGCCGACGGCGCAGCAGGCCGTTGACGACAATAAAGAACCGGTGGCTGCGCTCCCAGCCGAGCGTTCCGCCCGCAGCGCCGCAATTAGAGAGAAGAAGCCGCCTGCTCTTTTCGCTCTTTTTTGTCTTACTACTCTGGGAGTTGTCTTCGGCGACATCGGCACTAGCCCGCTCTACGCCATCCGGCAATGCTTTCGTAACTCCAACCCGCAACTCGCTCCTGCTCCGCCGAATGTGCTGGGCATTCTTTCTCTCATCACCTGGTCGCTGCTGATCATCATCTCGATCAAGTATCTGTTTTATGTGATGGCGGCCGACAACAAAGGAGAAGGCGGCATTCTTGCCCTGCTCGCTTTGTTCAATCGCCGCGTCGGGCAACGTTTCTGGTTTAGCGCTCTGGGAATTTTCGGCGCGGCCTTGCTTTACGGCGATGGCATTATTACCCCGGCTATTTCCGTCCTTAGTGCCGTCGAAGGATTAGCAGTCGCGACGCCGATATTTAAACCCTTCATCGTTCCAATCGCCATCGCCATTCTAGTTTTGCTGTTTCTTTTCCAAAGGCTTGGCAGTGGCAAGCTCGGACTGGTCCTGGGCCCGATTATGCTGATCTGGTTCGTAGTCATCGCGTTGCTCGGTCTGGTGGCAATCTGGCAGAAGCCAGCGGTCCTGGCTGGGTTCAATCCCGCCTACGCAGTGGCTTTTCTATTCCACAACGGTTGGATCGGCTTCGTCATTCTAGGCGCGGTTTTTCTGGTCGTAACAGGAGGCGAAGCTCTTTACGCAGACCTTGGTCACTTCGGCGCCGGTCCTATTCGCGCGGCCTGGTTTTTCGTCGTCCTGCCGGCACTGCTTCTAAACTACTTCGGCCAAGGAGCGTTGATACTAGCTCGCGGGGCACACGTGAACCATCCCTTCTTTGATCTTGCCCCTGGCTGGGCCCTCTACCCACTTGTTATCTTAGCCACGTTTGCCGCCGTCATTGCCTCGCAAGCCATTATCTCGGGAATTTTTTCGCTTACCCGGCAGGCGGTATTGATGGAGGAATTCCCTCGTGTGCGCATCCTTCAGACTTCAGCGGCCGAGATAGGCCAGATTTATGTTCCTCTAATTAACTGGCTACTTATGTTGGCCTGCGTCAGTCTGGTTCTGTTTCTTCCCAGCTCGGATCGATTAGCTGGAGCCTACGGCGTCGCCGTTAGTGCGACCATGATTATTACGACCATTCTACTTACAAGTATCGCGCGTCAGATTTGGAAATGGAATTACTTCGTCGTCTTACTCATTACCGTCATCCTGCTTGCCATCGATCTTAGCTTCTTCAGCGCGAACTTGCTCAAGTTTCTCGACGGCGGCTGGTTTCCCATTCTAATTGGCGCAATTATCTTTTTGATCATGACCACCTGGAAACGAGGACACACCTTGCTTCATCAGCGACTGCTCGCCACCACCGAGTCGTTCGAGGACGTGCTGGGCGCGATCGGAAACAAAAAGCCGCAACGCGTCCCGGGCATTTCCGTTTTTCTTACCCAGCGGTCACGCGGCGCGCCGCCGGTGTTGATGCACTACATGAAGCATAGTCACTCCCTCACCGAGCGAGTCATCATTTTACACGTTACCACGGCTGATCTGCCGCACCTTCCGTCAGAGGAACGTGCGCAATGCGAAAAACTGCCGCACGATCTTTTTCGGGTGAAAATGAAGTTCGGCTTTCTTGATTTGCCGGATGTGCCGGCGGTTTTGCGAGAGTTAGAAATTGGAGGTGAGAAAATCAAAGTCGATGAAATCACCTACTTTGTCGCGCACGGAGTTGTCCGCGGTCAGGAGCGCAATCCAGGCATGGTGAGGTGGCGGCGAGCAATTTTTGCATTTCTCTTGCGTAACACGGCTCATGCCATTGAATTCTTTCATATTCCGCCACGACAAGTGGTGGAATTAGGTTTGGAAATCGCTATCTAACTTACTATTCCATCGACTACTGACATTGTTGTCTGGTCAATTTCCGCTTTACTTGCCGCGGGGGTGGGCGCCAGTCGTTACGGCAAATGGAAAACGCGGCACAAGCTGGTTCGCAATTTGGCGGCGATGGACCCGGCACAGCGCGAAAAAATGCTCAGCCGCCTCGCACCCGAATTGGCGATGGAGATCCGCCAGGAATTGATGGATCGTTTCCGATTAAAAACCTAGAAGGATCTTTGTCACATACTCGCACGGGCCAGGCGAAGGAGAACTCCGGGTAGCGCGCCCGCCGCGGCGGGCGCGCTACCCGGAAAGGACCTTGCCGCACCCAGACCACTACAGCGCGTGCGATCGGCCATCGAATTAACCCGGCCGGAAGATAGTAGTTGCCAGCAGGCGTGTGCGCGCTAGAAAGCTTTATGAACGAGCTCATAAACATTATTGTGCAAAAGACGGGGATCAGCCAGGAGCAGGCGCAGAAAGCTGCCCAGGCCGCGATTGATTTCGTGAAGTCCAAACTGCCGGCGCCCGTCGCCAGCCAGGTGGATGCAGTGTTGGCCGGCGACGTGAGTGGTGTCGCGGGACAATCAGGCGACATGCTCAAGGAAAAACTAGGCGGCGCTTTTGGCGGGGCTAAGTAATCGCGTCGAATCCACGTTAAATAGTTTGCTAGTATTCTTATTGCAGAACGTTACTGTTTTGCGTTAAGTTCGACTTGTTATAGATGAGAGTCACGCTTGGGATTTGTAGTATCGTCCTTCTTTCATTGGCCAGCAGTCTTGCCGCGCCCAATTATAGTCGCACCCGAGATAGGAAAACACGGGTGTGGAATAATTCACCCGCCCCAAACGAAACCGTAACCTGGTCCGGCGGGACCGATGCGGACGGGTACGCAACCGGGCCCGGAACGGTCACCTGGTATGTTTCAGGCAAACTTTTCACCACCGGCTCCGAAATTCCCAGATACAAGGACTTCAAAAAATCGGATAACTATACCGGCAACATGGTCCGGGGAAAATTCGAGGGCTTGGTAACGCAAGTAACCGCCGACGGCAAGACTTTCCACGGCGACTATGTTAATGGCAGGCAGGCGCCTGGCTGGTCGTCCGGCCCTTCGCCAGCTGGGAAAACCCGGCGCGAAAAAACTACGACGTCGCCGCAGTCAACCGCCAGACCGAGCGCCACGAACAAGGAGCAAACTCCCGGGCCAACGGCTCCCACGTCCGAAAAGAAATTGGTGGCACCCACACCGGAGCGAAAACCGATTGCTACGCCTGCGCCGCAACTAGCATCAACACCATCCGCTTCGCCCGCGCCTAACGATTCATTGAACTCGCTGACGAAGCCGCCTTCTTCTCTCCGCCTTAACCGGACGGAATCGCCGAGTCCGACCCCGTCACCTTAACGGGTTAACGAGAACGAACTGAGCGACGCCGCGTGGTTACTCTATTGCGGCCCATCCCAGGTGTGTGTTTTTGAGTTGTAATGCGATACAGTTCCCATGCCGGTGCCGAACCAAAGGTAATAAACCGATGGGGAATCCCAGTCGCGCTCATAGTAGATCGGACCATTAATCGAGGCGCCTTCAATGTCCGCGAGTGAAACCGGATATTTGCCGTGGCGCGCGTGGTAGCTTTCGATGCGTGCTTCGAGGCGACTGGCGCGGGCGCGCAGGTAAAGCTCGTAGCCCCATCGCACGAACAATAGACTTAGCGGCAACGCCAAGATGGCGGCGCCAACCACTAAAGCGACTCGCACTAAGTTTGCGCTTGCTCATGCGAAAGAGACAATACCAAACGATCGCAAGCGCTGCCGCAACGAGAGGCAATCGAATCACAAAAGACCTAACGACAATTAGAGGGCCACTTATCTTAAAAAGAACGGCTTAATCCGAGGAGGGCGCCGACGGCGTTGATGCCGACGTTACGATCGGCGGTGCCGGCGTTAGAAACATGCCGATAGCTCACCTCGGCCTGAAGCGACCAGTGCGAGCTGAGTAAATAGCGCAGCCCAGCTTCGTCCTGAATATCGAACTCGACCGTGCGGCCGATATCCGCCTGGGCGCGGCTTCGCGCGATATCCGAGACGAAGAAGCCGAGGCCGGTTTGAAGATACGGGATTAAACGTGCACCGCGACGGGCAAAGTTGTAGCGCAGATGGACGATGAACGTGCCATAACCGTCGCCCGGCCCGTCAAAAACCGCGCCGCCACCAACGGCCGCGAGTAGCTCATAGTTGCCGCCCCACCACCGGGTGCTGGTGGGCGTGTTCAGCATATAGCCAAGCCGGAGTTGAGTATCGCTCAAGGTATAACCAATCCGCCGGCCGCCAAAGGAATCGTAGGCGCCCCCCATTATTTCCAGAGAAAACGTGCCACGTTCCAGCGGCCAGGAATCGGGTGAGACCTGAGGGGAAGTCCCGGCCACGAGGGTAGAAGTAAAAGCAGCAAGGATGATGGGGGCGAGATAAGAGGCTTTCATGGTTGGCGTGGGCTTACTTAGCCGTGGAAAAAGATTTTGGACAGTAATTTTTCTGCCCCTCCGAAAGAGACGTGCCCTCGTTCTAATTTGACGGCAAGCCCTTCGGCGGCATAAGACCGTATCGGTGAACAAGCGCCCTCATTATGGTCCATGGCTGGTTGGGCTGGGGGCGGCGCTATGGGGAACGGAGAGCGCCTGGCGGATTCCGCTTAACAATATCTTTGATGCTTCCGTGATTGTCTTTTGGGAGCATGTGCTCATCATGCTCATGTTTCTGCCGCTGCTCTGGCGGCGAATGGCAGACTTGCCGAAGGTCGATGGCCGTACCTGGGGTTACTTGATATTTTCCGGCTTCGCTGGCTCGGCAGTGGGAACGATCTTTTTTACTCTCGCACTCAAGAACGGAAATCCAACGGTGGTAAATGTGGTGCTTAATGTTCAGCCACTCATTTCAACTCTGGGCGCATTTCTACTCTTCCATGATCGGCTGACGCCGCGTTTCTTTCTTTACGGAAGCATAGCTATTTTGGCGGGAGTTTTTCTTTCGGTGGAATACCCATCAGCAATCGGAGTTTCATTCGAGAAAGCGGGACTGGACCTGGGGACTGGCTACGCCCTGATTTGTGCCTTGTTTTGGGGGCTTTCAACGGTGGCTGGTCGCGGTGTGATGACGGGAATGTCGCTGCCGCTGGCCGCGGCCATGCGCGTAGTGGTGGGTCTGGTCTGCATGACTGCCATCTTAATAATTCAAGGTAAGTTACAACCAGCAATGCTTTGGCCGGTAGCGGCGCAGACGCATCCAGGCCTCGCGATTAGCTTCCTGCTCTTACTAGCTTCTATTTCGGGAGCGATCCCATTGCTGCTCTACTTCGAAGGTCTTCGACTAACACGCGCTTCCACTGCCGGTTACTTCGAAATGATGCAGACGCTGGCGGCGGTCTGCATTACCTGGGGATTTTTTCATGCGGCCCTTCGGCCACACCAGGTGCTAGCCGGGCTGGTTTTAATCGGCGCGGTAGCGATGGTGCAGAGAACACAAAGCAGAGGGTAGCGCACGCGTCTCGCATGCTGGTTGGAAAGCCCGGCCTCGCCGCTTCGCGTCTGCGTTACGGCTCCGTCCCATAGAAACAGGCTTTAGCGAAACGGTCGGGAACATTCGAAAGTCCGCGACTCCGAAAGCTTTCGCGAGTCGCCAACACGCGAGACGCATGCGCTACCCAGAACCACCCTTGCGGTGCTCAGACTATGATTCGACTGAAAACAGTTTCTATCCGATTTTCGCTTCCGCTACAACTGGCGGATAGGAACGGCCTTTCCATCGGCTGGGTGAATTCCGAAGGTAACGGATGAGGCCGCTCCATTGGATGAGCAGTAGGCTGAGAATTGCCAATGGATGGAGCAACGCGCTCGAAAGAGGCTGTCGGAACCGGCGCGCGGCGACTAACCTTACTGATAGAACGAGGAGGGCAGCCACGATCGCTAGCCAAAATGCGATGGATCCCGGACTAACGAGACCTGGCAACACGAAAGGCAAGACCTGCCCCACAATTAGGAGCATGGTAAAGGGAACGATGCGAGCGGGCGCGCCTAATCCTGCATGTGTGTTCTTCGCCAGACCACGCCAGACTGCCAGGTTGCTGCGATACATGCGGCAAGTGGCAAGTTCGGTTGTATCCACCAGATCGGTGCGAAAACCGGCGGCGCGAAATTGTTTCGGCAGCACCAGACCATCGTGCAGGCAACCACGAATGCCGGCGTGACCGTTGCTTTGTTGATAAGCGCTGACCTTTACCATAATCAACTGACCGCAGCCGGTCGCATACCTGGGGTGGAGCGAGCGACGCATCCGGGCGAGCGGCAGAAACGAGAGCAGAACAAACTGGATCAGCGGCAGGAGAAGAATCTCCGAAAAAGTAATTGTTTCCTGGCGCGGTACGCCGCTGATGAAATCCGCACCGGCATCGTGCAAGGCGGCCGCCATTCGGGCGGCGGCGTCGGGAACCAATCGCACATCCGCATCGAGGAAGAGCAGCAGCGGCGCTGACGCGACTTCGGCCAACTGGGCACAGGCAAAATTTTTTCCCGTCCAACCGGGCGATAAAATCTTTCCTCTAACAAGACGTAAGCACGATTCGCCGGCGGCGAGACGGGAAACGATTTCACCCGTGCGATCGGTCGAGTGATCGTCGAGCACGACGACCTCGGCAGCGCGATTCGTCAGGGCGGCGCGCACGGTCGCTTCAATTGTGTCCTCTTCATTGCGCGCCGGGATTAAAATCGATACGGGGGTCGAATCCGGTTTTCGCGGGCGGGAATAGAGAGACAGATTGCGCAGGAACAAAAACGCCGGAAGCGCGGCGGCGAAGAAAGCGAGCAATGCGAGGATCGTCACAACTTTGAATGTGCGGGGTTGAACGATTCGTTTCGGAAGCGCGCGCGAAGACGCCGCCATCCATCGTAAAATAGGTTTGTTCCCGCGCGCCCACGCAACAACACTTGCCATTCACCGGCCAGCCGTCGCTGCGCTGCTCCCGCCACCGCATCCTGCACATTTTGGAGCGCGTGCTCAAAAATCGCTGTGCGTTCCGTGGAACCGCCAAACTCCACCGCGCGCTCGCTTGGAACCGGTTCGCCCCAACCTAACAATACCTCTGGCAAACGTTCCTCCCAAAAAGTGTATTCGAGCGCAAGCGGGAGAAAAAGTGTGTCATTGGCGCGCGCGGCCAGATACGCCAGACCAGGCTGAAAATGCAGTGGTCGCATGCGGACATCGAAGAACCGCGCCTGCGGTGTTAACCAAAGCATGCGCGAGGGCGAGCTTAAAATTGCGCTGGAAGTGGAAAGAAATTCCGCGGCGGAACGCGTGCTCGTCGACTCGACCGGGAAAAATCCACATTTTGTTAGGAACCGGTAGCGCGTCAAAGCCTGAGCATCAATCGGCGCGAAGACGACGCGCGCCGGAAAAAAGGTGTTTGCCAGGTAAAGACCGATGAGCGGGTCCCACCAGGAGGCGTGGTTGAGGAAAACGGCCACCGGAAAGTCGTCCAACCCAGAAGGCGGCGGATGGG
>DAIOVO010000072.1:0-13503 GCA_036758965.1 Chthoniobacterales bacterium
GCTACGCGAAATGGCGTTTGAGCTTCCCGGCGGTTGGGGCGTGCTGGTGGAACGTGGCGGCGAACTCGATCTCGTGCGCAAACCGGAATGGCACGACGCTAACGATGCAAACAGGGTGCGCTTTTTGCGGCGAGTGGCAGCGGCGGCGACACGCGCGCTCAATCGCGAGCTGGCGATTACGGCGGAGGAAATCGAAAGCGCGCGCGATTTCACCGATTGTCATCCCGAGCGAAGCAAAGCGGGATGACGGCAGCGCGTCGCGCTATTTCGGCACGAGCAAATTTTTTCCAGTCATTTCCGGTGGCTGCGGAAGGCCGAGCAAAAAGAGCAGCGTCGGCGCGACGTCGGCGAGAATGCCGTCGCGCAGAGTAAATTTCGCGGCGTCATCAGCGACGTAAACCAGTTGCACGAGATTGGTGGTGTGCGCGGTGTTGGGCGAGCCGTCGGGATTGCGCATCAGCTCGCAATTGCCGTGATCCGCGGTGATGAGTGCCTTGCCACCGAGCGACAATAATTTTGGAATGATGCGCGCGACGCAGGCATCAACCGTCTCAACCGCTTTCACCGCGGCCGGCACGACACCGGTGTGGCCGACCATGTCGGGATTTGCGAAATTCAAAATAATGAGATCGTAATTCGCCATGCGCGCGCAAACTTCATCGGTCACCTGCGCCGCGCTCATTTCCGGCTGCAAATCGTAGGTCGCGACTTTTGGCGACGGCACGATCTTGCGATCTTCCTTCGCAAAAGCGCGCTCGATGCCGCCGTTGAAAAAATAGGTGACGTGCGGATACTTCTCTGTTTCGGCAATGCGCAACTGCGTCTTGTTAGCTGCGCTGACGACTTCGCTCAGAATATGAACAAGATTTTCCGGCGCGAAAATGGAGGGCGAAGGATAAGTGACGTCGTATTGAGTGAAGGTGACGTAGTTTACGCGCGGCCAGACGGTGCGATCGAAGCCGTCGAATTTTTCGAGCAAAAACGCCTGCGAAAGCTGTCGCGCACGGTCGGCACGGAAATTGCAAAACAGAACGCCGTCGCCATCGCGCACCCGCTGTTCGTTGGCGTGCGAGAAAATCAACGCCGGCATAAATTCATCCGTCGTGCCAGCGGCATATTTTGCACGGAGAGCCTCCGCCGGGGTGGTTTGAATCACTTCGCCTTTGCCGAGAACGATTGCGTCCCAGGCTTTCCTGGTGCGATCCCAGCGCCGGTCGCGGTCCATCGCAAAATACCGTCCGATGACGGTCACGATTTTCGCTCCGCTTTGAGCGAGAGCGCTCTGGCATTTTTCCAGAATTGCCGCGCTGCCCGTGGGCGAAGCGTCGCGGCCGTCGGTAAAGCCGTGGACAAAAATTTCTTTCACGCCCGCGGCATGAGCAGCCGCAGCCACCACCAAAAGATGCTCGTAATGGCTGTGCACACCGCCTTGAGACAACAAGCCAAGCAGATGCAAACGATGGCCGCGGGTTTGGGTGAAGAGCAATTGCAGGACCGAATTGTTCTTCAGTTCGCCATCGGCAATCGCCTTGTTGATGCGCGTTAAATCCTGATAAACGATTCGGCCAGCGCCGAGATTGAGATGGCCAACTTCCGAGTTACCCATTTGTCCATCGGGCAGGCCGACGTCGCCGCCGCTCGCGCTTAATTTGCCACCCCGGTATTCCGCATAGAGTCGATCGTGAAACGGCGTGCGCGCGAGAAGAGTGGCGTCGCCATTTTTTTCCGCACCGGCGCGACCGACAGGATTGATTCCCCAACCGTCGCGAATCATCAACATCACCGGGCCGCTCATTTCCGGCGCAATCTGCCGACGCGTCTGGGCGAGACAAGCCGTTCTTTCGTTGACAAGGCAGGGATGGCTCATTCACATCACGCCGATGAAGTGGCGGAACCAATTTCTGGCGCTGCTCTGCCTGGCGGGATTTGTCGGGCTGGGCATTCTCTATTTCCGAAATTGGGTGGTGCAAAAGCCGTTCGGAATTATTCTTTTCATCGGCGAGGGTTTAACCTCTCAGCGCGTTGCCGCCACTCGCGTTTATCGCGGGGGTGCAGACAATCCGCTAACGATTGATAGATTGGAATTTTCGGCGCGGCTGCGAAATTACTCGGCCGATTTTGCGGTGCCGGATGCGGGCGCGGCGGCTTCCGCAATTGCCACCGGCGCGCGGGCGAAGAACGGCAGCATCTCACTCGACCAGACGGGAGCCCCGCGAAAAACCATTCTGGAAATAGCGCACGAAGCCGGGCGGGCAACGGGAATCGTGTCGGACGGGGCGCTGACCAATCCGGCAGTGGCGGCGTTTTACACGCACGCCGCCAGCACAAAACAACAAGGCAAGTTTGCCGCAGCTCTAACAAGATCTGAAACGATCGACGTGGCCCTGGGCGGTGGCGCGGCGGATTTTGCCTCCGTGGAGAAGGGAATAAAAATGCAGGTAATCAAAAATTCGAGCGAGCTGGAGGAAATCTCTCTCTGGCAGCATCCGCGCGTCTTGGGACTTTTCGCGAACGACGATTTGCCGTTTGCCGATGAAATCGCCGCCGGCACGAGCGACAAGCCTTCCCTTGGCGACATGGTGCGGCGCGCGATCGAATTACTGCAGCAAAATCGGCGCGGCTATGTTTTGGTGGTGGACGCGCGACTGATGGCGACGGCTGCGTTCCAGAATCAGGGCGAGCGCACGCTGCGGCAGACAGCCGAACTCGACCACGCCATCCAGGTAGCGCGCGAGTATGCCGGACGGAATTCCGCCATTTTAGTGACGGGCGACGCCGGCATCGGCGGGATGAGCGTGAACGGTTTTCCCTTTCGCTACGATAGTGGTGTTGCAATCCTGGGGCTGAATTCGCTCGGTGAGCCGTGGATTACCTGGGCTACTGGTCCGAACGGAGAAAAAAATTCAGATGCCACCGCGGCGACGAAAAATCCCGAGCCAGCGGCGGTGGCGGCGGCAGCGGCATTAAACACGGTGGACGATCCAATCGCGAGCGCGGCTGGATTGCGGATGGAGCGGGTACGCGGGACGCTCGAGAGCACTCAGCTCTTCGGGATTTTGCGCGACGCGCTGTGAAAAATCAGACGAGACGCCGGAACCAACGCGGTTCTACGGGCTTGTCGGAACGATTTGCGGAATAAAAACGAAAGGAGGCGGCTGCGGTAATCCCGGCGGCGGACCTTCTCCCGGTGGTTGTGCTTCCGCGGGACCTTCGGCCGGCGATTCCTTACTCAGGTCTTTGCTCATGTCTTTACTGAAATCCTTGCCGTCGCGCGAGCGAACGTTTTTAAAATCAGATGTCCCGCGGCCATTGCGCCAAACATGATTATTGGATGCGATGAGCAGACCGGCGTTGGGTCCGCCAAAAGCCGCAACTTCAAAAACCGCGAATCTGCCCACTGCGACCGACGACGACCATTGCACCATCAGATATCGGCCCGTCGCCTCGGGGAAATCGACCGCGACGCGACCGCTGCCATTGTCATCCGCCGTGGCGACATTTTTAAGCGCGGCCAGAGCGCTATCGTCGATCCGCAAAACCTGCGGCGCGTCGGCTGCAGGCGTTCCTTCGATGACGGCGCCGTTGGGCGCCGGAGAAGCCTCTGGCGCATGCGCATCGTGTCCCAGAGAAGGCAACGCGTTGAGCAAATAAAAACTCATTTTGCCGGGACGGGGCGAAAAAATTGCCGTGACACGCCGCAGCGGCAGCGGACGTCCAAGATCGATGATCACGGTCGGGGCTGCGTCGTCGGCCGAGAAATCATAAGAAGTCGCCGGTTGATCATCGATCATGTTGTTGGCCGCCTTGATGTCGGCGCCGGAGCTGACGTAGAGAGCGCGCGATTTCGCGTGCAAGTCGGTCACGTTATAAGCAACTGATGCGACTCCGTCGTTCGTTAATGGCTGACGTGGGCGAGGCATGGTGAAATCAGAGAGCGCCGAGGGCGAGTAAACGCCGAGCGACGAAATTCGGCCCGGCTGCGTCGCATTAAAGACGAGGCGAACATATTTCGCTTCGCTAGGGCCGAGCTTGCTCAGAAACGAGCCGTCGCTCAAATCCTGCTGTCCGATTTTTTTCCATTGCGGGCTATCCGCCGGCAATTTCGCGCTCGAAACAAAAACGGTGACGTTGCCTTGAGCGCCGGAATTGTAGAAGCCGAGCGATTCCACATTTTCGATTTTGGGGAGCGAAAGCAAAAGAGCGATGTTGCCATTTTCCAGCGGAAAACCCGCAACCGGATCGCTGGCGAGAAGTGCGTTGGCTTGAGTGGAGGCGGGCGTCGTTTCGAGGCGTGCACCCAGCTCGACCCTGGCCAGATTCTGCGGGTATTGGGGCGCCTGCTCGACGGTGAGAGCGGGCACCTTTTGTAAGGTCAGATCCGCTGCGAACGCATCCGCTGAGGCGCTGCAAACTGCAGCGCACAGGGCGGCTGAACAAAGAAAAGGGTGCTGGAAGGCTCGGATAATTTCCATAACTGCAATAGGAAGGCTATTAAAAACTCACTTTTTTGGCAAGACAAAAACTTTGTCTGCCAAAAAATGATTGCCGGATGCGACCCAGGAAACGCGTCACAAGATGGTGCACTGCTACCGCGGCGGCCACGCCGGAAGGAAACTTGCGTTGCGAAGCGCGGCGGTCTTCCGCCGCTTTGCCCAAGGCAGTGGCTATAGTGGCCTGTATACGAGACCTGAAATCCGGTCCGGGGAGCGCCCCGCCGTCGCGAACTTTTCTTCCTCCGTAACTCAAGGGATACGTCCAGAAAGTTCGTTTTGGCGGGGCGCCAAAAGTCCGGACCGGACTGGCATTGCACGCGAGGCTCGTACGCTCCCCGGGAAACGTTCGTCACGTGCCTAGATCCATGTGATACAGGGAACTAGATCGTTATCATGACCATCCTTACAATCGGCCAATATATCCCGACCGCCAGAATCTATGACTCGTTAGCTAAAATCATGCGCGCGAGCAGCGCGACGATCTGGCTTCAGCCTGGAGAACCAAAATCGCAAGAACTAATAGTAATTCGAAAACACAATGGCCCCGAGCAGGTCGATTATTCTGCCACCAGGCAATTCCTGCAGTACTGGAGGGCTCAAATCTTACAAGCGCGCGTAGAGCGACGTTTGCGTGAGAGCACGGAATTTGCGCGCGCCGCTGTAGGCATAGTAGGGAACGTAGGACGCATCGGCAACTTTATTTGCCGGACAAGCCGACCAGTTCCAAGTCGGGTCCAACACGTAGGTGATGGATTGATTTTTCCATTCCAGCCAGGCGTGGGTGGCCTTGCTGGCGGGGGTGCGTCGGCCGACGATGAGGCGCAAATTGCTCGCCCCGCGCGCACGCATTTCGCGATACAGCGCTACCGCTTTGCCCTTGCAATCGGCGTAGGAGCCGTGCGCCACTTCCTGGGGCGTTTTCCATTCGAGCGAATAACCATAGGGAATGCCGCGTAGATCGCTCATCCAGCGATTAACGGTCTCGAGTGAAACCGTTTTTGTTTGTGCGGTAACACCCGATATCAGCACCGGTTGGATGCGAGACATCTGGTGGTCATATGGAGTGGCGCTAACCGAAAGAAAAGAGGAATCAGCGAAACACCTTAGGGCGGAGAGAGTAAGGATAGCAAAGAGAAGAGCGAGGATCCGCTTGGGAGCGAAGGGCGAAATTACGATAATAACCATATTTACTATGGTTACTATCAGCAGCGCCTGTGCCAGATTTTGGACCCCCTCCGCCCGGTTCCTTCATTTGTTGCCTTCCGCGTTGCGGAGTGACGTGCGACACCGTTGACAAGCTCAGAACGTTCACCGTTATCCTGAGCGGAAGGCCAGCCTGCTCCTCGCGCGGCAAAGCCGATTCGACCCGATGCAAGTATCCGGTGGCGCCACCAGAAATGTTTTTGCGGCGCGGTTGCCTCGAACGTCGGTCGTCCCGGTTAAACGCCGACGGAGCGGCGTAGTCACAACGGAGCGACTACAATTGCAACTGGAGGGCCCGACCGCACAGGACGCGGGTATCTCGGGAACAGGGTTGGGAGTCCGTCCGTGTCGCCCACGAACAATTTCCAAACCCGAACATTTCGGGGAACTCCAAAATGTGCGTTGCCCGCGGGATGCCCCAAGGAAGCCAACACGCGAGAGAGATCTATCCAAAGCCAACCGCTCTCGCGGACCGAAAAATGTACCGCTACGGCAGCAACGGCGAGTCGTTCCCTTGGCCGAGCCAAAGGTAATCGTTACCGCAATAGCGCTCGAAACTACTACTTAATGTCTCCGCATGGAGAGAGAAGGATCGAGCGTCGTCAGTGCCTGGCCGGTGGTCGCTCGACCGCTATTTCGTATATCATGCTGGTCGTAGACTGATACCGCATCAGGGGTGTTCGTCCCGTGCTTAAGCACTTTTACTTTCCGGGGGATCAACGAGCCGGTCACAAGAACGTACTCGTACTGATCGTCGGCTTGGGCCCTTTTTGTTTGGCGCTGCCGTTCATTCGGCTGCGCATACACGGAGCCACCAAAGATGGACAACGACGCGACAACCGCAACAAAAACACGTGTTTTCATACAAACACAGTAAGTCAAATTACCGGCAGCGCAAGTGACCGATCACGCGCTGGGAGGAGCCCAGTGCGGCAAAAATACTTTCTTTCGCGGCCGCTCTCGAAAAGCGGCCGCGGATTTATCTAACCCTACCTAGTGACGTCCTCTTCCGACGAAGATGCTGGGATCAGTCCTCAGCATGCCGGCAACGTCTGTGGCGCCGGTGCGCAGCAGGTCGCGGCTTTGCAGCACGAATAAGGGCGAGGCGCTATTGACCTGATTGCCGCTTATTACGACGCGCTGTGGGATGAGGCTGCCCGTCGTCTGCACCAGGACAATACGCTGAACGGGAGCCGGACGTTGCATCTGAGTGCCAACGACGGCTTTATTATCAGCAGCGGTCTTGGTATTTGCCTTTAGACTTGGAACCGCAAGCAAGCCTGCGCCAACCACGGTGGCGACACACTTCAAAACCAACGGTGTAGTTTTCATATCTATATAATCCCTCGGAATTTCGGCTTGACAAGTTTTATCTTGCGATTTTGTCACGGAGGAAGGCCGAAGCTATTGGCACAAACGGCCGCGGCCGACAATCGCGCGGCTGCAACTGCAAATCGGCGGAACCGTAAATCAGTTAACCTTTTTAACTCGGATAATTCCGTCGCCTTCGACGAACATTTTGTAGCCAAAAACATCCCGGTAAAGGACGACGCGAGGATTATCGATCGGTGAATGCGGCTGGACGTCGCCACCGGTCGGTTTCCATATCTCTCCATTCGCGAGATGAAACAGTGTCCGAACGCCGTAGCCGCTGAATGTTCCTACAATCGAGCTTTCGATGACTGCGGGCGGCTGAACCTTTCGTTCTTTCACGGCTCGATTAACGGCCTCAGTCGCAGCGACCTCAGCGGCTTCCTTCTGTTTACCCGCAACGTAATCGCGGATAAAAGCGTCCAGCGCTGTGCGCTGCTCGGGGGAAAGATCTTTCACGCCGGTACGGGCGTAGGTCTCCGGGTCCATTACGCTTTTCAGGCCCGGGAACGGCGGTTCTGCGCCGAAAGCGAAGTGGCCTGCAGCAACAATTACGAAGATTGCGATACTAATCCTTTTCATTTGTTGGTGATGGTGCGCCGCTTCTGCTGAGACGTCAATTCACGAATCGTCACCGAATTGGAGAGGGGGATTTCTTTTGGGGCAGAAACAGGCCAGGCGGGAACGGACCCTTCCTTGGGCGCATTACGCCGACACAGCGACATCGCTACAAAATGAAACTGAAGCGAGCGCGGTGATTGCCCGGTCCCGGATTTGTTAGCGAAGGAACACAAACCTGTGGCCCCCCAAAACAACAGCGGCCGAGACTTTCGTCTCGGCCGCTGCGAATAACCTAATTCAGGAAGTTAACTTAGAACTTCTTCGCGATTTCGAAGTAGAGGAAGCGACCGAATGGATCGTAAACCGAGAGGTCGGTCTGGCTGTTCGCTCCTTCGACGAACGGCGGGGTGCGGTCGAAGATGTTGTTGCATCCCACGGCCAGGGTCGTTCCGTTCAATATTCGATCCAGCACGCTTAGAGTTGTGCCAGCGACGGGGGCCGGGCCAGCCTTGCCGTCACGCATGCTCTTGGAATCCTTGGTATCAACGGCTGCGGCCGTCGCGACTTCGCCCGTGCGGACAAAAGTGTAAGAGAGGCGGCCATCAAACACAATGTAGTCCTGAACTACCGGGAAGGTGCTCTGGTCTCCAAACTCTGGATCTTGACCGACCGCATTTATAACTTTTGGAATGTAGTTGACGATGAGCGAAGCGGTGAATCCCTGCCACCGGTATTCCCCGGTGCCGGTAATCCTATATTGTGGTGTGGTGCCGAGACCTTCCTCCGCCGTCAGGCCCAAAACGTTGTAGTATTGACTGTGGAACGGCAATGTCTTCGCGTCATAGGTGTTGAAGATGATCGACTGACAACCGAGCTCAAGTTGCCCGAAGGTCTTGAGGTCAATGGTGTAATGCACGCTTAAGTCGAAACCCTCTGCCCGACTGACGCCGAGGTTGCGGAGGTTATCGATATAAAAAACCGAGGCGAGGTTACCATCCAACTGATTGGGCGCAGTCACTGGCTGCGCTCCGGGTCGGCCCGGGAAATTGTTGAATGACACCAAAGAGGCATACGGGGACGCCGGCCCTTTGCTATTGGTATCCTGAATAATCAGATTTCCGCCAAGCACCCCGATAACATTTTGCTCGAGCGTGCGGAAGTAATCCGCGGTGAGAACAAAACCCGGCAGGAAGCTGGGACTATAGACGAGACCAGCTGTGTAGGTTTCCGCTTTCGCGGGCGTCAGAAGAGGATTCGATCCCGCGAGCACCTGAGCCTGATCTTGAGGCTTGTTATTGATCGTAATGCCGTTCGAGAAACCAGCGATTTGAGGTCCTTGAGTTTCGAACAAGGTCGGAGCAATGAAGGAGGTGGAATAAGTCGCACGCAGTGTCAAGTCCTTGATCGGCTGATAGCGCAGCGACACTTTCGGCACCTTTGAGTCTTCACTCACCCCTTGGTATTGGTCGTAGCGCCCGGCGAGAGTCAACTCGAGGTTGTAAACACCCGGCACGTGCATCGATTCGCCAACGATTGGAATTCTGACCTCGGCAAAGGCCGAATAAATGTCCCGCCCCACGGCGATGTTACCGATCGGGACGGAGCCGACGAAGATTTCGGGCGAATCTATAACTTTGAAACCTTCCACTCGGAATTCAGCACCGACGGAAACACCGATTTTACCCCCTGGGAGTTCGAAGGGGAAGCCAGTCAACTTGGCATCAAATACTCTCTGGAACGAGCTGAGCGACCGAAGATTCGCGCCGTAAAGGGTGTTAAACTGAGCTTTCGTGACCTGCCCTGGGTCGGTGCCAATCGGGTTGACGGCAAAGAAGTCAAGGGCCGGAATCGCGGCGCCCTGGGCATCAAGTGCTGTTCCGGCAATCATCGCGTTTAACTGGCTAGCGATGAATAGATTGCGATTGACATAATTAATGTCGTATTTGCTGTAGTAGCCAGCCGCCTCGAACGTCCAGTCCGGCGTAATTTGCGAGCGAACGCCACCGAGGAAGCGGTAGAAGTTGTTAGTGTTATCGAAGATTCGCGGCGGCCGGTCAAAGCTGTTGTAGCGGTTGGTCACGATCAGGCGATTAGGTCCAGCAAGCGTATTGCCATCGATCGACAGCTGGAAAGGGTTGAAAGGAGCCGGGGCACCTCGGTTTTCCGCGACGATAAGACCGGTGAGTGGATCTACACGCTGCGACCCCAATATGACAACCCCAGTGCCGTTACTGAGTGGTTGAGCGTTAAGCCTGCTCTGGTAGTCAGCATTGGAATAGAGGAAATTTCCAAACAACTCCAACTGCTTGCCGAAAACCTGATGATCAACCGAAGCCACAACGTTGGTGCGGGAGGTATCGATGGTACTCGTCGGCCTTAGTGCCAGGTTAAAGCTTAACACTTCTCCCGTGCTCGCAGGTCGATAGAACTGTGGAATCGCCTCGAACCCAGTTCCCACCGGGATTGCCCCAGGGACTACGGGGGGAATCACGCCGGGGGAGAAAGGCGAATTGGCGACGATCGGTCCCGGGAAATTCGCCGGGGTTTCACCAATGATCAAATAACGGCCGTTCGGGCTGCGAGTGTCGAGAGGGTTCAATGGATCAGCAGCTGCGCTACGGTTCGACCCTGCAAAGTTAGTCGTTCCACCCGTAGTAGGGTTGGAATAAGCGCGCTGTCTTTCAAAAAGAGGGTCGATCTCATAATACTGCATGGCAGCCATGATCTGAGTGGTCTCATTACCGGCTCCGGCGATGACGTAGGCACGGCGCTCGGCGACGGCCCCTTCCAGCGTCGTTCCGTAGCGGAAGCCGACCTCAGCGCCCTGGAAGTCATCCTTGGTGAAAATGTTAATGACACCACCAACCGCTTCCGAACCGTAGAGAGCCGAAGCGCCGTCTTTCAATACCTCGATGCGGCTGATAAGGGCGGCGGGGAAAATCGAGACGTCGCTAAACGCCGCCCCGCCAGCGGAGATGGCCGCGGAATCGGCGATACGCCGGCCTTCGTACAAAGTAAGACTCGGGAATCCGCGAATGGAAATAACGGTGCCACCCAGGGTGCTGCCAGACGCGATATTCGCGTTGCTCGTGCCGAGGTTGCCGCCGGAGGTGAAGTCCGGGTTACGTTTTTGCAGCACGGTCAAAATGTCCTGGCTGCCGGAACGAGCGATCTCCTGCGTGTTGAGAGTATCGACCGGTGAGGCCGTCACTTCTTCCGCTGTTGGAATATTCGATCCGGTAACGATGACGCGTTCAGCACTGGCTTCGCCAGCGATCTGAGGCGCGGGTGCCGCCGACGGGCCTGCCGCAGCCGATGGGCCGGGCGTTTGCGCGAGGGCGCTAAAGCTCACAACTAGCGGGAGGGCGACGCTGGCCACGAGGGCGGTGCGACGGAATCCGAGAGCTCTGACGATGTCTTTAATCATGTGTTTCTCCATTGGGTTTTGGTTAGGTTCGGCACCGCTTTAATGAAGAATCCGCACCCTGACAAGAGATTTTTTCATTTTTTTGAAAAAATTTTGAACGGCCAGGTTGAGGATTTGTCACTAAACGGTTCTGGGTTTTGCTTGTAGCGGATGTTGGGCCATCTGCCTAGAAATATTTTCAACTTTTTTTGGGCGCAAAAAAAACGGCATTGCCGATGCTTTCGCGAAGGAGCGGCCGAGGGTCGCAGCCGTGCCGTGTTCTAACGAGACGTAGATAAATCACGCGGTCGGTCGGATTTCGGCGATGGAATGTTGCGGCGCACGAACACTCGCCCCACTATGGTGCGTTCATGTTCACCGGCTTGATCGAGGAAGTTGGACGCGTGCGCTGGATTCGCGCGAGCGAGGATGGCACACAGTTGCAGTTGACCGCAACCGGCATCGCGGCGGAAGCGCGCGTGGGCGAGAGCGTGGCAGTGAACGGCTGCTGCCTGACGGTGGCGACCTGCCGGGAAGATCAGCTCACTTTCGATTTGTTAGAAGAAACTTTGCGCTGCACAAATCTGGGCGCGTTGCGGCGTGATGATGCGGTGAACCTGGAGCGGGCGCTGCGGGCGGACGCGCGTCTCGGCGGACATTTCGTTCAAGGCCACATCGATTGCACCGCTGCCGTGATCGCCTTCGAGGAATCGGGTGCGGATTTCCGTCTCGAAATCGCTTTGCCGGAAAATTTTTCTCGATATGTGGTTACGAAAGGGTCGATCGCAATCGACGGGATCAGTCTCACGATTGCGGAAGTGGCGGCGGAGAGTTTCACCACTTGGATTATTCCGCAGACCCATCGTAGGACGAATCTAAAGAACGCTCGCGCAGGCGCGCGGGTGAATCTGGAATTCGATTTGCTGGCAAAATACGTGGAGCGGCTTTTCGGCCGTGCATAGATCTCGTTAGGTTTTTCTGTGGCGGAGGTTTTGTCGCCGGGGACGGACGGCCGCTACAAGCCGCCGCGAACGGCTTCGCGCATTAGACGGGTCTGCCGCCCGGCACTCCGAATGCCTTCGAGCAAGGCGGACGGCCGCTACAGTTCATTTCGCACCGAGGCCGAAGAGGACTGCGGGGATGGAATGACGCAAACGCTCACGACGATGCTTAGGCCGATCATGGCGCGCACGATTTTGACAAAGAAACGCCAGACGGTTTTGTTGAGCGGCGATTGATAAAGGCCCTGCAAATCGAGCAGAATCTGGCCGAAAGGCATGAGGACGACGAAGAGCCATTGATAATTTTCAAATGGATTCAATCGTTTGCGTTAGCCCAAACCAGGCGGCGCGAGAAAGGCGCAGAACGGTATGCAAGATACAGAGAGACGGCGCAGAGCAGCGCGTCGATCAACTGCTGCAACTGAGTTTTAACTCTTGTTTGCGGGCGAGCATGGCGGGAACACTCTTATTCTAGAGTATGAACGCGATTGTGAGAACCAAGGGTACTCCCGGCGCCCGGGCGGTCGGCGTTATTGCTTCAGCGAAAGAGCTGGCGATGGCCAGGCGCATGCGCCAGCCGCCCGATCTCTTCGAGCTGCGCCTCGATTATCTTGACAAATTGCAAAAGGAAAATCTCGCTCACTTGCCGCGCCCGATCATTCTGACCGCGCGCCGCGCCCGCGAAGGCGGCCGGCGCAATCTTCCCGCTGCGCAGCGCCGGGACCTTTTGCTGCAATTTTTGCCGCAGGCCGCGTGGGTGGATGTGGAGTTGCGTTCGCTCGCCTCTCTCTGCCTCGTTTGGGAAGAGGCGCGCCGCACGGGCGTTGGGCGCATTTGTTCGCTGCACGATCTTTTCCATACTCCAACGCTTTCCGTGCTGCGCCGACATCTGGAAACTGCGATGGCAGCCGGCGCCGACGTTTTCAAAATCGTCACTCGCGCGGAGCGAATCGAAGACTTTCTGCGCCTGCTCGAATTTCTTACCAGCAACAAGGAATCGCAGCGTTTGGCGGTTTTGGCGACGGGAAAATATGGTCCGCTTTCACGCCAGCTATTTCCAGCGCTTGGGTCGTGCCTGGTTTATGCGCCGCTCGGACGCACTTTCCATCGCGGTCAACTTACCTTGCGCCAGTGGCGTAAATCTCACGCAAAAAAAATCAGCGCGGGCGCGAAACCTTTATGAACCTTCCCTCCAAAATGGAAATCGCCACTTTACCCGAGGAAGCGCCAGTCATGCCATTGCCAGGCGCAGTGCTCTTCCCCCGCGCGCTTTTGCCGCTCTACATTTTCGAGCCGCGCTATCGCGAAATGCTGGCGCACGCGCTCACGCAAGATCGCATGTTTTGCGCAGCGCTCCTTCGCCCGGGCCGGCCGGATTGGAAAAATGAGCACGATTTTTTTTCTGTCGCGACCATCGGGCTTATCCGGGCCTCCGTTGTTCGCGCGGATGGAACATCGAATCTGGTGC
>DAIOVO010000073.1:0-1008 GCA_036758965.1 Chthoniobacterales bacterium
GTTAGCTTGCTCACCAGCCCGCTGGTAAAAATCCAGCCGCCGTGCATTCCCATCGGCAGCCAGAGCGAGCGTGTGCGGAAACGCGCATCGGCCAGAATCCAACCGATAAGAAACAAGGTTACAAACGCCGCCAGCACCAGCGTGGGATCGGAGAATTGACCGAAGGATTGCGCGATGGAATCGAACCCCGAATGCCAGGTCACGACGGCATCCTGCGAAGCTGGGCTTTTCAGAAAATGCGCCCCCGCGAAAAAAGCCGAGAGCAGGAGACAGGCAAAAAGCGCGCGGAAAGCGCGCAGCAACATTCCCAAAAGCAGCCCGCGGAAAAAAGTTTCTTCAATGAGAGGAACGACAACCGCGGCGGCCGCTACCGGCAGCAGCGCGCGCCAGGGAAGAGAGTGCTTGATCTGCAGAATCCCAGTTGTCGTTAGAAAAACGGCGGCGATCGCCAGTGGAATACCGGCGATCAGTGCGCCGAACAAAAGATCGCGCAGCGGATGGCGGTTCGGTTCCAGCCCAAGGTCGCGCCACGAGCGCACGCTCAGGATGCGCAGCAACGGCCAGAGAAAAAGAATTGCGCAAACCAGAACTGCGCGATGAAAAAAACTCGCGAAATCGAACTGCCCCAGAAATTGCAGATGCCCGCGCGAGATTAAAATCTGCGCGCTCCAAAACAGGACAGGCGCGAGAAGCGCCCCGCCGAGAACGAGGGCGAGGAAGTAAGCCAGCAATTTGGCGAGGTCTTTCAAGGGCGCTAATCTAAGAACCCGAGATCATGCCGCGTCAACATGTATGGATGGAACGAGCCGACGATGGAGTGAAGCGCGAAGTGCGCGCGACCTGGTTTGGGCACGAGTGGCGCCTGCAATCGAAACGCGCCGATGAACCGGTCTGGACCTATTATACCCGCCCGCTCATTGCCGATTTGCTGGCCTTGAAAGATTTGATCGAACGAAAATATCGGCGGCGTCGCGCGACCTTCGATGAACTCAACGCGATCAAGAAACT
>DAIOVO010000073.1:1018-12375 GCA_036758965.1 Chthoniobacterales bacterium
ACATTACGATGAGTAATCCGTTTCTGAGGCGTCGCCTGGCGTCCTTCGCTCAATGAAAAAAATCCGGCTCGATCAAGCGCTGGTGGAGCGCCAATTTTTTCCCAGCCGCGAGCAGGCGCAGCGCGCGATCATGGCGGGCGAAGTGCGGGTGGGCGAACAAATCGCCGCCAAACCTTCACTGTTGATCGATCCCAACGCGGAATTGTTCGCGACTGCGCCGCCACGATTTGTTAGCCGCGGCGGGTTGAAATTGGAAAGCGCGCTCGATTTTTTCCAGCTGGAAGTAGGCAGCGCGGTTGCGGTCGATATCGGCGCGTCCACCGGCGGATTTACCGATTGTTTATTGCAACGCGGGGCGAGCAAAGTTTATGCAATCGACGTCGGCCACGGCCAATTGGCCTGGACAATTCGCAACAATCCGTGCGTCGTCGTTTTCGAAAAAACCAACGCGCGCACCATGCCACTCGATCTTCTCCCCGAGCCCGCCGACTTTTGCGTGATCGATGTTTCTTTCATCTCGCTGACTTTGATCTTGCCGAATGCGTTCCACTTGATAACTCCCAACGGAATCGTGCTGGCATTGATCAAACCGCAATTTGAGTTGGAGCGCGCCGACGTGGGTCGCGGCGGGATCGTGCGCGCGGCTGAGTTGCACGAAAAGGCGCAGCGCAAAATCGAAGCTTTTATTCGACAGTACGGCGCCGAGGTAATTGGCATCACTCCCGCTGCGATTAAAGGCGCAGACGGCAACCAGGAGTTTTTCATATGCACCCGAAAACCATCGGTCTAGTCGCCCACACCGGTAAACCTGGCGTGGCGGAGTTGATTCGCGCGGTGGCAGCGGAATTCCAAAAACACGCCGTGGCGGTGCGGCTCGAAAATGAAACCGCCGCCCTCGTGGGTGAAAAAGGCGCCGGCACCGCGAGCGAAGTTGCGCGCGCATCCGAGCTGCTCGTCGTCCTCGGCGGCGACGGCACCATTCTCAACGTCGTCGCGCGGATTTGCGAAACGTTGCGACCGATTTTTGGAATTAACGTCGGCTCGCTCGGGTTTCTGACTTGCGCCAATTCCTCGGCCTATGCCGAAGCGGTAGCGGCGATCGCCACCGGAAAAATTTCCTACAGCGAACGCGCGCTGCTAGCAATAGAGCTGCGAGCAGGCGGCGAGACTACTTCATCACTCAACGCACTCAACGATGCCGTCATTAGTCGCGGCGAAGTTTCCCGCTTAATCAAGTTGCGCGCGAAAGTGAACGGCGAACCGTTGACCGAATTTAACGCCGACGGATTGATCATCGCGACTCCCACTGGCTCGACCGCCTACTCGCTTTCCGCCGGCGGCCCGATTCTCGAACCAAGCTCGGGCGTGCTGGTGATCACGCCCATCTCTCCGCATGTGTTGACCAATCGCTCCGTCATCGTGAGCGACCAATCGGTCATCGAGGTAGCGCCCGCTCGCGCTGATCACCCGGTTTTCCTTACCATCGACGGTCGCGAGCCGGTGCGCGTGCCGGCGGAGGCGGAGATCGTGCTCCGGCGGGCGAAAGCAAATCTGCAATTAGGTTTCCTTCCCGACGTTTCTTTCTTTAAAATCCTGCGGCAAAAGCTCAAATGGAGCGGAAGCAACGTTTGAGAACCAACCTCCCACACTTACCCCTATGCAATTCCACGTCGCCCGTGATGGACAGGTGATCGGCCAGTTCGACGAGCAGACTTTTCGCAACATGGTTTTCGCGGGCGAAATCCGTCCCAGCGACCATTACTGGATGGAAGGCTTTGAGGATTGGAAACTGGTCAGCATGTTCCGCGTCGCGCGCAAGACCGAACCAATAGTGAGCGATACCGGCTCGAAACGGCCGCCACCGCCGCGCCAATTAGCGCGCCTGGCGGCGAACAAGTTAACGCTGGCGTTTGGTCTGGTGGTGGTAGCGCTGGCCGTGTTGGCGTGGTTGCTGGTGTTGAGATAGCAACTCGTCGATTATTCGTGGAAAAAAACTGTAGTCGGACCACAATCGGCGCCTACGTATTCTATGGCTTTACCGCTCTTTTGAGTCTGATCTTTAACGTAATCTCTGGGATTGATTATCGTTACCTAAACTAGCTGGCAGTTTGCAAACTGTATCACTTACGCACATAGGATCGGGCGAAGGAAATGCCCTTCTGGGTAGCGCACGCGTTTCGCGTGCTGGTTTCCGCGTTCCGCGGAAACGAACTTTCTTCATCGCTTTTGCCGCGAGGAAGCCCGCGAAGGCGAGACGCCGTTCGCCAACACGCGAGACGCGCGCTACCCAGGCGTCCTGATTCGCACGCTACTACTATACGAGTTGCCGATCCACTGCATTAGTGTCGCGTTGCAGAAGAAAGGGGAACAGGTCAACTCTGTTTACCCCCCTGACGAGCTAAAGCGGCGTAGGACCGCCGCACTCCAGAACGCAAGCGTCCATTGCGGGTCGAAAAGCGCCAAGTTCCTACTGCGGTTTTTTTGTCCAGAGCGGCAGCACATCGGGCGACCCCTGGCTGCGGACGCCGTTATCGGTCAGGATGGCTTCGGTGGCGGCGAGTGTTTCTTTGCGTGGAAGAACCAGCGCCTCGCTTCCGCGCGCTTCGAAGTCGATGGTAATGAATTCATCGTTACTATCGCGCAGTAGCTCGACCAACTGCTTGAGATTCTTAATCGGATGGCCGTTGACCGTTTTCACTGCTCTTAGAATGGGATTGGAGTAACCTTTGACCAGACGATGGGGAAAGAACGGAGACGAGACATAGACGATCCGTTCGCCAGGAGATTGCGGGCGATCGCCGTAGCGCTCAATCAGCGGACTTCCCATGTAGGCCAGCCCGATCAACCAGTCGCCGGCCTTGGCGCTTCGGGTCAAACTGGTAACTACCTGCGCGGTAGCTTCCGAAAATACGACTGGGCCAAAGACGAAATAGGATGGGTAGGTATCGCGCCAATCCGGTATGACCAGCGGGTAGTCGGCCGAGACGGGTAGTTCGATGTGCATCTCTTTACCCGCACGAACGATGGTCAAGGGTAGTTTCGAATTCTTCGCTACCTGCTGGACAAGGTAAGGAAAACGTACTCGCAAGTTGTCGCCTATTTTGACCATTCCCTCGTCATCAACCGGCGTATCGCCAATCCTGGTAATCACGTCCCAGGTCTTGAGCGGATAGGAGGGTTCGTGGCTGAGAGGGTCATGGACAACGATGCCCGCTACCGCCGGAGCGAGCTTAAGAAATGCTCGCAAGGCCGGATTCTCCAGGGTCTGCAAGTCATCGTAGAAGCACGGCTTCCCTTCATAATGGCCATCGGCAATGTCTTTCAGGAATAGCTCGATCTCTTCGCAAGGTATAATATAGCCAATACTTTCCGAGCCACCAAGGTGGCTGAAAGCCAGCCCGATCATCTGCTCGCCCGCAACCGCTGGTCCGCCGCTGTTGCCGGGATTAATGGCGGCATCGATTTGAATGCGCAAACCAGAGACGGGGAAATTGTAATGAGTAAACTCGACGCGCGAAACGATGCCTTTGGTAATCGAGAGGCTGGTACCCCCGGTAGGATAACCATAAACGAGGACGGCATCTTTAATCCCCGGGAGCTTCTGCGCGCGCGGCAGAGGCGGGTGAGTATCGAAGAATTTTTCGTCATCCAGTTTGAGCACGGCCAGATCGATTCCCGGCGCAAGCATCTCCACCGTCGCGGAAAGTTTATCGCCAGCCTGGTTTGCCTGGATCTGAACTTCGCTGGCAAAAAGAACCACGTGCGCATTAGTCAGGATTCGCTTTTTTTCGATGACTACACCGCTGCCGGTGAGCTCGGTGGGAGCCTGTTTTGTCCAGGGCTTCGACAGGTCGGGATAGCGCGCGGTCGCGAATACTTTTACGACTGAATTTTCCACCACGCTGGAAGCGGTCGGTTGTGGAGAAGCAGGTTCCGCGGCCGGTGAGGTGGAAACCGGCACCGGCGTAGCTGTCGGCAAAGCCAGCCCCGTCGCTCCTGGCGCAACGGAAGCCGCCGGTGTCGCCTGTTCCGGTTTGGTCGCCCAAAGCAGAGGGCTGGCCGGAATTAGGAAAGCAAGAATAGAAAGGAGAGTAATTCGCATTTTGAGTTACTACTGGTCAATTAGGCGGCGTCTGCCATTTTTAGCAACTAAATTTCCTTCGACTAACCGCCAGTTTTCATGTTTCTTTCTTCTTGTTGAAACCGCTAATTTTCCTCGCCTGCCTGCTCGCACTTATGAGCAGCTTCGCGCAGACTCCACCGCCCGACACCGCGCTCTGTGGCCCTTACCCAAAGCTCTACAAGGAAATCGTTTTTGGCTGGATGCAACAGACTTTGGTCGATGCCGATAGCGCAAAGATTGGGTGGGAAGGGGATCCCCAGCCGGCCGATCTGGGGCAGAACGGCGAACACGTTTATGGATGGCTGGTCCGGTTCAAGGTGAACTCCAGAAATCGGTTCGGTTCCTATACTGGCAAACAATCTCATGGAGCCTTGATCCGCGACGGCCAGGTCGTGCGCGGCCTCGGGTTCGGTTATTGAGTAACTAACCAGAGATGAGCAACATTGTAGGAGAGCTTCGATTACGCCCGAAGGGTCGCGCCGGTTCGGCGCTGGCTCTGGCCTTGATCGTTCTCCTGATTCTGGCCGGCGGTGTTTTCTTTTTAGTCCACCTGCGGCACCAAAGTGAGACGGAGGGAAAGGAATTTGCGCGCAAGGTCATCCAGAAATGCGCGTTCGAGCACGACCCGGTCTTTCTCACTTTCGTGTTCGCGGCCGACCGTCGCTGGGCGGTCCCACGCGCGACGGACGACCAGTTTATTGCTACTCTCAAGCAACTCGGTGTTCCGGAAAGCAACTATTCCATTACCGGCGAGCTTCAATTTGACCGCTATGTCGGCGCGCCTCGCGGCGTTTTCAAAGCTATCCTTACCTTTCCCGATCGCCACGGTACCATGTTTGTCAGTGTCGAGCGCCCCAGCGGAATCTGGCTGGTGGCCGACTACGGAATTCTGTGGGAGCGTCCGCCGAATTAGCGCCCGTTCTTAATCCTAATCCTATTTCTATTCCCACCTAAGCGAGCTACTCCACTAACGCAGCAGCCGATCAAGCGAATCCACGCATAATTGCGACCAGCTTTCGAGTGAGTTGCGCCGCGCCAGCAACTGAGCACGACTAAGAAACTCGAGATTGGTAATCATTGCCTCCCGTTTCTCAACTTTTGCCTCGTCCAGCCGAAAGAGGTGAACTATCCCCAGGTGAACGCGCCCCACCTCGGTCGTGTCGTCATTCAGGAGTGCGACGATGCGCTCGTGCCAGGTGGTCTCGATCCGCACTTCCTCATTTACTTCGCGCTCGACCCCGGCCCGATACGCTTCTTCATCCCAGGCAAAGAGCGACTCATCGCTGTCGTTCATGTGGCCGCCGATGCCGATCGACCCTTTTGCAACCAGACGCTGTTCGCCGGCTTTCTTGCCGCGAACGTAATGCAGCACGCGATCGCCGTGCGACAGGATCGCATAAGGAATGATTTGCTTATGCGAAGGATCGTTTTCGGCCGCGGCCCGCGAGAGAAAGAAGTTATTATCGCGCGAAAGGAGAGCGCCTAAATAATGTTCCGGGTTAAAGTTTAAACCCTGAAACGATCCCAGCTCATCGAACAAGCTGCGTTTAACTACCAGAACGTTTTCGGTAGCAATGCCTGGCATTAGAAAGAATAGCTCAGACCCAGTTGTGGGCCGAACAGGTTCAAACTCGGGTTAGGGTCGGTCTGGTTGGCGTTGGACAAGTGCTCGTACAGTATTCCGGCTTCGCCACGGAGACGGGGAGCAATTCGAACCGAGACCCCGGCAGCGGAAAGAATGTTGAAGGTAAAGTCCTGTCCCTGCGAACCAAAGTTGTCGGCCCTGCTATCGATCCAGCCAAGTCCGAGGCCGCCCGAGAAATATGGAACTACCCGGGCGTTGGCCCGGCCAAAGTTATAGCGCAAGCCGACATTAAGTCCGAAGTAGTAGTTTTCGATCCCGCGAATAATTGGTTGAGCTTCCGCGCTCAGGTAAATCTGGTTGTATCCGCGAAGGAAGCCTGGTCGCTCAGTGTAATCGCCCCAGCGTAACCGGGTAGTAAGAAAATTCGCATTCACTTCGTAGGAATGCGGATTATTGAACGCGCCAAGTAGATAGGCGCTCTCTAATCCCAGCTCCCAGCGCGGGGGCGACTCGGCTGGCGGCGTCGGACCAGCCGCGATGTCGCCTGCAAACAGAGAGGGCGCAGCCAGAAAAATCAAAGCAAAAGCCAATTTCATCGAGCGAAGGACGATAGATAGAGTCAAATCGTTTGCAACGCCTTTACGTTTCGCCCTAGGAAACTTCCAAGATCCGCAGGCAGCTCACTCCTCCAATCACCCACCGAATCAAGTCGCAGACGCGAAGCGTGAAGCGCGTGGCGCTCGAGCAGGAGCACTTGCGAAAGCTCGCGCGTCCAACCAGTCTGGATGAAGCGCAGGTAGCAGATTTCATCCGGCCCATAAATCTTGTCGCCCACGATGGAGTGTCCGAGCGCCGCCAGATGCACGCGAATTTGATGGGTGCGCCCAGTTACCGGCCGCGCTTTGATGAGAGAGAACCGGTCGCCATTTGTTGTGTGCTGTGAAAACCGAGATATGACTTCGAAGCTGCTGGTAGCGGCGGCACCGCGCAGATCGACCGCTTGCTTGAGGTAAATGGGAGACGGCGCGATTTCGCCCTGCCGAATAATGGGCGCCGCGAACTTTTTGCTTTCCCAATCCGGCCAACCCCATACAATCGCCAGATACTCCTTCTTTACTGCGCCCGATTGCAGTGCCAGCCCGAATTTGCGCGCCGCCGCCGCCGTCTTCGCCACCAGCACAAGGCCGCTGGTTTCCCGATCGAGTCGATTTACAAGGGAAACCTGGCCGCCATTGACCAGCTCGAAAGCAAGTAGCTGCCGCAACTCCGCCCACAAAGTCGGCGTGCCGTCGGGCTTGGTAGGATGAACCAGCAATCGGGGCGGTTTATCGACGACGATGTAGTTCGCCGTTTCCTCTATGATTTTGAAATCAGGTTGCGCCGTCCGCTGTAAGTGGAACTCGCGCGGTGCCACTAAAGCCATCGCAGAATCTAAACGCGACGAGTGCCGTTTCAATTCCCGGTTCTCAAACCAAACTACTTCCCGGTGCCTTCGCTGAAAAGCCACTGGGGACGTCGTCGATCGAACATTTTGATCGGAACGTATATTCGATCTTCGCCACTGTTTCAATCGTCAGCCAAGACGTGGTCTTGTGTCCCGAGCTTGTTCAAACGCCAATAACACGCGTTTTGTTCCCGTCTTCCGTCATGGTCATTTCGCGAAGCGGACAAAAAGTTACTAGAGCAGCGGACAAGAACACTGGCGCCACGAACCGGAGGCCGGGTTTGTAATCCGGCACGTCCGCCGTTCACCTTTGAGCTATTTACTAATTGCCTATGAACTTTTCAAGCTTCCAACAGTTAGCGTTTACCTTTCAGACTTCGATCAGGACTATGATTAGGATTAAGATTTAGAGTAGGAGCAGAAGATTCGTTCGGAGAGGTGATTGTTGGGAAACTGGTGCCGCAGGTGGTAGAGAGTGACAGGATGATTGTGCTCAGGAATGTTCACCGCCATTATTCGGGTAACGGGCGGGTGGTACGGGCCGTGGATGGGGTATCGGTCGAGATCGGCGCGAACGAGTTTGTGGCGCTGAGCGGGCCGAGCGGCTGCGGCAAAAGTACGCTGATGCATTTGATCGCTGGACTCGACCAGCCGACGGCAGGGGAAATTTTTGTGGATGAACTTGGGTTGCACAATGCGAGCGAAGCAGAGCTAACGAGATATAGAAAACACGAGCTAGGCATCGTTTTTCAATTTTTTAATCTCCTTCCGACGATGAACACGCTGGAGAATGTGATGCTGCCGCTTTTGCTGCAGAATATGGCGCGGTCTGACGCAGAGAAGCGGGCGCGCGCGACGCTGGCGGCAGTGGGGATGGAAGAGCGAGCAGAGTTTTTTGCGCACGAGCTAAGTGGAGGCGAGCAGCAACGGGCAGCGATTGCGCGCGCGCTGGTGCATCGCCCGAAAGTGCTGATCGCGGATGAACCGACGGGCAACCTGGATTCGGGCGCGACGGAGTCGGTAATGAATGCGTTGCGGGCGGTGGCGGAAGAGGGACTAGCGACGTTGGTGGTGGTGACGCATAGCGCGGAAATCGCGAGCACGGCGCAGCGGCAATTGTGGATGCGGGATGGCAAAATTGTTGAGGGGTGAGGCGGGGGATCGATCACGAGCAGGAGCAGGAGAGTTGCGAGGCGGCCATAATGATTACGATCATGAGCATGATTAGGATTATGATTATGAAGTAAAAGCAGGAGAGGGACGAACCGGAGGTTCTCGCAGGGCGGGAGGGGACGGCGACCGTCCCTCCAGTTCGTTTGCTTGACCTGCTCGCTTAACCCGCGTTACCTAACGGTTCCCGACCGCCAGCCGCCGTATGGAATTAAAAGACATCAAAGCCATCATTGATTTGATGCAGCAGAACGATCTTACCGTTTTTGAGATGGAGAAGGACGGCTTTCGGTTGAAGCTGCAAAAAGGGGGCAACGAGACGCCGATATCGATGGTGCCGACGACGCTGGTGCAGGCGAGCCCGGCGGTGGGGGCAGCAGCGGCAACTCCGGCCGGCACCTCGCCCGCCGAAGCCGCGGCCGCGGCGGAAAGCGGTGCACGCGCGGGCTTGCGCGACATTGTTTCACCGATGGTGGGAACGTTGTATCGCGCGGCTTCGCCCGATACGCCGTCGTTCGTTGATGTAGGGAAAGAGGTGACGGAGGAAACCGTGGTGTGCATCATCGAAGCGATGAAGGTGATGAATGAGATCAAGGCGGAAACGAGCGGCGTAATCGCGGAAGTGGTGGCGGAAAATGGCAAGCCGGTGCAATTCGGCCAGGTGCTTTATCGGGTTCGTTAGTTGAGAGTTTATCTGGCGCGCCGATTTACTTCCTACCGGTAAACGCTCAAGCCGATTGTGTTTGAAAAGGTCTTAATCGCGAATCGAGGCGAAATCGCGCTGCGCGTTATTCGCGCCTGCAAAGAGCTGGGTATTCGCACGGTGGCGGTGTATTCAGAAGCGGATGTGGATTCGCTCCACGTGCAACTGGCAGATGAATCGATCTGCATTGGCGCGCCGCCGAGCACAGAAAGCTATTTGAAAATCGATCGCATTTTAAGCGCGGCCGAGATCGGCGACGTGGATGCGATTCATCCCGGCTACGGTTTTTTGGCGGAGAACCCGCATTTCGCCGAGGTATGTGAAAGCTGCAATATTCGTTTCATCGGGCCGCCCGTGAACGCGATGCGTTTGATGGGCGACAAAAATTCCGCGCGGGCGTGTGCGCGCAAAGCCGGCGTGCCGGTTACTCCCGGAAGCGACGGCATTGTTTCGGATGAAAAGGAGGCGATGGCGGTGGCGAAAAAAATCGGCTACCCGGTAATGATCAAGGCGGTGGCGGGTGGAGGTGGCCGCGGGATGCGGGCGGCGCGGAACGAGGCTTCGTTCCTTTCCGCGTTTCACGCGGCGCGTCACGAAGCGGAGAAAGCGTTCGGAAACGGCGATGTTTACATCGAGAAACTGATCGTCAACCCGCATCATATTGAATTTCAAATTTTCGGTGATAATCGCGGACGCGTGGTGCACCTGGGCGAGCGCGATTGTTCCATCCAGCGGCGCAACCAGAAGGTGATCGAAGAATGCCCGTCGCCGTTGATGACCGATTCGTTGCGGAAAAAAATGGGGCACGCCGCGGTGCGTTTGGCAGAATCGGTCGGCTATCAGAATGCGGGGACGATAGAATTTCTAGTCGATAATGCCGGACATTTTTATTTCATCGAAATGAACACCCGCATTCAAGTCGAGCACACCATTACGGAAGAAGCGTACGGTTGCGATTTGGTGAGAGAGCAAATTCGAATCGCGGCCGGGGAAAAGCTCTCGCCGAATATCGCGAAACCGACGCTGCGCCAGCACGCCATCCAATGCCGCATCAACGCGGAAGATCCCTCCCGCAATTTTCAGCCGTCGCCGGGAAAGATCGCTTTTTATTACGCGCCGGGAGGGCGGGGAGTGAGGATCGACTCACATGCTTACAGCGGCTATGTGGTACCGCCATTCTACGATTCGTTAATCTCGAAATTAATCACAGTCGGCTTTACGCGCAGCTCGGCCCTCGCGCGCATGAGCCGTGCTCTGGAGGAGTATTATATCACCGGGATTAAAACGACGGTCGGATTTCACGGCGCGATCATGCGGAGCAAGGAATTTCGCGATGGAAAGTACGACACCGGTTTTGTCGAGCGGCTGATGTCGTCGGAACGCTTTGAGCTCGTTGCCTCGCACGGTCGCGTGCACGAATGACGTGGGCACGCTGAGGGAAGCGCGGCTCTACGGCATTATCGATCGCGCCTACGTAAGCGGCGAAGACGCGGCGGGAGTGCTGGAAAAAATGGTAGCCGGCGGCATTGATGTGGTGCAACTGCGAGCGAAGAATTGCGGGGTGGATGAAGTGCGTGCCTTGGCGGAAAAATTGCTGCCCGTCGCGCGCGCGACCGGGATTCCATTGCTGGTGAACGATCACGTGGCAATCGCGCAAGCAGTGGAAGTGGCGGGGGCGCATCTTGGCCAGGATGATGAAACAATCGCGATCGCGCGCGCCGTTGTTTCGCGTCCGATCCTGATCGGCAAGTCAACCCACAGCCTCGCGCAGGCAATGGCGGCGGAAGAGGAAGGCGCGGATTACATCGGGTTCGGACCACTTTTTGCCACCCCCACAAAACCGGATTACGCGCCGATTGGCCTGGAGAATATTCGGGCCGTGCATGAACGCGTTTCGCTTCCGATTTTTTGCATTGGCGGAATTCACATCAATAATTTACAGCGCGTGATCGATGCGGGAGCCAAACGCGTGGTGATGGTCTCGGCCATATTGAAAGCGCACAGCATCACGGATTACGTGCGTTGCGTGACCGACATGCTCGCCTGAATTTTATGTCGCTTCTGGTCGTCGGTTCCATCGCGCTTGATACGGTCAAAACTCCGGTGGAAGAGCATGCCGATCTGCTGGGCGGCTCCGCTTCCTACGCCTCGTTAGGCGCGAGTTTTTTTACGGAAGTGAAACTGGTCGGAGTGGTGGGGAATGATTTTCCGGAAAGCGAATTCCATTTTTGGAAATCGCGCGGGATCGACGCCAGCGGAGTCGAGCGCGCGGATGGGAAAACGTTTCGCTGGTCGGGCGAATACGCCTGGGACCTGAATACGCGCGAGACGC
>DAIOVO010000074.1:0-8945 GCA_036758965.1 Chthoniobacterales bacterium
GCAAGGAGCTGGTCGGTTATCCGGTCGAATATCTCGGCGAACTGGGTGTGACGTTTCCGCCGGACTTCAAATTTTATCGCGGCGCCGGCTGCGATCAGTGCCGGCAGACTGGTTACCAGGGGCGGCACGCGATTTACGAAATCTGTGTGGTGACTGAGCCGTTGCGGCGATTGATTTTGCAGAAGCGCGATGGGGGCGAATTAAAACAAATGGCCATCGCGCAAGGGATGGAAACCTTGCGGCAGGATGGCTGGCGGCGGCGCAAGGGATCACGACGGTGGAAGAAGTTTTGCGTGTGACCCAGACTGACGAAGTGATGGCGGAAACTGCGCCGGAGGCGACACCGGTCGGGGCGTAACTCGGGCTTCCAGCCTGGATCAGTCGGTCGGGCATCGTGCCGGGCTGCTGACAGGCTAGGAAGCCTGCTCTACTAACAGGCTGGGAAGCCTGAGTTATGGTGAGCGCCCGCCACGCAGATCGCGGATCGCTTTGGCGTAATCGCTCGACTTGAAAATTGCGGTGCCGGCGACGAGAACGTTGGCGCCATTTTGAATCGCGAGAGCAGCGGTTGCGGGATTAATGCCGCCATCGACTTCGAGATCGAGCGAAGGGTTGTGCTTCATTTTCCACTCGTGGGCGCGACGCACTTTTTCCATTTGCTCGGCGCGAAAGGATTGGCCGCCGAAACCGGGATGGACGGTCATGACCAGCAGGAGATCGATTTTTCCTAACAAGGGCTGGATTGACTCGAAGGGCGTATCGGGATTCAGAGTCAATCCCGCGCGGCAATGTAAATCGTGAATTTGCTGCAAGGTCGCGTCCACGTCGTGTTTCGCTTCCGGTTCAATGTGAACGGTAATGGAATTAGCGCCGGCCTGGGCGAATCGCGGGACGTAGTGATCGGCATGCTGAATCATCAAATGCACGTCGAGTGGAAGATTCGTTAGCTTCCTAACGATCTCGACCATTCCGGGGCCGAAGGAAATGTTATCGACGAAGTGGCCATCCATGATGTCGCAGTGAATCCAATCTGCGCCGGCGGTTTCGACGCGTTTAATTTCCTCGGCCAAGTGGGAAAAATCGCAGGCCAAAATGGATGGAGCGATGAGGATTTTTTCGGACATGCGAAGTGCGGAAGCGTTACAATGTCACAGAGCGTTTGTCATCCCGAGCGGAGTCGACGGATCCCGTAGCGAAAGCTTTTAGGTAACTTCCACGGGATCCCTCGACTTCGCTCGGGATGACGGAGTTGCCAAAGTTATTCACACTTGACGCGCAGCGGCTCTGTTCCACTATTCACCACGTTTTCGGGCCGTAAATCGTTCGCTGGTCTGGTTCAGCGCATAATTTTCCCGCGCGCGCTTTGGCTGGCTCGAAACTTGCAGCGCATCCAATCTTTAGCTTCTCCAAAATAATGTTCGACGGACTTTTCGGCTGGCTTTCAAGCGACATCGGCATCGACCTCGGAACGGCGAATACGCTCGTTTACGTCAAGGACCAGGGGATCGTTTTGCGCGAGCCCTCGGTCGTGGCGGTGCAGGCGGGCACGACCAAGGTGCTGGCGGTGGGCGACGAAGCCAAGCGCATGCTCGGCCGCACCCCGGCAAATATCGTGGCGGTGCGTCCGCTGAAAGATGGCGTGATCGCGGATTTCGAAGTGACCGAAGCGATGCTGCGCCATTTCATTACCAAAGTACAGGGGCGCCGAATGCGCGCGAAGCCGCGGGTGGTGATCGCGGTCCCGTCTGGAATTACCGAAGTGGAAAAACGCGCGGTGCGCGAATCAGCGACACACGCGGGTGCACGCGAAGTTTATCTGATCGAAGAACCGATGGCGGCGGCGATCGGTGTCGGGCTGCCGGTGCAGGATCCGGCGGGCAACATGATCATCGACATCGGCGGCGGGACGACCGAAGTGGCGTTGATCTCGCTTTCGGGAATTGTGTTCAGTCGCAGCGTGCGGGTAGCGGGCGACGAGCTCGACGAGGCGATCGTGCAATACATGAAGCGCGCCTATAACCTGATGGTGGGCGAACGGACGGCGGAGGAAATTAAAATCAAAATCGGTTCGGCTTATCCGACGGACAAAGAGACGAGCGTGGAAGTAAAGGGGCGCGATCTGGTGGCGGGTTTGCCAAAGACATTGCAAATCACTTCGCAGGAAGTGCGGGAAGCGTTGCTCGAACCGATTTCCACCATCGTCGATTCGGTGCGGATTACACTGGAGCGTTGCCCGCCGGAGCTATCGGCGGATTTGGTCGATCGCGGGTTGGTGCTGGCAGGCGGCGGCGCGCTCTTACGCGGGTTCGATAAACTTTTGAGCGAGGAGACTGGGTTGCCTGTCCATGTCGCGGAAGACCCGCTGAGCGCGGTCGCGGAAGGAACTGGCAAATGCCTCAATGAACTTAAATTTTTGCGTCAGGTCGCGTCGGCAGATCGCCAGTGGCGCCAATAGTCACTTTCGATTTCCGATTTTCGATTTCCGATTGAGCATTCGCAATTCGGCAATCGGTTTTCGGCATTCTCAATGAGTCGCACGAGCATTATCGCGCTCGTGGTATTTATTGCAGCGCTCGGTTATTTCTTTGCCTTCGGGCCGGAGAGCACGCGCAAATTGCAGGCCGGTGTGTACCAACTTCTTTCCCCTTTTCTGGGGTCGGGGTCGAAGTTAACCAAACAAATCACTTCCGTGCGCAGCGGTTTGCAGACGCTCGAGCAACTGGAGGCGGACAACAATTCTTTGCGCGTGGAAAACCGTTCGTTGAAGGCGACCAACCAGGCGTTGCGCGATGTCGAGCACGAAGTGAATCGGCTGCGGCAGGCGCTCAATTACCGTGAACGGGCGGCGTTCAAACTCGTGCCAGCGGAAGTGTTAACGCGCGATGCCTCCACCTGGTGGCGCACGGTCACAATCAATCGCGGGAAAGAAGATGGAATCACGACCGACATGCCGGTCGTGACCGATGCCGGTTTGGTAGGCAAGACGACGACGGTGAGCCGAAATATTGCTGTCGTTCTTTTGGTCTCGGACGAAAATTGCCGAGTGGCCACGTCGGTCGAAGGTTCGCGCGAGCAAGGGATCGTCACCGGCGAGCGCGTCGCGGGATTGGTCGCACCCGTGCTCGATTTAAATTTTCTTTCCAAGCAGGCGAATCTCCAGCCGGGACAAAAAGTTTATACTTCCGGCGCGGGCGGAGTTTTTCCTTCTGGCCTGTTAATTGGAGCGGTGAAAAGCTATCGCGTGCGCGAGCTGGATGGCCAGGCGCAACTCACGCCGGCGGTCGATTTGTCGAAACTGGAGGACGTTTTTGTGGTGACGGGCAGAAAATAGGGGGAATGACGAAATCCGAATGACGAATGACGAATCAATGACGAATGACCCAATGACGAAAGAATGCCGTCATTCTGAGCGGAGCGGAGCGGAGTCGAAGAATCCCGGTGCGCTACCCGTACCTTACATCGCGGGATCCATCGGCTTCGCTCGGGATGACCGCGCGCACAATCGTCATTCGTCATTGATTCGTCATTCGTGCTTCGTCATTATTCCCCATGATTTTTTTCGCTGTCCTCATGCTTTTGGTTTTTATCGCGCAACTGGTGGAACTTTTTCTTCCGCCGCTGGATTGGATGTACAACGCGCACATTTACATCGTGCCGGTGCTGGTCTTTTATGGCGCGGTAACCCTGCCATTGCCGCTTATGCTGGTGCTGGTCTTTTGGGCAGGGTTTTTACTCGATACGCTAACGGCGCAGGTCGTCGGCCAGCACGTTGAAATTTCCCTCGGCTCATCGATACTCATTTATGCGGCTTTGGCGGGAATTATGCATGGTCTGCGGCCGTTGTTTGCGCGCGGGCGCTGGGAAATTCATTGCATCATGACCGGAATTTGTACCTCGGGAATTTTGCTCGCGCAGTATCTCATGATTTCGTTTCGACGCGGCTCGCTTTTTTTCAATCGTGAAGTCTGGTGGCAAATTGGCGGGCCCGGTTTGCTGGCGATGATGATGGCGCCGCTGGTTTTCTGGAGTTTGCACTGGCTGGCGCGGGCCACGGCGTATCCCTATCTGCCGACGCGCACCGCCCGGGTATGAATCCACTTCGGCTAAACCCGCGATTGCGCCTGCAAGTGGTGGCGCTGGGGATGTTGCTTGGTTTGGGCGCGCTTGGAGTGCGTTTGTGGTGGGTGCAGGTGGCGCACGGGCCGGAGTGGACCGCGCGCATCCGTTCCAGCTCGGAAGTGACGGTGCGGATTCCGTCCATTCGCGGGGAAATTCGCGACCGCAACGGTATTTCACTGGTGCAAAATCGCGCCAGCTACGAGGTGGATTTTTATTTGCCTGAAATGGTGAAGGGCTATCGGCAGCGTTACGGCCAGCCGCCGCTGACCGAGTATCGAGGAACCGTTAGCGGGATGCCGAAAAATTTAAAGGAAGCCGACATCGTCAAGATTGTGAACAACGGCGTGGTGCCGCGCTTGGATGATCTGGATTTGGCGCGCGATTACAACGCCGGCCAGTTGCAGAAACATTATCGCACTAACACCGAAGTTCCTTACACATATATCAAAGACATCGACTTTAGTACGATGGCAAAGTTTAGCGAGCACGATGTCGGCCTGCCGGGAGTCGATATCGCGATCAAGCCGGTTCGCTCATATGTTTATGGCGCGCTGGCCGCGCATCTTCTCGGTTACGTCGGGCCGCCCGATGACACAAACAAGGATGAAGCGAAAAAGTTCACCTTTTATCAGAGCGACGTGGAAGGGAAATCGAATATCGAAAAGACTTTCGATGAATATTTGCGTGGCCAACCGGGCATCCGCTATTTGCGGCGCAACGCCAAAGGCGTGATCGACGGCGTGCTGCGCGAGGACCAGCCGAAGCAGGGCGCGAACGTATTTCTTACCATCGACGCGCGCATCCAATCGATTGCCGAGGAAGCGTTGCGCTCGGTCGCGCGCGGCGCGGCGGTAGTGGTGGATCCAAATAATGGCAACGTGCTGGCGATGGTTTCGGTGCCGTCGTTCGACCCGAATATTTTTATTCCGAGCATCAAAGAAAAGGATTGGGCGGCCCTGCAAAAAGACGAAGCAAAACCGCTGATCAATCGCGCGCTGAGCACTTTTCCGCCCGGCTCTACATTTAAAATCGTCACTTCGCTCGCTGGGCTGCGCAAAAAAATGGCGGGCGCACACTACAACTGCAGCGGTGGCGTTACTTATGGCGATCACTATTTTCACTGCTGGATCGCGGAAAAGGGCGGCGCCCACGGCACGCTTGGTCTGACCGAGGCGATCAAGGTTTCATGCGACTCATTTTTTTATCAATACGGAAACGCCGCTGGCATAGAGGCCATCGATCAAACCGGCAGCGCGCTCGGTCTTGGCAAAGAAACTGGCATTCGTCTGACGGGGGAGCAGCCCGGGATTATGCCGGGACCGGATTGGATGGCGGTTCATTATCCGCGTGAGCGCTGGTCGGCGGCTTACACCGCCAACGTTTCCATTGGGCAGGGCTACGTGCTGGCTTCGCCGCTCCAGATGGCGATGGCTTACGCAACCGTGGCCAACGGCGGCATTTCTTATTACCCGCGGCTGGTCGATAAAGTTTTGAATCAGGACGGCTCGATGGCTTTGGATGATAAAGGGAAACCGATCGTTTCTTCGCAACCAAGGGTCGATAGCGATTTGCGAAATGATTTCACCCGCGACCAAATCGAGCTGGTGCGGCGCGGCCTGTGGAAAGTGGTAAACGAATCGGGCGGTACCGGCAGCCGGGCGCGTTTGAAGGATGTGCAGGTGGCGGGCAAAACCGGCACGGCGCAGGCTTCGACCAATGGCAAGAAAGATAACATCGCCTGGTTCTGTTGTTTCGCTCCGTTCGATCAACCGAAGTATGTCATCGCGGTGATGGTGCAGGCGGGTGAGCAAGCAGGGCACGGCGGCTCGGTGGCGGCGCCAATCGCCACGCGCATCCTCGAGCGCAGTCTCGCGATGGACGCGGGAACTTTCCAGCCGCAAGTCACCTGGCTGACGCCGGCGCATCATTCGAATCCGTTTGCGTCGGTCAAAGACGTAACCTTTAAAGATGCCTCGCCTGCGACCGGTGACGCGGATGAGGAAAACAGCGGAGACGATTCTCAACCGGCCGATGCGCAAATGGCGGGCGCGGGCGGAGATCCGGATGTGGAACAGGCGCCCGATGCGCAGGGACAGGTAAAGGCCAACCGCGCCCGGGTGGCGCGGGCGGCGCAGCCGGTGGCGACGCCGGTGCCGGCAAAACGCGGATTTTTCCAACGCTTGTTCGGCGGTCATCGCAATGAACCACCACCCGCGCCGCCGCCAGCGCGGAGGAGCCGCGGAAATTAGCCGTGAAGAATTTTAATTTTCGGAGCAACTACGAATCGTTAGCTGTCTCCGTCCATCAACAATTTATTTATGATCGAAAAAGTTCGAAAGATTTTAGGAATTCAGCGCAAGACGGGCACCAAGTTGATCGTCAGCGCGGAGAAACTCGAGCGGCGAGTGGCGTTGCTCGAAAACGGGCGGCTGGAAGAGTATAACGTCGAGCGCGCCAGCTCGCGCAATATCACCGGCTCGGTTTACAAGGGCCGGGTCAAGAACATCGAGATGGGGCTCAAGGCGATGTTCGTCGATATCGGCTACGAGAAAAACGCGTTTCTCCATTTTTGGGACGCGATTCCGGCTGCGCTCGATAGCGGAATCGAGGAGATCGACCGGCCAAACAAACGCGGGCAACGCAAGCGAATCACGGCCAAAGATATTCCGAGCATTTATCCGGTTGGTTCGGACGTGATCGTGCAGGTGACCAAGGGACCGATTGGAAGCAAAGGCCCGCGCGTCACAACTAACTTAAGTTTTGCCGGTCGTTATCTGGTATTGATGCCGTTTAGCGATCGCAGCGGCATCTCGCGCAAGATCGAGGACCCGAAGGAGCGCGACCGTTTGCGGACAATTTTGCGCGAGCTCGAAATCCCCGAAGGGATCGGCGTGATTATTCGAACTGTCGGCGAAGGGCAGCGCGCCCGTTTTTTTGTGCGCGACCTGCGTTTGCTGCTTGAGCAATGGGCCAAGGTAGAGCAATCAATCAAGGATAACCCGGCGCCGCATCGTGTTTTTGAAGAGCCGGACTTAATCGAGCGGACGGTGCGCGATTTTCTGACCGACGAGGTGGACGAAGTGATGTGCGACGATCGCGCCGCCATTGATCGGATGGGTGATTTGATCGGCGACATCTCGCGTCGCTCACGCAAACGGCTGCATTTTTACGACGGCGCCACTCCTATCTTCGAGACGTTCTGCGTGCAAAAACAAATCGACGACGCGTTTCATCGCCAGGTTTGGCTCAAGTGCGGCGGCTACATCGTGATCGACGAAACGGAAGCGCTGGTGGCGATCGACGTGAATACCGGGCGCAACAAAGGCGGGCGCGACGTGGAGAAAACCATCCTGCAAACCAATCTGGAAGCGGCGGATGAAATCGCGCGCCAGTTGCGGTTGCGCAACGTCGGCGGCCTGATCATCAGCGATTTCATCGACATGAAAAATCGCAAGGACCAGCAGGCGGTGTTTCAACTGATGAAAGAACGGCTCAAGCGCGACAAGGCCAAGACCCATGTGCTGCCGATCTCCGCCCTGGGTCTAATGGAAATGACCCGCCAGCGCGCGCAGGAAAGCCTGAGCGATTCCATTTACGAAAATTGTCCCTATTGCCAGGGGCGCGGTGTAGTCAAAACTTCCATGACCACAAGCGTGGAATTGCATCGCACCCTCAATTCCGTCATGCGCAAAAACCAGGACACAGTGCATGAGTTCCGGGTGATCTTGAATCCTGACGTGCTCAAGCGGTTGCGGGAAGAGGATGACGAATTGCTCATCGAACTGGAGCGGCGTTATGCCAGCAAGTTGATGTTTCGGGGCGACCCGGCCTTTCATCATGAGAAGTTTGTCATCACCGATGCTACCAGCGGAGCGGAGCTAAAAATTTAATCCACTTTTGGGCACACCCGCTGCTACGGTTAATCGCGTTATTGACAAAAGCCGGATATTTGCTTCCCTATCGCGGTTGAGGAGAGAAATACAGAAACATCCAAGGAGGAATTTAATTGAAAAAAATTAGCATAATGATTTGCGCCTTAAGCGCGGGAGCGGCCATCGCTTTTGGCGGCACCAGCACTTATTCAGGCAAGGAAAGTAAGGACGTGAAGCAGGTAGCCCAACAGGCGCCCTGCCCGGAATGGTATCGCGACCAAGAGTTTAATGTCGATCTCTGGGGAACGTATGCCTTCACGGGTAATAGTTATCTGGATGATCGTTACCTGGGCGTTGACCACGCCTGGGGCGGCGGCCTCGACCTGAAATACTTCTTCCACCGTTACTTTGGTGTCGGGGTTGAAGGCTACGTCGTTTCACTCAATGAAAACAACGGTGTCGTTTTCCAAGGCGGAAGGCTCGGTACCGATAGCGGTCGCAGCGGCCTTGCGGGCGCGGGACTGGGAACGTTCACCTTTCGGTATCCGATTCCGTGCAGCCGTTTCGCTCCGTATGTTTTTGCGGGCGGCGGCGCGATCTTCGGCGGTGGTGGACGGACCGATGTTTTCTTCAATGGCAATACCTTTGTGGCGCGCCAGGAAGACAGCCAGACGAAGGGGATCGGCCAGTTCGGCGCTGGCATCGAAGTGCGCATGACGCCGCATATCGGCATCATGAGCGACTTCAGCTGGAATGTGGTCGATGGCTCCGACAACAACTTCGGCATGGTCCGCACTGGTTTGACCTTTGCCTTCTAACAAGTCTTAGAATAAATCTTCGAAACGCCGGGAGCAGTTGCTCCCGGCGTTTTTGTTTGCGGCGGTGCGATGCTGCCGCGCGGCTGGAGCCGGGATTTGCGAAGCTGGCGCCGCGCGTGAAAGTACTGTATGAGCT
>DAIOVO010000074.1:8955-12352 GCA_036758965.1 Chthoniobacterales bacterium
GGGTAATCTCGCTTTGGAAAAAAACGAGACAGTCTCTGCCTTCGAAGAGCTGCTTGTGCCACGAAATGGCATCGAGCTCGATTCGCTCGCGAGCCGGGCCCGCTCGCTTACCCTTCAGCACTTCGGCCGAACAATGCGCATGTTCGCGCCGCTTTATCTTTCCAACGAGTGCATTAACAGTTGCCGTTACTGTGGGTTTTCACGCGAGAATCCCATTTTGCGCGTTACACTCTCCGTTGCTGAAGTGATGACGGAAGCGCAACATCTGGCGCGCGAAGGTTTCCGCCAATTGCTGCTGGTGGCGGGCGAACATCCACGTTTCGTTAGCGGCGATTATCTGGCGCAATGTTTGCGTGCGTTGCCGCGAGATTTTTCTTCCACCGCCATCGAAGTCGCACCGATGGAAACCGAGGATTACGTTCCGCTCGTCGCCGCCGGCGCCGAAGGGCTGGTCGTTTATCAGGAGACGTATAACCGCAACATTTACGCCGGCCTGCACGTCGCCGGGCCAAAAAAAGATTTCGACTGGCGCCTGCGTGCAATCGAGCGCGGTTATGAAGCAGGCTTTCGCCGGCTGGGGATCGGCGCGCTTTTTGGTTTGTCCCCGTGGCTGGAAGAAGCGGTCGCGCTCGCCGCCCACCTGGAATATTTGCTCAAACGCTGTTGGAAATCTTCCCTCACCGTCAGCATTCCGCGCCTGCGCCCGGCGGCGGGAGAATTTCGCGCTCAATTTCCGATGAGCGATCGCGAGTTGGTGCAGTTAGTCTGCGCCTTGCGAATCACATTTCCGCAAGTCGGCATTGTCTTGAGCACCCGAGAATCGCCCGCCCTGCGCGATCTCCTCTCGACCGTCGGCGTTACAATGATGAGCGCAGGCAGTCACACCGAGCCCGGCGGTTACACTGCTCAGGGAAGGGAAACGATGCACCGCACTGTGCGCGGCCGAATTGTTCCGCCGGAGGCGCCGCTTGCCGAGGAAACACTCGCGACCAGCCAATTCGAAATCATGGATGGACGCACACCGGCCGAGATCGCGAGGGTGCTGCGCGTGCGGGGAATTGAACCGGTCTGGAAAGACTGGGACGCGGCGCTGATGCCATCGTGATCGTCCTCTTGAATGGTGAGTCGCGCTCTGTCTCCGGCTCATGCAACGTCGCGGAACTGGTGAGCGAATTGCAGCTTGTGCCAGCGACATTGTTGATCGAACACAACGGCACTGCATTGCACCGCGCGGAATGGAACGCGCGCGTTCTGCGCGACGGTGATCGAATCGAATTGGTGCGCGTCGTAGCCGGCGGCTGAGAAAATCACGACGCGCGCACCAGCACGCGCATTCCGTCAATTTCGGAAACGACGACAGCGGTCTGGGCGGTGAGGAATTCGCCGCCGGTAACAACATCGACCACACGATCGCCGAACTGCGCCTTCCCGCTCGGACGCAGTGTCGTGACAGCGATTCCTTTCGCGCCGGGCGCGATCGGCAGACCAGTCTCAAATTCCCGCGGAGCGCTAAACGATGGACCGGAAGGATTCGCTGTCATGAGAGCGAACCGGCGATACAAACTCGTGCGGGGCAGATAACGCGCCAAAATCGCGATCACCAAGATCGAGGCAACCAGGGCAATAGAAAGATTCATCACTGGAATGAGCAACATCCGGCGCGTGGGCAAGAGCGGTTGGTCCGGATAACGATCGATCATCGCCCAAAAGAGCGAAGCCAAGACCATAAATACTCCCACCATTCCGAAAATGATCGTGGAATGAGCGAAAAACAGAATCTCAACCAGGATGAGGACGACGCCGATGGCGAAAAAAACCACCGCCTCCCATCCCGCCAGGCCAGCGAGATAATGACCCAGAAAAAAAAGAGCAAAGCAAATTCCCGCGATCACGCCGGGTAAAGTCGCGCCCGGGATTTTAAATTCGAGATAAGCGCAAACAATTCCGGCCAGCAAAAGCAGCGGCGCCAGCGCCGTGATCCAAAACGCCACTCGTTCGAAGCCGGTCGGCTGTAAGCGCACGATTTGCCCGCCGAGTTTTGCTTTTTGCGCGAGGTCGCTGATGGAATCGGCGATCCCATCCGCCAAAAGTGGTTTGCCATTTATCCACTCGGTCGCTTCCTGCGCGCTCAAACTGAGCAGCGAACCTTTCCCGTGCACCACGCGGTCGCCGATTTTCACTTCCTTTTCTTTGCTCATGAACGCTTCGCCGATGTCCGGGTTGTGCCCGTTTCGAGTGGCGATGCCGCGAATGCGCGCGGAAAAATAGGAGACCATTTTGTCGCGCTCGGTCTCGGGCAAATCCTGTCCGGTGGACATTACCGGAGCGGCGGCGCCGATCGCGCTAACGGGTGCCATGTAAATGTGTTTGGTCGCGAGTGCGATGAGCGAGCCGGCGGAACCCGCATTGGAATCGATGAATGTGTAGGTGGGAATGGAAACACGCGTGAGCGCGTCGGTGATTTCCTCCGCGGAATCGAGCCGGCCGCCGTATGTGTTCATCTCGAGCACGATCGCGCCCGCTTGATTCGCTTCCGCCAGTTTTATTCCGCGGCGCAAAAACAGACGGAGCGGCTGCGAAATTTCTCCCTGCACCGGAATGACGACGGTATCGCCTTTATGAATAACTTCACGCGCCTGCGCGAACGCGGCCGCCGCACAGAAAAGCGCAATGAGCAGGAGGCGGCGAAGATTTTGGATGCGGCTGCTCACGCGCTAAGTTTGGCATTACCTGGAAGGCGGAACGAGTAAAAAAGATGGCGATCCCTTCGGAAACAATCGAGCAAGTCGCGGCCGCGAACGACATCGTGGAAGTGATCGGGACGTACTTTCCTCTCAAGCGCGCCGGCTCGGCATTCAAAGCGCTCTGTCCGTTTCACCAGGAAAAAACGCCTTCCTTCACCGTCAGCCCGCAGCGCCAAAGCTTTCATTGCTTCGGCTGTGGCGTAGGCGGAAGCATTTTTCGTTTCGTGATGGATTATGAGCACGTCGATTTTCCAGCCGCCGTGCACAAGCTGGCGGCGCGCGCCGGAATTTCGATTGTCGAGGAACGCTGGAGCGCGGGCGACGACGCCCAGCATGAGGCCCGGCGGATACTCCTGAAACTGCACGCCGAGGCGGCGCAATGGTTTCATGAAAATTTGATCAAGCGCGAGCTGGGCGTGGCGGCACGGGATTATTTGAAAGCCCGCGGAATCACGCGCGACATTGCCAAGTCGTGGCAGCTCGGATTCGCCCCCGAGAGTTGGGATGCATTTTCGAGCTGGGCCGCCAGCGAAGGCTATCGTCGCCCGCAATTGCTCCAAAGCGGTTTGGTAAAATTGCGCGATGAAGAACGAAGCGAAGGCGAATTTTACGATCGCTTCCGCGCGCGACTGATGTTTCCGATTCACAATGAC
>DAIOVO010000075.1:0-12208 GCA_036758965.1 Chthoniobacterales bacterium
CTCTTCGGGAGGGCAGCGGCCCCGGCAGCATCGAATCTGCTTCGCTAAGGTTGCCGTGAAAAAGATCATTGGCCTGCTCTCCATCGCTTTCCTCATTTTTGCCTATTGGCGCGGGCACCGACCAATTACTTATGGGCCTGGCGTGATCGCGGCCGCCGAACCCGTGCAAGCGAACCTGGCGGAGACTGCGCCGTTCGATTTCGGTGAGTTTCATCTCAAGCCACTGGCAACACTTTCGGCCGAGGTGCGGTTGCTGCATTCGAAAGTTTATCGTTACGATCGGCAGGCGGCGCTGGCGCCGATCGATCTCGCGGTGGGCTGGGGCGCGATGTCGGATGAAAGCGTGCTCGATCGTATTTCGATTTCGCAAAGCATGCGTTTTTTCTGGTATGAATACAAAATGCCGCCGCCAATTGCGGAGGAGCAAATCATCTCGCACGCCACAAATATCCACATCATTCCGGCGACGCCGGCGCTGGCGGCGCGAGCGAAGGGGCTGCGGGGAGGCGCGCTTTTTCGTTTGAGCGGGAAATTGGTGGAAGCGACTGGCGGAAAAATCGGCACTTGGCGGAGCTCAATGAGGCGGACGGATTCGGGCAATGGCGCATGCGAATTGTTGTTTCTCGAAGATTTGGAAACGGCGCCGATGAAGGATGGCTGGTTAGCGGCGGGCGGACGGTAACGGAGACGCGCGACGTTCTTATTGGAGGAACGACCGCACAGGATTCACGTGTCTCGGGAATCAGGGTTGGGAGTTCGTCTGTGTCGTTCCAGAATAATATTCAATTCAAAACATTCGGGGACGGGACAGCCGCCCGCCCCTACAGGGTCGAACAAACCGGACTTGAGTAATCTAACTAGAACTAAGCAGCAGCTTCCGTGGTAGCGAGCGCATGCGGCGCTTCGAAACCAAAGCGCCGGCAATATTCCGCGAAGCGTTCGCCTTCCGGCATCAATGCGAGGCCGAATTGCGCGGCATCATAGTGATGGAACCCGTGCTGCTCGCGCGGCTGGGCGGCAAGCGCGGCCCGCATCGCCACCTCCGCCTTGCGCGAAATGGACCAGCCGAAGTATTGATAGACGCGCCGCGCCGCCCCGATGGGATCCTCGCTCAGCTCGCGGTAGGAAATATCGCAAATGCGGCCACGCAAAAGACGATCGCGTTGCGGGAGAAAATGCGAAATGGTGTGCGACCAATAACGCATGGCGTCGGCGCCGATTTGTTGCGGATCGACCTCATCGCTAAAAATACTGCGCAAAACCGCGATCATGCTGGAAACGGAAGCGATCGATTGAAGCGGATCGCGATGCGTTTGCACAAAACAGGCGTCGGGATAAACGGCGAGCAAAGTCTCGAGCGCGAACATGTGAGTGGGCGCTTTCAAAACCCAGCGGCGCTCTTTTTGGCGCTGCTGCAATTGCTGTAGAAACCGGCGATGGTAGCGATAAGCGGGCGCCAAGTCCTGCGCCAAAAACCAGGCCCGATACGTTGGCACGTAATACATGGTATCGAATTGATCGCTTAGAAAACTCGGGCTCATCAGGCTGATGCATTCCTGCGGGAGCGTGGCGCTGACGGCGTGGACCTTCCGAAACGTGGGCGCGATCCATTGCAGGCAGGAAAGGCTTAAGCGAGCGCGCCGGATGCGGCGACGCTCATCGATGCGAGTGGGTGGGGAGGGCGCCATCACTTCCCAGGTCAGGGGCGCGCGATGTTTCGGATCGCAGGCGAGCAGGCTGTGCAGAAGAGTTGTGCCGCTGCGCGGAAGGCCGGTAATAAATAATGGCTGCCGAATTTTTTGCTGCGCAATTTTTGGGAAGTCCTCGCGGTCGCGCTGCATGAGGAGGCGATTGCATAGGGTGCGCAAAATATCGGAGCGGAACGCCAGTTTGCCGATGGTGCTCAGCCGCGCTTCGCGCTGGCAGGAATCAATCAGTAATTCGAGCGCGGGCGAAAAATTGTCTTCGCCGAAATCGTGTAGCCGAGTGCGGCGTTGCGCCTGCTGCACGATTTCCGCAGCGGAGAAATCGATTTTGTTTTTTCCGCGGCGCGCGCCGAGCTGGTTAAGCGCGCGGACGGGCCAGCGCAACTGCATGCGATTGAATGTGGTAATTTCGGACATCAATTTTCCTGCGTGGCGTAGCAGTTCGAAATTATTCGGTGTTTGCGCCCGAAGCGCAATCGTTTCATCGTTCCAGCATGGAAAAGGCAACATTTGGAGCGGGCTGTTTTTGGGGGGTAGAAGAGGCATTTCGAAATCTCGAGGGGGTGCAGGAGACGGCGGTCGGTTATGCTGGCGGTACGATGGAAAATCCGAGCTACCAGAACGTCTGCACGGATCGCACCGGCCATGCCGAAGTGGTGCAGGTGGAATTTGATCCGAAGAAACTTTCCTACGGCCAGTTGCTGGATGTTTTTTGGGCCAATCATGATCCTACTACGCGCAACCGGCAGGGGCCGGACGTAGGGGCGCAATATCGCTCGGTTGTTTTTTATCATTCGCCGGAGCAGAAACAGCAGGCCGAGGAAGCGAAAAAGGCGCTGAGCGAAAGTGGGAAGTTCAAGCGCGCGATTGTAACGGAGATCGAGCCGGCGCCGAAATTTTTTCGGGCGGAGGAATATCATCAGCGTTATCTGGCCAAGCGCGGCGCGACCCATTGCGCGATTTGATGGTGGCGAGTGAATGAAGCGGACCGCGCGATGAATCGCCAGGTGATTCGCGCAAAGAATTTTTCCCGGGCGGCGGCGGATTTTATTTCCGAGCGCGCGCGCGAGACGGTGGCGGAACGAGGAGAATTTCGAATAGCGCTCTCGGGCGGGAACACGCCGCGCCCGATCTATAGCGAATGCGCCGGCCGTAATCTGCCATGGGAACGCTGGCTCTTTACCTTTGGCGACGAACGCTGCGTTCCGCCAGACGATGAAAAGAGCAATTTCAAAATGGCAAACGAGACGTGGTTGCAACCGGCGGGCGTGCCGGCGGAACGTCCTACATCCGCACCGATCCGGGCGTGGGCTATCGCTTCGGCGCCTGACCGCCGGACGTCGGGGCCACCACGAGTCGGCTGGTGGCGCTGCAATCAGGGCCGATCCGCAGCTCGAGACGGTCTTTGCGGCTGCGCGGTGAGATCGCGCCCGCGACGGCGGCGGATGAATACGACGCGGCGCTGGATGAACGAGCAGCCAAAGCAGGCGAGACTATTTTCCAGCATGACCTCATTTTGCTTGGTTTGGGAGATGATGGACATACCGCGTCGCTTTTTCCGGGAACGGCAGCGCTCACGGAATCCGAAAGGAGGGTGGTGGCGAATTACGTTCCCCAAATGCAAAGCTGGCGCCTGACTTTTACCTTTCCGCTGATCCTGGCGGCGCGGGCAATTTGTTTTTTGATCGGCGCGAACAAGGATGAGCGCCTGATCGAGCGGGTGTTTGCCGGTGACGAATCACTGCCGGCCGCGCGGGTAGACAAAGAAGCGTCGAACGTCACTTGGATTCTGAGCGAAACGAAGTGATGCGATTGGCAGAAGAAGCGATGAAGTTAGAGCGTGCGTCGCGCGCAGCTTCTGGGGAGCGCACGCGGCCCGCGTGCTGGCGCTGGCTGCCAGCCAGCGCGGACTTTTCTTCGGCGGTGCGAACTCTTTGCCGTTACTTCTCGTTGCGGCACGTCGCCTGGGCCCCCGGTTTTCGGCGGGTCGCCGAAAACAGCACGCGGGTCGCGTACGCTCCCCGGACGAAACCCGACCGCGCGCTACCCGGAAACACTCCGCGCCGCGCATGAGTTGATTTCCAACGCCTAACAAGAAGTATGCAAGTCATCATCGTTAGCGGCTCGGCGGGGTTAATCGGCTCGGAGACAGTGAAGCGCTTCGCAAAAACCGGGGCCCGGGTAGTGGGAATCGATAATGATATGCGCGGGCAATTTTTCGGAGCGCAAGCTTCGACCAAATCGACGCGCGACGAGCTAACTAGACTTAGCGGCTACGAGCATCACGATCTCGATATTCGCGACAGCAACGCGATGCGTGATTTGTTTGCCAGGCACCGGGGGAACATTCACGCGGTCGTGCATACCGCCGCGCAACCGTCGCACGATTGGGCAGCCCGCGAGCCGCAGACCGATTTCGCGGTCAACGCCAATGGCACATTGAATCTACTGGAGGCGGCGCGCGAAAATTGCCCAGATGCGCCCTTTGTTTTCACCTCCACCAACAAAGTTTACGGCGACACGCCCAATCGCCTGCCGTTGCAGGAGCTGGCGATGCGCTGGGAGATCGCGCCGGAGCATGAATACGCTGGCGGCATTCCCGAAACCATGAGTATCGACGCGACTAAACATTCCCTTTTCGGCGCCTCGAAAGCGGCGGCCGATCTTCTAGTACAAGAGTACGGACGCTACTTCGGAATGCCGACGGCGTGCTTCCGCGGCGGATGCCTCACCGGTCCGGCGCATGCGGGAACGGAGCTGCACGGATTTCTCGCTTATTTGATGAAATGTTGCGTAACTGGCCGACCTTATCGCGTTTTCGGTTACCAGGGAAAACAGGTGCGCGACAACATTCATAGCTTCGATTTAGTAGAAGCCTTCGCCGCCTTTATTGATGCGCCGCGCGCGGGCGAAGTCTATAACATCGGTGGCAGCCGCTTGTGTAATTGCTCCATGCTGGAGGCAATCGCGCTCTGCGAAGAAATTAGCGGCCGCAAATTGGATTGGAACTACGAAGAGACCAATCGCGTTGGCGACCACATCTGGTGGATCAGCGACGTAACAAAGTTCCAGACGCATTATCCGCAATGGAAATTCCGCTACCGGCTGCGCGAAATCTTGGAAGAAATTTATCGCGCCTCGGCCTAGCTTCCGCTTGCCGAACGCGCACTAATATTGTTCGCCCTCGTCCGCTCTCGTCGGCACTGCGCGGTCTTTAATCGCGTAAGCGTGAAAGGCGACGATGATCCAATAAAAAACCGCCAGCCCCAGACCAAACCCGGCGCTGGCGATCGCCGCCAGTCCGGAAAATCCGAGAACGATGAGGGTGCCAATGGCAAAAAGAAGACCGATCCCGCGATAGCCTTTGTAAACATGGCCCAGGCCCGGAACGACACTTAGCACTGCGGCAATGGCATCGCTCGCGGTTCCTTCCGCCTGGTTGGGATCATCCGCTTTTTTCCAACCACAATGTGAACAGCCTGCTTCCCCCGCCGCCAGCACGCGTCCACAACGCGGGCAGGTCGTCGTTTCAGTTGCCGTTAGTGCCGGGGGCGCGTCGGTGTATTCCATAAAAACGAACTTTGCCCCACCGTTCCAAGCCGGAGAGATTTCGTCAAGCTTGTGTACCGTACAATAAGCTCGGGCATCTCTACCCGAGTGGTCCTGCAGGCTTGTACGCCTGTTCAATGCGATGCAGGCAGGATGCCCGCGCCACTGTTCAGGCTGGAAGCCTGAGTTACGTTGGTGGCGACGATCCATCTTGTCGGAGCGCTGCTCCTTTGTTTAAAGAAGGAATCGTGAACCAGCTATCGGACATCGTCGATTATTGCAATGAAGTTCTGCGCGTTGCCGAAATCGAAGATTACTCAAATGCTCTCAACGGTCTGCAATTGGCAAACTCCGGACGCGTAAAAAAAATCGCGGCGGCGGTGGATGTTTCCACGCGCGCGATTGAAGGCGCGAAAAATTTCGGCGCGAATTTGCTGCTCGTTCATCACGGAATGTTCTGGCCGGGATTGCGCCCGATCACCGGCGCCTTGCATCGGCAAATGAAACTCGCTCTCGAAAATGATCTCGCCATTTACAGCGCGCATCTGCCGCTCGATTTGCATCCAGAAATCGGCAACAACGTCTTGTTAGCGCGCGCGCTCGGCTTGGAAAACTCCGAGCCGTTCTTTGAAGCGAAAGGCTCGCTCCTCGGCCGCGTGGCGAAGGCGGAAATTTCGCGCGCCGATTTGGTTGGTCGATTAGAGAAAGCGCTCGGCGGCAAAATCCAGGCGATCAATTTCGGCCCGGAAACCACGCGGAAGATAGGCATCATAACCGGCGGAGCGGGCGGCGAGATCGAGCGCGTTGCGGGGGAAGGGATCGACACCTTCATCACCGGCGAAGCGCCGCATTGGGCCGCGATCATGGCGGAAGAACTGCGCCTCAATCTTCTGCTTGGCGGCCACTACGCCACCGAAACCTTCGGTATCAAAGCGCTCGCACAACATCTTGCGAAAAAATTCCGAGTCGAATGGGAATTCCTCGATCTGCCGAGCGGATTGTAGAACCGCGGATCACGCGGATAGGTCGAGTGCGCCGCAGGGAGCACGGGCTGTTAGCCCGTCGTTGGAGGCAGTCTGCCTCCAACAGCGCGGAGTGAGCGGGTGAAATGAAATATGAAAGGATGTCGGCATCTTGATTCCACGCAGGTTCCGCTGCGCCCAAATGCGGTTGGCTAACAGCCAACCATAAACGGGCCGTCACTCTGGGTTCTTCGGCGCGCGGCAGATTTTGCTTTCCCAAAATCGCCGCGCCCTGTTCCTTCTCAGCGCATGAGTTCGAGTGAACGCAAACGCGCCAGCACGCGCGCGACCGGCGTGGTCGGGATCGCCGTCTTGTGTTCGCGTATTCTCGGGTTGATTCGCGAACAGATTTTTGCGGGACTGTTTGGGGCGGGCCGAAATCTGGACGCGTTTTTGATGGCGTTCCGCCTGCCGAATTTGTTGCGCGATCTTTTTGCGGAAGGCGCGCTTTCGACCGCGTTCATTACCACTTTCTCCGGCAAGATTGCGACTGAAGGCGATGAGTCGGCCTGGCAACTGGCGAACAAGGTCGCCACGCTCACCGCCGTTTTCATGAGCGCGGTGACGCTGCTCGGAATTCTGTTTGCGCCGCAACTGGTCGAGCTCCTCACCTGGGGCGCATGGTCACCCGATAAAACGGCGCTGACGATTCTCCTAACGAGAATTATGTGGCCTTTTATGCTGCTGGTTTCGCTGGCCGCGCTGGTCATGGGAATGTTGAACGCGAAACATGTCTTCGGTCCGCCGGCGATGGCCTCGAGCTTTTTTAACCTGGGCTCGATCATCGGCGGCGTCGCGATCGGTTATTGGCTCGATCCGCATTTCGGTTCGCGTTCGCTGATCGGTCTCGCGATCGGGACATTGATCGGCGGCCTCTGGCAATTACTGGCGCAGTTCCCTTCGCTCCGTCGCGTCGGCTATCGCTTTCGGACGGACTGGACTTGGCGCGACCCCGGCGTGCGCGCGGTGTTGGGATTAATGGCGCCGGCCGTAATCGCCGCGAGCGCGGTGCAGGTAAATGTGCTGATCAATAGCGGGTTCGCGGCCAGTCTCGGCAACGGTCCGGTGAGCTGGCTCAACATTGCGTTTCGACTGATGCAATTACCGCTCGGAATTTTCGGCGTCGCCATCGGCACAGTCACATTGCCGTTGGTCTCGAAGAGCGCGGCGATGGGTAACACAAACGAGTTTCGTTCCATCCTTGCCAGCGGAATGCGGCTGGCGTTTCTGCTCACCATTCCATCGGCCATTGGTCTGGCGATGCTGGCCGGGCCGATCATCAGCGTCATTTATCAACATGGACGTTTTACCGCCGACATGACGCGCCAGACCGCGGGGGCGTTGCAATTCTACGCGATCGGTTTGGTTTCGTATTCTGCTCTGAAAGTGCTCACGCCGGCCTTTTACGCCATCGGCAAACGCAATACTCCCATGCTGGTGAGTTTCCTCGCCATCGGCACGAATCTTTTTTTGAACTGGCTTTTCACTTTTCGTCTCGGCTGGGGCCATCGCGGGCTGGCATTTTCCACCAGCATCGTGGCGACGGTTAATTTTCTTTTGCTTTATGCACTGATGTGGCGGCAGACGCGCGGGCTGGAAACGGGCACGCTGCTGAGCGACCTAACAAGGATTGGAATCGCGGCCGCCGGCCTCGCCCTGGTCTGCTGGGCTGGAAATCATTGGTGGCTTGGCGCCTGGGAACACCTGCGCTTTGTCCAGAAATCGTTAGCTCTGGCGGCGACGATTGTCGCCGGGATGGCGGTATTCTTCGGCGCAGCTTCGCTCTTGCGAGTCGGTGAATTAAGGGAACTTCTTGGGTTAATGAAGCGCCTTAAAAATCGGCGCGCGCGAACGCCATGAGCACTCTCGGCATCGGGATCGATATGGTGGAAGTCGAGCGCATCCAACATTCGCTCGATCGTTTCGGCGAGAAGTTCATGAAACGCGTTTTTAGCGAAGGCGAGATCGCCTATTGCCAATCGATGAAATTTCCCGCGCGCCATTTCGCCGCTCGCTTTGCCGCCAAGGAAGCGGTCTCAAAGGCGTTTGGCACCGGCATTGGAAAAGCGATGAGCTGGCGCGAGATCGATGTTCACAAAAAAACGAGCGGCGAACCGTTTGTCGTGTTGCACGGCGGCGCGGAAACCTTTGCCAAAGAACGCGGAGTAAAATCAGTCTCGATCAGTTTGAGCCACACCGATCATCACGCAATCGCGATGATCACGCTGGAACAATAATACCGTCCCGCCCCCGGGGTCATTCCGCGCGTTCTACGCTTCGGTATTTAATCACTTGCACGCGCTCGAGCGTGAGCATTCCGCCACTCATCATCGGTTCGAGCCTGGGAAGAAACGCGTGGATCTTCTCCTCGCTGTCCACGATCTCGATCACGATCGGCAAGTCCATCGAGAGCCGCAAAATTTTCGCAGTGTGCACTCGGCTGGACTTTCCGAAACCCATCGGCCCGCGTAGGACCGTGGCTCCGGCCAGATGCTGTTCGCGCGCCTGAAGGACGATTGCTTCGTAAAGCGGCCGATGATTCCAACGATCGCTCTCGCTGATAAAGATGCGCAGCAGGATTGAATCGCGTGGAACTTCCATAAATAAACAAGCTAACGGTTATTAAGCAATAGTCCCAGGTAATCGCCCAGCCAGACCGCAAGGAGGCAAAGAGCGAAGGATGCGAGCGCGTTCGCTCCCGCCAACAGCCATTCACCTTCCCGCGCGAGCGCCAGTGTTTGCAAACTGAAGGAAGAAAAGGTGGTGTAACCGCCCAGCACGCCGATCATGAAAAACTGGCGCACACCCGGGCCTACCAGCAGCCGCCCGTCAGCGGCCGTGAGCGCGGCGAAAAATCCAATCAACAACGAACCGCTAATGTTCACAAAAAGAGTGCCGACGGGAAAAGTTTCGCCGAAACGTTGCGCGATCGCGCCCGAGGCCCAAAACCGCGCCACCGAGCCGAGCGCGCCGCCAATTGCAACCACCAGATAGCTGAACATACAAAATCTCCTGACGCGTCACCGCGTGATCAGGAGTCATCAGCAACTGAAAACAGTCAGAGCGGTTTTCCGTGAGGAAGGCAAACTCCATTGCCTGCGTACTGGATAGCTCAAAGTTGCGCGGATGCAATCTCAGGCCAAAGCGGCTTTCCAGTCGCAAACTCCTTCGGAAGACAGAAGTCTGGAGAAACTCGAGGCTCGTGAGTAAATTCGCCACATCTCGTCCCCTGCGCTTGGGAATCATCGCCATCACTGTTGCAGCCTGGCTGTCTATCTCGAACCATTGCGCGCTGGCGGCTATTCGCAAATCCTCCGGCAGCCACATGTCGTGCCACGAAAAATCGCATTCACCCGCGAAACAGAGTGAAGATGCGCCCTGCTGCAAAGTGCTGCGCGCGAACTTTGCCAAAACAAGCCAGCCCGGTGTCGATCTTCTGATCCACATCGGACAAATTTGTTTTGTCGAAAGCATTCTATTTCCGCAGCAGCAGCGTTTGCTTGGGAATCCGCTAGCACTGGATACCGGGCCGCCATTTAGCGCATCGCACGACTGCCTCGGCCGTTTACAATCTGCCGCTGGGGCAGGATGCGAATTGGTCGAGCGCTTTGTCTGGGGACAGAACCACGATACTGGCGAAGGCAAAACGCAATCCTTTTTGCTCGAATCAAATTTTCAGCGCGGACGCGATACCGTTTACGGACGAATCGAATACGTCGAGAAATCGGAGCACGAGCTTGTCTTGTCCGGCGCCGACCTGGAAAAGGTGTTCGGCGTCGGCGGCTACACGATTGGATACGTGCGCGATCTCATCCACGGCAGCAGTATCGATCTCGGACTTGGCGGCCAGTTCACAATTAACACCAGGTCGGGCAGTCTTGATCCCTACTACGGCGACGATCTCGCCTACGGATTTCAAGTTTTTCTCCGCCTGCGCCCGTCACGAATGGTTGACATGAAGCATGGAATGCCGATGAAGCCAGAGGCGAAATGAACCAGGTCTAGCTAATTCCGATGAAAATGCTGTGTGAAGCGCGCTCGGCGAGCAGTCTGGAAGTCATCGATGGCTTTCGCCAGCGCGGCATGGAGGTGAGCCGCCTGGAATCTTTCAGCGACACCGTTTTTGGGTTCGCGCTGACTTTGCTGATTGTTTCCCTTGATGTCCCAAAGACCTTTAATGATCTCATCGCTACCATGCGCGGCTTCCCTGCCTTCGCGCTTTGCTTCCTATTGCTCGCGATTATCTGGAACAGTCACTATAGGTTTTCCCGCCGTTACGGGCTGGAGGATGGGACGACGCGCACGCTCACTTTCGTGCTTCTCTTCCTGGTGTTGTTCTACGTTTATCCGCTCAAATTTCTCTTCAACTTTACCTCCTTGTTCATCGTGCGAATGTCCTCGGGCGGCGAAATCGCTTTGGGCCAATCCAATGCCGTCCCCATGACGCGCGCGCAAGCTTCGATTCTGCTGGTCATCTATGGCCTCGGTTTCGCCGCGGTTTACCTCGCGCTTGCGCTGCTTTACCTGCATGCCTGGCGATTACGCGACACGCTTGACCTTAATGAATTGGAACGACTTGATACGCGGCATTCTCTCTGGCGCTTGTCGTTTCTCATCGGCGTGGGTCTGGCCGCCGCCACCCTCGCCGCTTTTCGCAGCACCGTAAACTATAGCGATCTTTGTTACCTGTTAATCTTCCCGATTTTGCGACTGCACAGTTTTATCCACCGACGATGCCGGAAAGTTTTTCTGGCCGGGCAAGTAACCTGAACGCTCGTTTGCAGAAACTGGCCCCTCTCCGCTAGGTTGGCTCGCGCATGGCAAAACCCTTTTATCTTACCACCGCAATTGATTACACCAATGGCGCGCCACACATTGGGCACGCCTACGAGAAAGTGCTGGCCGACGTCATCGCGCGTTACCATCGGTTGAAGGGCGAAAAGGTTTACTTCCTCACCGGCGTCGACCAACACGGCCAGAAAGTCCAGCAATCGGCCGAGAAAGCTGGCCTCGCGCCGCAGCAATTCGTCGATGAGATCACGGCAAAGTTCATAGCGCTTTGGGAAAAACTCGAAGTTAAATACGACGGCTGGGCTGCCACCAGTGATCCCATCCATAAGCAATGCGTTCAAGGCATTCTACAGCGTCTTTACGACGAGGGCCAAATCTACAAAGACAAACAGGAAGGTTACTACTCCATTCGCCAGGAACAATTCCTGACCGACAAAGAACAAGGGCCAGATGGCGAATTCGGCCCGGAATGGGGCGAAGTAGAACATCGCACCGAAGAGAACTACTACTTCAGACTGGCTCAGCACAAAGAATGGCTGCTTGGCTACCTGCGGTCGCATCCCGATTGCGTCACGCCCGACTTCCGCCAGACCGAGTTAATCAACGCGGTCGAAAAACTAAGCGGCGACCTCTGCATCTCGCGTCCCAAATCGCGGCTGAGCTGGGGCATCGAGCTACCTTTCGATCGCGACTACGTCAACTACGTCTGGTTCGACGCTCTTACTAACTACATCAGCTTCATCGGCTACGACCCGAAGATTTCAGCCTTCACCCTTCAACCTTCATCCTTTCGCGACAAGTGGCCAGCGCTACACATTATCGGCAAAGACATTCTCGTTCCCGCGCACGGCATCTACTGGCCGATCATGCTCAAAGCGCTCGGTTTTCCTGATGAACAGATGCCGAAGTTGTTAGTTCATGGATGGTGGAACGTCGCTGGCGCCAAGATGAGTAAGTCGGTAGGTAACGTTGTAGATCCCAACGTCCTTGCCGACAAATATGGCGCGGATGCGCTGCGCTACTACTTGATGAGCGACATTGTTACCGGGAAGGACGCGGACTTTTCGGAAGACCGGCTGGTTGCTCGATACAACAGCGATTTGGCTAACTCACTCGGCAATTTGCTAAATCGAACGCTCA
>DAIOVO010000076.1:0-2174 GCA_036758965.1 Chthoniobacterales bacterium
GCTCAATGGTAGAGCTCCAGATTGTGGTTCTGGCTGTTGCGGGTTCGAGTCCCGTCGGCCACCCTTTTTTTAGAAGCGTGAATGGTGATCTGTGAATCGTGAATCGTCGGAGCCAGCCCCATTCTCACCATTCACCATTCACACGCACAGTGCCTGTAGCTCAACTGGATAGAGCTTCTGACTTCGAATCAGACGGCTGGGGGTTCGAATCCCTCCAGGCACGCTTTTGCCCATGAAAAAATCGCGCTCCGAACTCGATAGCAAGGTGGTGAACATCGAGCTCACCCTCGCCAGTATCATCCAGGGCGTGGCGCTTTTTTTCCTGGTCGATAACGCACGCGCAGTCATGTCGTTGCACAACTGGCCGGCCTTCCTCTACGTCGCCGCCGGGCTTTGCATCATTTTCGTTTTCTGGTCGCGCTCCATCATTCACACCCTCACTCTCATTAAATGGCCGCTGGAATTCGGACATAATTTTTTCTACATCGCCTGCGCCCTCGGCGAAGCGGTGCTGTTTTCTCGACTCGATCGGCCGCTTTCCTGGTTTCGGCTCAGCACCATTTACGCTGCCATCGTCTGGCTGCTCTTCATTTACGATTTGCGCCTCATTCGCGCGCGCGAGCAGGAAGCAACCAGCGAGCCCGAACGCGCGTTCGTCGGCCGCACCCGGCGCGATCAGCTCCTGAACATTCGACTTCTCGTCCCGCTGCTTTTCTTTTTTAACCTCGGGTGCGCGCTCATTATTCAACGATGGCCCGATACTTTTCTCCTCCACGGCCACCATGTGTGGCTGGTCGCGATTCAAGTAATGTCTTTCATCGGTTACCTCTCCTACGTGACGAAATTCTTCGCCCGCATCGCCCCAGAGCTGGTCGGCCACGTCCCATAGCTTCCCCTCGCAGCGAGCCATATGATTAACTGCAAACCATGAAGTTGCTTCCCCTCGCCCAGGCGCGCTGGAATGTCCCCACCGTCGATCAAGTCATGATCGAAGAGCGCGCTGCCGCCTTCACCAAACGCAGCATCAAAACTTCCGCCAAACTCGCCGGCCTGAAGCTCGCCATCTCGATGACGGACCTGACCACGCTCGAAGGAAAAGATACGCCGGGAAAAATCGCCTTTCTTTGCCGCAAAGCGATGCAACCGCTCGATCCGCGCTACGATGCGCCGAGCTGCGCCGCGGTCTGCGTTTATCCAAATCTCGTTAGGTTCGCGAAAAAATTTCTCGGCCGCTTCAGCGTGCGGGTCGCCTCCGTCGCCACCGCTTTTCCCACGGGCCTTATGCCGCTGCGATTGAAGCTACAGGAAGTGCGCGGCGCGGCGCGCGATGGCGCGGATGAAATCGACATGGTGATTAACCGCGGCCATTTTCTCGCCGGCGAACACGAGCGCGTCTTCGATGAAATCGCGGCGGTGAAAGAAGCCTGCGGCCCGGCACATCTCAAAGTCATTCTCGAAACCGGCGAGCTTCAGACCTACGATCACGTCCGGCTGGCGAGCGAGATCGCGATGCGCGCCGGCGCCGATTTCATCAAAACTTCCACCGGCAAAATTGCCCCCGCTGCCACCATCCCGGTCACGCTCGTGATGCTGGAAGCGATTCGCGATTATTTTTACGAGACCGGCATCCGCATCGGGATGAAACCAGCCGGCGGAATCAAGAACGCCAAACAAGCGCTTCATTATTTGGTGATGGTGAAAGAAACGCTCGGCGACGATTGGCTTACGCCCGAACTTTTCCGCTTCGGCGCCAGCACCCTCGTCAACGACGTCCTCATGCAAATTGTCAAGACCACCGACGGCAACTACCAAAGCGCCGACTACTTTTCGTTGCCCTGATCGTCCGTAGCATCGGTATCCCTGCCGATGTTTTCTCGTGCGTCCAATGCCGCGCCAGCCTAATAACCAATAATGCCTCGAAAGAAAACCCCCGCGAAGGAGCTTGTTCTCCTCGGCCGCAACCACGGGAACCGAGAGAAACGGCTCAGCGTTTCGCCGAAAGATAGGCGACTGGTTTTCGGCGACCGCTGGAGTTACGCGCCCGCGCCTGAAGCAAACAACTACATCCAGCTTCAATCGCGCTACCAGCTTTTCATCGATGGCGATTTCGTTAAACCGAAGTCGGGCAAATATTTTCCGTCGATCAATCCGGCCACGGAAGAGCAGTTGGCGGA
>DAIOVO010000076.1:2184-6146 GCA_036758965.1 Chthoniobacterales bacterium
GTCGATCGCGCGGTGAAATCGGCCCGGCGCGCCTACGAAAAAGTGTGGCGCAAAATGCCGGGACGCGAACGGGGCAAATATCTGTTTCGCATCGCGCGCATCATCCAGGAGAAAGCGCGTGAGCTGGCGGTGCTCGAAACGATGGACGGCGGCAAAACAATCAAGGAATCCCGCGACATCGACCTGCCGTTGGTGGCGGCGCATTTTTTTTATTACGCCGGCTGGGCCGATAAACTCGATTACGCTTTTCCCGGCCGCAAAACGCAGCCGCTCGGCGTCGCCGGCCAGATTATCCCGTGGAATTTTCCCCTGCTGATGGCCGCGTGGAAACTCGCGCCGGCCCTGGCTTGCGGAAATACCTGTGTGCTCAAGCCGGCCGAAACCACTTCCATCAGCGCCATGCATCTCGCCGAAATTTTTCAGCAGGCGGAATTACCGGATGGCGTGATCAATATTGTAACCGGCGCGGGAGAAACCGGGCGCGCACTGGTCGAGCACCGGGACGTAAATAAAATCGCCTTCACCGGTTCGACCGAAGTCGGGAAACGCATCGCCGCTTCCCTCGCCGGCACAAAAAAGAAACTCACGCTCGAGCTCGGCGGCAAGGCGGCCAACATTATTTTCGAAGACGCGCCCATCGACCAGGCGGTGGAAGGAATCATCAGCGGGATCTATTTTAATCAAGGCCATGTCTGCTGCGCCGGCTCGCGTTTGCTGGTGCAGGAAGGCGTTTTCCCAAAGGTCATCCGCAAATTGCGCGACCGCATCGCCACTTTGCGCGTGGGAAACCCATTGGATAAAAACACCGACATCGGTGCGATCAATTCGCGCATGCAATTGGAAAAAATCTGCGAGCTGGTCGATAGCGGGTTGAAGCAAGGCGCGCAGTTAGTTCAATCACACGCCAAACTTCCCGCGAAAGGTTACTGGTATCCGCCAAGCTTCTTCACCGGCGTCACCGCTTCGCACCGCATCGCCCAGGAAGAAATTTTCGGCCCGGTCCTGAGCGTAATGACCTTTCGCACGCCCGAAGAAGCGATCGAGCGCGCCAACAACACGCCTTATGGATTAAGCGCCGGCGTTTGGACCGACAAAGGCAGCAAGATTTTCAAAATCGTGAACCAACTTCGCGCCGGAGTAGTCTGGGCCAATACCTACAACAAGTTCGATCCGACCAGTCCCTTCGGCGGCTACAAAGAAAGCGGCTTCGGCCGCGAAGGTGGCCGGCACGGTTTGTTGCCCTACGTCTCGTTAGTTTGAGCTCACAGGCCAACTACCTCACGTTCCGTCCCCGATCCGCGACGATTTCGCTAAAAATCAGCGATCTAAGGAAGGCGGGCCTCACGCCGCAACCCTACCAATGACCGAGCTTCAACGAAAAGTCCTGGAGTGTGTCATGCATTTGCGCCTGGGCAGCCTCAAGGTTGTGCCGCAGCTTTTACACTGGCTCAGAATAAATAACCCTAATTCGAGCCTATGGAGATACGGCAGTGTCGTTTACATGAACCAGTGATTTTGGTTGGACACACATTCGAGCATCACATTGCCGCACCTGACGATCCGATCTTGCTTCGGTACGAAATGAGATGGCTCTGGCCCGAGTTAAAAAAATCTAAAGCACCAATCACCTATCAACCAATCTATCACCTATCACCTATCACCTATCACCTATCACCTATCACCTATCACCTATCGCAATCACGATCAGGATTGTGCTATTGGAATCACGCATACTTTGCATTGAGCGTCAGAAGGTATCGCCAGCAAATCGTGGAATTCCCGTTCCCCGCGTTTTTCAGCAGGTTACTAATTTGTTGGGGCGCACGGGCTGAAAGCCTGTGTTCCTATGGTTCCGGCGGGGGAGTTAGCTCGGCTTGGGTGAAATCGGTGCGGGCGTCGTAGTAGAGTAGGACGAAGGCGATGCCCAGAAGTGGACGTAGCAAGGTTTGGACGATGGCGCCGATGATGCCGCTCCAGAGTATGACCGGGTCGGGAGCAGCGGCGCTGAGTAACTGGTAGGAACGGGCAATTGCTTCTTCCAGGCTCGTGATATTTTGCATTCTTGCATAGACTACCGGTAGTTCGGCGGCGGCACTGATAACGAGCCAGATCACTATCCAGAGTGAGATTAGAAATGCGCCGCGCCAGAGTGGCCGGTCGCTCCAGCGCGGCCGGCGTTTGCTGCTGGCAAGGAGACGGCTTTCGCGCAGGGCGAAAAGGCCGTCAAGGTTAGAGAGCGCGGCGGATTGTTGCCAGAAGAGATAGTTGACCCAGAGATAGCTGAACCAAACTACCTGGAGGCAAAGGAAGAACAGGGCGAGCGCAATTCCGGCCAGGCTGGGGCTATTAACGAGAGTTAGGACAGCCAGAAGCGGAATGGCGAAACAGAAGAAGAAGTTTCCGTAAACGACCATCGAAAGACGGGCGAAGCGCGCAAAATAGTTCACTGCGCGCCGGAATAGGTCGCGCAATCGGAGCTTTCGATTTTCCAACCCGGCGACGGTGGCAAATTGAATTCCAGCGAGAAAAATTGGCCAATCAATCAGGAACGTGACCACGGCCAAAAGCAAAAGGAGGTTTGCCGGGGTAAGGCCGGAGCGCGCGCTGCCGGGGAAGACTCCGTAAGCGGGCTGGGCTGCGAGCCCGAATGCGAAGAGTGGAATGCCGATGAGCAAGCTAAGGATGAGGAAGCACCAGAAGTTTTTGCGATAAAGGCGAAAGCTATCGGCGATGATGCGGGAGAGCGTCCGGCGTTGCGCGAGCCCGCCGGCGGTTTGCGGCGCGGTCTCCGGGAGCGGTGGCGGCGCGAAAAGACCGGGAACGTTCCCGGCTTTTCCCCAATCGGCGGAGTCACTCGCGCGCACTTCATTTTGCGCGAGCAAGCGGCCTTCGCTTTTCCATTCCAATAAAGTGTCGTAATCGACCGGGCCATACTCTTTCCCGCTCACGCGCACGAACCATTGTTCCGTCATCGTCGTCACTCTTACTCCTGATCTTACTCTTAATCATAATCTCAAGATTCTCTGATTGCGATTAAGGGAGGGATCCAGGATTAAGATTATGAGTAAGATTAGGATTATGAGTAGGAATGAAATCGGGTCGCTGCGCCCGAATGCCTGCTCCTGATCTTGCTCTTAATCATAATCGAATCCTGGATTCTCTCGTTGCGATCAGGATTAGGATTATGATCAGGATTAAGAACCAAGGATGAAACTGCTGCTGATCGATGGCCACTACTACGTTTACCGTTCGTTTTTCGCGATCCAGAATCTGAGCAACTCGCGCGGGGAACCGACGAATGCTATTTTCGGTTTCACCAAGACGTTGCGGTTGATGATGAAACATTTGCAGCCGGAGCTGGGGGCGGTTTTTTGGGATGAAGGATTGCCGCAGCGCCGGGTCGAGCTGCAGCCAGCCTACAAAGAGACGCGCAAGGAAATGCCGTCGCCGATGGTTCCTCAGCTCAATTTCATTCAAAAGGAACTGACGGCGCTGCTCGGGTTCGCCAACATTTCGCTGCCGAATACCGAGGCGGACGATCTGATGGGATGCTACGCGCAGGCGGCGTGCGGAAAAAAAATCAACGTGGTACTGGCGACGAACGACAAGGATTTGTATCAGCTGGTCGGCCCGTGCGTGAAAGTTTACACGACGGCCAAAGCCGATCTCGTTTCACCGAAGGATGCTTTCGCGCTTCTCGGCGAGGAGGAAGTGACGAAAAAATGGGAGGTGCCGCCGAATCTCATCGGCGACGTGCTGGCGATCGCGGGCGATAGCGTGGATAATATTCCCGGCGTGGGCATCGGCCGGAAAACGGCGGCGGGACTGGTGCGCGACAACGGCGGGCTGGATGGTTTGCTGGCGAACCTGGGCACGATCAAAAGCGTGAAAACGCGCGAGAAGCTGGAGAACGGTCGTGCACAAATTTTGCAAAATCGGAAGATGGTCGAGCTCGATTGTCA
>DAIOVO010000076.1:6156-10471 GCA_036758965.1 Chthoniobacterales bacterium
TGGATTTGCCAAAGCCAATCGAGGAGCTGCGGATTCGGCCGGATTATCCGCGGCTGATCGAGGCGCTGGAAAAGTGCGAGTTTAAATCGCTGCTACAGGAAGTGCGCGAGGAAGCGGCCAAGGCGGGCGGCAGCCGGCAAGGGGAACTGGGGTTATGATGGCGGTCACGATTACAGTTACCGCTCGTCCTCGTGCTCGTGCTCCTGATCGTGCTCGCAATCGAACTTTCAAAAGGCAGCGATTCCGATCACGAGCACGATTATGAGCACGAGTTAGGTTGTAGAAAAAGACGCAAATTTGCCGAAAATAAATCGAACGACACCCTCCTTGTAATGTCCAACCTGACAGGTTAAGGCGATTCGGGTAGTTGCACGTTTCTGTATTTGTTGTTTCTCCTTGGCGTGCGCTGCCCGAATCTTTTTTTTGTCGCAAATGAATCGCTGGCGTTTCATTTCCAGCTGAGCCTATGAGCGACACCAGCCCAGCCCTCGGGCTTCGCGGTTTTCTGATCGACGCGCCGGATTACGGCAGCCTGCGCGCGCGACGCAACGGCGGAATTATCGTGCGCGACCGCAAAATTATCGAGGTGGGCGATTACGATGAACTGCGCCGCCGGCAAACCTCCGCCACCATCGAATGGCTCGATCACGGGCCGGTGGCGATTTTTCCCGGGCTGATCGATTGCCACACACACTTGCCGCAATATCCGGTGGTGGCGCGCTCTGAAAGCGATCTGCTCCCGTGGTTGCGCGAAAATATTTTCCCGGTCGAACGCGATTTTACCGGCCCGCGCGCGCGAGAGGAGGCACCGCTTTTTTTCGAGGAACTGGCGCGCAACGGCACCACCACCGCGATGATTTACGCGGCAATTTCCGAGGACAGTTGCGAAGCGGGATTTGAAGCGGCGCAAGCGAACGGGCTGCGCGCGATCATTGGCAAAATGATGATGGACGTCGGCTCCTACGGGCAACTCCAGCCGAAGAAAGTGCTTTCGATTTCGCTGATCGAAAGCGAGCGCCTTTGCCGGAAATGGCATGGCGCGGAAGATGGTCGCCTGGAATACGCTTTCAGCCCGCGTTTCGCCGTGACCTGTTCTGAAAAAATGATGCGGGCCGCGGCGGAAATGGCGACGCGGTTCGGCGCGTATTTGCAAACCCATCTGGCTGAGAACCGCGAAGAGATTGAGAAAGTGCATCATCTTTTCATGGGCGCGCACGATTACACTCATGTTTACGAAAAGTGCGGCCTGCTGACACCGAAGACGATGCTTGGCCACTGCGTTCATCTGAATGCGCGCGAAGTCGCCGCTATCGCCGGCGCGAAGGCGAAGGTGGCGCATTGCCCGAGCTCGAATCTTTTTCTCGGCAGCGGCCTGATGAAGCTCGATCAACTGCTCAGCGCCGGCATCCAGATTGGTCTCGGCTCGGATGTGGCGGCCGGCCCGGAGCTCAATCTCTGGCGAGTGATGCGGTCGGCCGTCGACGTGCAAAAAGCGCGCGCCGCCTACGAACCGAATCTGCGCGCGCTGCGGCCGGCGGAAGCTTTTTATCTCGCCACCCATGGCGGCGCGCGCGCGCTTGGAAAAGCGGACGTTATCGGAACCATCGAGCCGGAGAAAGAAGCGGACCTTACGCTGGTCAATCTGCCAATGCTCCTGCCTTATCAGCGAAATGGAAAAACGATTCGCGACCTCTCGCCGGAAGATGTGATCGCGCTTTGCGTTTATCGCGCAGGCCCGGAAGCGAACGTCGCAACCTACGTGCGTGGCCGGCGCATTTATGAACGCGAAGCTCCGATTTTGATATGAGTGAACCGGATCCGATTGATGCCGCGTTGCGCGAAGACGTCGGCAATGGCGACATAACCAGCGCGCTTTTCGTTTCGGAAACGGCGCGCGCGCACGGCCGCATTGTCCCGCGAGCGAAGGCGATCATCGCCGGCACCGCGCCTGCCGCCGAAACTTTTCGCCGGGTCGATCCGCAGCTCGAAGTCTCCATCGTTTTAAACGACGGCGCGCCCGTCGTGGGAGGCGAAACGATCATGGAGATGCGCGGCCCCGCGCGCAGTATTCTTACCGCCGAACGCGTGGCGCTGAATTTTCTCCAGCACCTTTCCGGCATCGCTACCCTCACCCGCGCCTTCGTCGATGCGGTCGGAAAAAATCGCGCCAAAATAATGGATACGCGCAAGACCACGCCTGGTTTGCGCGCGCTGGAAAAGGCGGCGGTGGTCGCCGGCGGCGGCATCAATCATCGCCGCGGTTTGTTCGACATGATTCTGGTAAAGGACAATCATCTCGCGGCACAGCCGGATTTTGCCAAACTCGCGTCCATCATTCGCGAGGCCAAGGCGCGTAATCCGGCGATGCAGGTCGAGGTCGAAGCGGACAATCTCGAGCAGGTGCACGCGCTGGTGCAGATCGAAGGCATCGATGTGATTTTGCTCGATAACATGGAGACAGCGGAAATGCGCGAAGCAATCTCGCTGGGACGCAAACGCCAGGTGAAATTCGAAGCCAGCGGCGGGGTGAATTTGAAAACCGTGCGCCGCATCGCCGCCACCGGCGTCGATTTCATTTCGGTTGGCGCGCTGACGCATTCCGCACCGGCGATCGATCTCTCGCTCGAGCTCACGCATGGCAGCAGTTAAGCGGCTGAGCGCAGAAAAATTACGCGTCGCGCTCGGCGACGACGTGCTTATTGGCCGCGAAATCATCGTACGCGACACGACCGCTTCGACCAATAATGACGTCTGGCAGCTCGCGTGCGGCGGCGCACCGGAAGGCGTGGTCGTTTTCGCCGAGCATCAAACCGCTGGCCGCGGCCAGCATGGGAATACCTGGGAATCCGCGACTGGCCTCGGTCTCTGGTTTTCCTTTTTGTTACGACCGAAAATCGACGTGCAGAATTCCGCGCGCCTGACCGAATGGGCGGCCAAAGCCATCGTTTGGACGCTCGGCTCTGAATGTTCCATTGCCACCACGATTAAGTTGCCTAACGATATCTATGCAGGCGATCGTAAGCTTGCCGGCATCCTGGTTGAAATGCGCGCACAGACAAAAGCGCATCATCTGGCGATCGTCGGCGTCGGCCTGAACGTATTTTCTCCGACGCTGCGAGAACGGGCAACGTCGCTGGCCATTTTGAAACGCGGTCCGGTTGACCGGCACCAACTGGCAGTTGGTTTACTGCGAAATTTTAATGCGATGCCTTTGTCGGCTTGAAATTTTGCAGCGTCTTTAATTTTTCGTGCGCGCGTCCACTCGCGATTTGTTCCCGCGCCAGGGCAATCGCGCCGTTCATTTCTTCAACCAAGCCGGCGACCACCAATCCGGCGGCGGCGTTCACAATTACCAAATCGCGTTTCGGCCCCTGGTCTGCGCCGCTTAAAATTTGCAGAATGATTTCCGCGTTCGCCTTCGCGTCGCCACCGCGCAACTCCTGCAATTGCGCCGGTGCAATCCCTAGCCAGCGCGTATCCAGCACCGCCGAAGTAATTTTTCCCTGCTGCAATTCCGCAATCGTGGTCGGCCCGCTGGTTGAAACATCGTCCATGCTCAGAGAACCGTCCGCCGCGCCATTCACCACCCACGCGCGCTCGCGCCCGAGCTGTCGCAGCACTTCCGCAAACGGCTTCGTCCAGTGCGCTGAGAAAACGCCGATCAATTGTCGCGGCGGCCGCGCCGGATTCAACAGCGGGCCGAGCAAATTAAAAATCGTGCGCTGATTTTTCCGCGCCAGTTCGCTCCGCATTTCCGCCAGCGCGCGAAAAGCGGGATGATAAGCGCGCGCAAAAACAAAACCGGCGCCGGTGCGTTGAATGCACTCGCGCAAATCATCCGGCTCGAGAACAATCGGAACGCCGAGAGCTTCCAGCACATCGGCGCTGCCGCTTTGGGAAGTGACGCGGCGGTTGCCGTGTTTTATCACCACCGCGCCAGCGGCGGCGATGACGAACATCACTGCACTCGAGACGTTGAAAAGATCAATCCCGTCGCCGCCCGTGCCGCAGACATCGATCATCGGGCCGGACAATTCACTTTCTTCGATTTTCAACGGCGTCGCCCGTTCCAGCAGCACCCGCGAGAAATTTGCAATCTCGCGCGCGCTCTCACCTTTGCGATGCAGCTCGGTCAAAAACTCCGCTTTCACTTCCGCGCCGATTGCGTCCGACAGCAAATACGTGACCGCGCTTTGCACATCGATCGCGTCGAGATCGCTTCCGCCGCGGACCTTTTCCGTCAAGCTGGTCATGACGGTAAACTTTTCAGGCGGCTTGCGGCGTCATTTCACGCAACCACCGGCGATAAATCAGC
>DAIOVO010000076.1:10481-12207 GCA_036758965.1 Chthoniobacterales bacterium
GCCGCCCTGCGGGCCGGGTCGCCCCGCATCGTGTCCGGGTCTATTCCATTCTCGCGGCAGAAGGCGCGGTAGGCGGCGGGGGCGATTTCGGAGGGCTTGATTTCGCTGCGTCCGCCCCAGAAAACATTCGTGTAACTAACCGGAATTAAGCAAGCGGCGAGGTGAGCGTCAATCGCCGCCTTGTGTTCGAGCAGACGCGCCTTATCGGTGCCGTGGGCCACCGCCATGATGTTGACGTTGCGAAATTCCGGCCCGCCTTCGCGCCAGTAACAATGGGTCAAAATGTGGTGGCGGCCCACTTCGCCTCCTGCTTCCACCTCGCGGCCGGGCGGGACCCCCCAATGGAAAAGAGCGTTGAATCGCGTCACCCGCACGCCGGTCGCGCTCGGCTTCACATGCTCCAGAAAAGTGGAGAAACGCCCGATGACCAGGCGCGCGTTCAGGTCCTCCGCCATCCGGTAAAATTCTTCTAACGAGGCCTGAGCTTCAACCGCGCGGGATTTCCACGGCGTCGGGCGAATTTCTTCCGCCAAAAATTCACGCTTTAAAGCCAGCAGGATTTTCCATTCGCGTTCGTTCATCTCGACCGCGCACGTTTCCATCATCGTCGCTGGAGATTCTGCGCGGCTGCCGGGCTCGATCGTTTTGCGGCGCACATGACCGACCCCCAGAGTGAAAATTCCTTTGGCCGGCATGACGCGAAATTTTGCCGCTCCCACCTTCTCCGCCAGAATTTCGCAGTGCCGTTCGATCGAAGAACCATGCGGCACTTTTACCGTCGTCCACAATTTGTAATCCGAGCCGGCGGTCAGCGTTTCCGTTGAACGCAAAACGACGTGACCGGAAAACGGATCGCGTTGAAACATGAAGTCGAAAGCGGATTCGATTTTTTCCTCCGGCACTTTCCAGGCTACGAGCGCGCCTTCCGCCAGTTTGGTCGCGAGCAACGTCTGCCGCACTCGCCGGATCGTGCCCGCTCGCAACATCGCCGCGATCCGCGCCATCACGATTTCCTCCGGCACGCCGCTGCGCTGCGCGATTTTCGCGAACGGTTCGCGCACGAAACCTTCGATTTTGTCCTCCGAAATCGCGAGAATTTTTTCGTTGATCGGGTCGTTGTGCTCCACCGGCAGCATCGGGATTACTTCGCCCAGCGCCGCTCATTGTCCAACTACCAAAGTCGCGCTTCTGTTCCCGAATGCTGAAAGCGATTTCCTTCGACGCCGTCGGCACGCTGATCTACCTCACGAAAACCGTTGGCGATCATTACGCGCAGATCGGCGCAGAGATTGGCGTGAAGCTGGAGGCCGCAAAATTGGAGGCCGCGTTTCGTTCCGCCTGGAAACAAATGCCGCCGCGCCCGGCCATCGATGGCCCGCGCATCGATGACGACAAGGAATGGTGGCGGCAACTGGTCGAGCTTCTGCTCAGAGAAGCCGCGCCGTCGCTCGGTCAGTTGGACGGCGATAATTTTTTCGAGATCGCTTACGAACATTTCGCCGAGGCCGGCGTCTGGGCGTTGTATCCGGACGTGCTCGCAGTTTTGGAAAAATTGCAGCCGCGTTTTCAACTGGCGATTATTTCAAACTTCGATGGCCGCCTGCGGTTTGTCCTCGAGCATCTCGGAGTAAGAAAATATTTCGCGCACATATTTCTTTCCAGCGAACTGGGCGCAGACAAACCGGATCCGGAAATTTTCCGGCGCGCACTGGTTCTAACGAGACTT
>DAIOVO010000077.1:0-11792 GCA_036758965.1 Chthoniobacterales bacterium
TACGCGAAATTAATTGCGGGCCGATTATCGGAAGTAAAAGCGGTGCGTGAAAATTTAACTCTGGAAGGCCTCCGCATTTTTGCGCTTCTAAATACTAACGCGAGCGAAAAGTAGAAATCGCTTCCGTTTACCGCTGCGTTTCCTGCTAATTTTTCATACTTACAAGGTGTGCCGCAAGAAATAGTGCTTGTCAGCGTAATGAAGCGGGCTTTCTATGCGGGATAGCATGACGATTCGAAAATGGGTTGCGCTCTCGGTTCTTTTTCTGGGAACGATTGCCGCCAATGACGTCGCTCCCACCAACGCCGAATTGCAGGCGATGTATGACAAGGCGTTTCGCGCTTTTGATTCCGCCAATTATGTGCAGGCCTTGACGGAGCTGGACGCAATTGACACGCGCAAACCCGATTTGGCGGAATCGCAAAATCTGCGCGGCGTCATCTATATGCGGCAGGGGCTTTACGATAAAGCCGAAGCCGCTCTCTCCGAATCGCAGCGGCTCGATCCGAAATTTTGGAACGCGCGTTTCAATCTGGCGGAAATCCCGTTTTTGAAAAAGGATTGGCCCGAGGCGCGGAAACGTTTCCAAGATTTGTTAACTACGAATGCTTCGGAATTACAGGGCGAAGCGACGCAGTTAATCCAATACAAGATTCTGCTCACTTACTTGCTGGAAGGAAACGACAACATGGTCGATTCCATCCTGGCCAAGTTCGAGCTTTCGCCCGATACGCCGGCGGTGCATTACGCCAACGCCGCCATCGCCCTGCAAAAGCAAAACGTGCCGGATGCAAAAAACTGGATGAGCGCGGCGGAGAGGAATTTTTCGCCGCAACTGAATAAACTTTTCGCGGAATCACTTTTTGAAATCGGATGGCTGGAGAAGCAACCAGGGCAAGAGCGGGTCGCCATTCAGTTGCTCTCACCCGAGGAACGGGAGGCCAAGGCCAAGGCGGCAACGCAAAATGTTTTCGAGCAGGCGCAGCAGTCCTACGAACGGCGCGACTTTGAAACCGCCGCCAAATTGGCGCAGCAGGCCGATACCAATCAGCCGGACCAGGCGCCGATTCTAAATTTGCGCGGCGAAATTCTGCTCGAGCAACAGAAATACGACGAAGCGGAAACGTTCTTCAAAAAAGCGCTCAAGATCGATTCAAAATTTCGCGAGGCGCAATTCAACCTCGCGGATGTGCCGTTCCGCAAAAAAGATTACGCCAAAGCGCGGGATCGATTTGAGGAGTTGTTCAAGCAGACGCCCGGCGGAGATAAAAATCAGGCGGCGCAACTGATCAAATTCAAAATCTATATGACTTATCTGCTGGAGCAGAAGGACAGTCGCGCGCAAAAAATGATGGAGCAGTTCCAATTTAGTGGGGACACTCCCGCGCTCTACTATGCGCAGGCAGCCTGGGAATTTCAGCATGGCAAGAAGGAAAAGGCGAACGATTGGGTGACCTCGGCGCGCAAAATTTATCCACTCTCCGCTAACGCCGCCTATGGCGCGGGTTTTTACAACCTTGGTTGGCTGGCGAGCGCGGCGACCACGCCGGCGCGTGCCTCAGCGACGCAGGTAGATGCCGCGGCCGTGGCATCGGCGCAAAACGAATCGTCGGCGCCTGCAATTGAACCCAGCCCGATCCCCGGAGCGGAAAGCAAGACAGAAGAGAATGGTGCTCAGCTCTCGTTAGCTCAATCGCCTCCGCCGGCAGCGGTTAGCGGAATGGAAGCCACAACGGCGCCCGTTACGCCGCCGGCTAGCGAAGCCACTGTCAATTTAGCGGGTCCGCAGGTGAATGGCGGTAACACCGCCAGCGTTACCGGAAGCCCGGCAGTGCCGGAAGCCGTTCCGGCCGCGCCCCGCTCCGGCGTTTCGCCGGTGGTACAGAGGCCTGCGGTGGCCTCGAATAAACCGGCGGTGGCGGTGCAGCAGCCGGTTAATGCTCCGGCCAAGGCGCCAGCAGCAGCGACCCGTGCGAGTGCGACCCCCTCCACTGTCCTTGCGCCGGCGAAAATGCATGATCTTAATCAGCCGACTTTCGCCGAACGCCTCGATCGCTGGACGGCTCCTCATATCTTGATAGAAGTCACGCTCTTACTCGCGGGCATCGGCATTTTGGGCTGGATGGGCGTGCCGTGGATGCGTCGTCGATTTGCCGGCTCGGAAGATTTTGGGCATCAGCCGGCAACGGTGGAGGGACCCGAGGTTTCCGCCAACGATGGAGCGGAAGATGCTTCCACATCTTTGATGAAACATAATTTTAAAGGAGGTCCGCGCCAGGTTTCGGTGCAGTTGAAAGCGTCAGAACCTTCTCTGCGTCGCGGCGTTCTTCCCTTGTTAAAACGCAATGGCGACGCTGCGCCACCTTTGAACGAGCCGGAGTTTCATGCCGGCAATGGCGCGACGGAGATTATCGCGCCCGCGATGGCCGATGAACTCGACTCGGCGGTTGGCTCGGTCGTCGAGCAAACGGAGCCGTTGCCAGAGGCCGAATTGGAGGATACGGAAAAATTTGCGCCGCCCGGGCCCTCTGCGGAGGAAGACGAGAAAGACTTCGACCGGCCCAGAGAAGCGGAGCCGGCAATTGCGGAGGAGGAACCATTTGAGGTGGGCTCCCCTACCTTAGCGTCCTCTAACGAAAGTTATGCAGATGCAGAGGATCATTATGCAGATGCAGAGGATCATACGGAGCGGCAGGAAACGGAACCGGTACGGGGGATGGAACCAGCGCGAGAAATGGAACCAGCAAGGGAACTGGAACCGGCTAGGGCACGTTCCTACGAGGCGGAGTCGGAGCCGGTTTTGCAGCCGATCGCGGCCGAGCTCATTTCAATCGCTCATGCCACTGGCGCGCAGGAAACAGCGGAAATCGCCTCCCAGATGCCAACTTTTGCTGAGCCAGTGATGCAAGGTTCGCCGGTGCCGCATCAAACCGTCGTGTCGGGGCCGGCGTCGGAAAGCGATCCGCCAGCCGCCGATGATGAAACACCTTCTTTCGGAGCAACCGTGGCCGAGGCCGGCAGCGCGGTTGCCGGCTTGGGCGCTTTGCACCAAGTTGGTTCCGAAGCGCCGGCCGCCGCCGAAGAACAATTCAGTTCACAACCAACCAGAAACCAAAACATGCCTGAAACATTACAGACTCCACCCGCTCCCGTTATTCGGACTCCGGTTAACGGAATTCCACCTCAGCCTCTGCACACGCCAACGCACGCGACGCAAGCCGCGCCTGCTGGAGGCATGCAAACGGCTGTGCAAATCACCCTTTCCTGCGAGATCGCTTCCATGCAACTCACGCCCGCTTTCAAAATGGGCGCGTTGCAATTGCGGCCGGTCTCCAAAGTCGTCACCATGCGTCTGGCGCCTTCGCAGCAGCCGCAGCCGGCGATGAATTTGCAGGTCAACTTTGAGATCGCAAAAGTGCAGCCTGCCTCCGGCAGCCTCGGACAGGTGCGCCTCAGTCCGACGAGCCAGCAGAAACCCGCGGCCCTGAGCAGCCCTTCCTTCAGCATCGCTGGTCTGCAGATCGTTTCCGGTCATGAAGGCGCGCCCGTGCAACTCACGCCGTCGCAGCAGGGGCAGGCCTCGGTCCACATCACGGCCGCGTTTCAGATTAGCACGGTCGAATTCTCACCGTCGTTCGACATTGCCGCGATTATCCTCAACGCGAATTCGAAAACCGTTTCGGTGCAATTGCCCGGCGTCGCGGGAATTGAAAACGCGCCGCAGTTTGAGATCAGCAATGTGCAAATGACCGGCAGCGGCGAAATTGGAATGCTGCAGTTGAATCCGGTCGGCGCCCGCCGATCCTAGGAATCGTTAGAACTTATTTTTTCCGAAGAAGGCTGGCGCGGTTGAGCGAACGAAGCGGCGGCACCACGAACTCGCCGTCCTTGCGAATCAGTTTGCCGTCGAAATAAATTTCGCCCCCACCGTAGTCCTGCCGCTGAATATTCACCATGTCCCAGTGGATTTGGCTGCGGTTGCCATTGTCAGCCTCCTCGTAAGCCTGGCCGGGCGTGAAATGAAATGAACCGGCAATTTTCTCATCGAACAAAATATCGCGCATCGGATGAAGGATGTGCGGATTGAAGGCGATGGAAAACTCGCCGATAAAACGCGCGCCTGCATCGGAATCGAGCACGTCGTTTAACTTTTTAGTCTGGTTACTCGTCGCCTGCACAATTTTTCCGTTCTGAAATTCCAGGCGAACGTTTTCAAAAGCCGTCCCTTGATAAATCGTCGGCGCATTGAAAGTGATGAAGCCATTGACCGAATCGCGCACCGGCGCGGTAAACACTTCGCCATCGGGGATATTGCGGTCGCCGCCGCAAATAATGGCTGGAATCTTTTTGATGCTGAACCGCAGCTCGGTGCCAGGTCCGCTAATTTCCACCCGATCTGTTCGCTGCATTAGTGCCCTCAGCGCTTTCATTCCCGGCTGCAATTTCCGGTAGTCGAGCGTACAAACATCGAAGAAAAAATCTTCAAACGCCTCCGTGCTCATGCCGGCTTGCTGCGCCATCGCCGGCGTCGGCCAACGAAGAACGACCCACTTGGTTTTTTTGACGCGGTAATCCTGCACCGCCCGCATTTTCTTCGCGACCAGTCTCATTTGCGCCACCGGCACATCGGATAGCTCGGTTATATTGTGGCTGCCGCGCAGCGCGATGTAGGCATCCATTTTTTTCATCCGGGCCAGTTCATGACGCGCCAGAAGATTTAACTGGGTCTCGTTAGCTTCGAGCGCGAGCTCGCGGCTGACCGGCGCGCGCTGCAGTTGCACAAACGGGATCGCACCCCGTTTCCGGGCCGCGCGCAGAAGCGCGATGGTCATTTGATCCGGCACATCGAAAGCTTCGATCAGCACTTTCTCGCCCCGGCGCAGACGAGTGGAGTAACCGGTGAGGACCTGGGCGAGTTGATCGAAACGAGCGTCACGCATAGTGCGCTATGATTCCATCGACCGAATGGGTTGCAACCGTCCTGGTGCAGTTAAACCCTCGTGCTCGTGCTCGTGCTCGTAATCGACATCTCTCGAAAAAACCGAGCAGGAGCACGAGGATACTCCATCCGCATCAAAACTCAGAACGGGTTTACTGGCGCGCGCCCGATGGAATGATAGCGAAATCCAACCTTCGCCATCGTCGCAGGATGGAAAAGATTGCGACCATCGAAAATAATCGGGGTGGTCATTTTTTCTTTCACCATCGCCAGCTCTACGTTGGCGAACTCCGACCATTCAGTTGCAATCACCAGCGCTTCCGCGCCTTCGGCTGCTTCCAGAGCGGTTTCGCAAAATCGCGCCGCTTTCAATTCCGGAATTTCACGCGCGCGCTTCATTGCTTTGGGATCGTAAACGGAAACGTGCGCGCCTTCCCGAATCATCTCGGCTACGAGATCGATCGCGACGGAGCAGCGCAGATCGTCCGTGTCTGGTTTGAAGGTGAGTCCCCAGACCGCGATTTTTTTTTCGCGCAAAACCCACAGCGTTTCGCGAATTGTTTTGAGAAAACGATCTTTCTGGGCGGCGTTAATGCGCTGGACCTCTTTCAGGAGCGTAAAGGGCACGCCCAGTTGTTCACTGATGGTAATGAAAGCCGCGATGTCTTTCGGGAAACAGGAACCGCCGTAACCGATGCCGGCGTTCAGAAAATTGCGGCCGATTCGCCGATCCATCCCGATGCCATCGGCTACTTTTTCTACGTCCGCGCCGCTTGCTTCGCAGATGGCGGAGACGGCATTGATGTAGGAAATTTTTAGTGCAAGAAAAGAATTGGCGGCGTGTTTGATGAGCTCAGCGCTGTTGATGTCCGTGACCAAAATGGGCGCCATGAATGGCTCATAAACTTTTTTCATCAGATCGATGGCGCGCTCGCTTTGCGCGCCTATGACAATTCGATCGGGATGCATGAGGTCACTTACGGCGCAGCCTTCGCGCAAGAATTCCGGATTACTGACAACATCGAATTTGGCGCCGTGTCGATTGTAGCGCTTAATGGATTCCGCCACTTTTTCGCCGGTCTTCACCGGTACCGTGCTCTTATCGACGATGACGCGGTAATCGGTCAGCACGCCGGCAATTTCGCGCGCCACTTTTTCGATGAAGCTGAGATCGACGCTGCCGTCTTCATGCGGTGGCGTGGGCACAGCAATGAAAACAATCTGCGAATTTTCCACGCCTTCCTGAATGCTGCCGCTAAATCGCAAACGCTCGGCCGAGACATTGCGATGGATGAGTTCCTCCAGCCCGGGCTCGTAAATGGGAACTTCACCCCCGCGCAGCATTTCGATTTTCCGCGGATCGTTATCGACGCAAATGACGTTGTGACCGACATCGGCGAAACAGGCGCCAGTCACCAGGCCGACATAGCCAGAGCCAACAATCGAGAGGTCCATAGGGCGGGGCGTTTCTTACGAAAGCGAGAAGGCTACGCCGATTTAAAAAAGGGTGCGATGAATTATTGTCCACCGCCCTGGCTGCCGGGATCGAAATTAAGATCGAAGCCAAATTTCGGAAACGCTTTCAGCGTAAACGTGAGGAGCACGCCGTATTCTTTCACGCCGCCATTATCGCGAACAATCGCTCCGACAGAAGCCACCCAACTGGAAAGATCGCGATAGAGAGCGTAACGCTGCTGCTCGAGCACGCCGCTCGCACCTTCGTATTGTTCCTGCACTCCGACGCCCCAGTTGTCGTCGATGCGATAATACCCACCAACAACGAACAGGCTGCTGTTATTGAAGAATGGATTTCCGTTCAAATAACGATGACCAACGTTAACTTGCAGATTGCTGACTGGTTGGAACGCGATGGTCGTGTTCACTTCGGTAAATCCCTTGTCGAACGCCGGCACCTGGGAATCGATTGCGAGCGAAGCCCAGGGCAGCGGAGTAAAACGTATTTTGTTGAAGAGATTGGAGTAGGGCGTGCGGTCGTACGGATCGATGAAGTTCACATCGAAGTAGGTCTCGAGCTCGAACCAGGTGATGGTGGTATCGTCGCGCCGCGTTTCCAATCGATTACGCAAACCGAGCCGCCAGATGGTCCAGCGATCGATCGAATCGATGGAAGTAAATTCCGGAAAATCGATTGGGCGCAATTTAGTGGACGGCTCGAAGCGATCGAACTGCAAAATTTCCGCCGGATTATCGCCGTTATCCGAGACGTAGGAAAAATTCGTGAACGGCTGAATCACGTGGCGCAAGCCATCGAGTCCCAGCATTCGGCTCTGCGTTTCTTCCCAGACGCGTGAAATCTTGAACGAAGCTTCGACTCCGGCATTGAAAATGGCGCGCGTTTTTGAGCCACCGTAATCCAACGGAGAACCGAAAAGTGGGTTGCGGCTCGGATCGGGCAAAAAGAAATCTGGGACGAGTGGATTATCGTTGTCCGGGAAAATCGTTTTGCCGAGATCGCGCGTTTGATCGTAATAAGTGGCGCGAAATCCCGCCCGCGGAACGATGCTAAGAAAACCGAAGTAGGTGTTGGGGTAAAGGATCTGGTGAAAAGTATCCGCCCGCCAGGTGTGGTAATCCTCAAAGACCGAGTCCACCGGGAAATTGCGATGCAGATTTGCGATGCTGGTCTCGCCTTCGTAAAAAAAAGGGCTGCCGAAAATCGGCGTCCGCTTAACGTCCAGCGCGACTTCGGGCAGGCGCTCGGTCGTTTCGAAAAAATTGTTGGCCTGAAAACGGGTGAAGGCGGTGAGAGTGTAAATGGGATGGGTCTTGGTGACGGCGGCGACCGCGTCCGGTTGCGGATTTAAGCGGAATTCGCTTTGGTAAAAATCCTGGAGCACGAAGGCATCGCTCATCTTCGTGATGTCGATGATGCCGTAGATGTCGCTGGTAAATTCGGTCCGGTCTTCCAGGGTGAGACGGTAGCGGCTGGTAGGAATGGCGCCGCGCGGGAGCGAAGTGCGATTCAATTCCGGATTCTGGTCTTGAATAAAATAACTGGTGAGCCGCGCCCAACTGCTGTCGTCTTTGCCATAGGTCATGTCGGATTCGAAGCCGATGGCAGCGCCGCGCCGCAACCGGTAATCCAGCCGCACGCGACCTTTGATTTTTTCGGTTATCGGGAAGCTGACCTGGCCCAGTAGCGATGGCCCCCAAGAGCTCAGATAAGCGGGAGAAATGGTGAAGCTAAAGGCGTCGTTCAGCGATTGGTAAAGATAGGGCCACCAAAACACCGGTGTTTTACCGATGTAAAAGGTAACATTTTGAAAAATAACCCGATCGTTTTCGTAAATGCGAACGGTGTGCGCGTGAAAATGGAAATCGGGATTGCTCGAATCGTCGGTGGTAAAATCTCCGTTGTTAATGAGGTAGTGGCCATCGGAAAAAGCCTGAAGCGTGTCGCCCTGTAGAAAATAGGGATCGGAAGAGGTGCGCAGCGCGGCCGTGTGCACTTCCTTGGTATCCATGTTGTAGGTGCCTTTTTCGGTTAGATAAAGTTTGTCCTCACGATAAATCCGCACATGGCCGCTGGCCGAAATGATGTGCGACTTGGAATCGTAGGTCGCGGAATCGGCATAAATATCAGTGTCGCCCGCATGAATGGAGACATTACCGGTGGCGGTGGCGAGGCCGTTTTCGTAGCGGGTTTCGCCGGTCGAATTAATTTCGATCGGCTGATTTTTCGGCGTGCCCAGATCGACTGCCTGAATTCGCGCGCCCGCAAAAAGAAAAATAAAAAAGATCGCGGCGCGCGTTCGCATGGCGCGCCCGAAAGTATCGCGGCGCGCGGGAGTTGCAAAGGCAAAAGGGGTATTCATTGGTCAGCTCAAACCTGTTTCGCGACACGTTCGCGCAGGACAAGTCCACCCATTTGCTGGTTAAGGCCACAGGCAATCGCCGCGACACGAGTGAGTTTGATGTTCGGCGTTGCGCCCGGGAATGTTTGCGCCCGCAAGGCCTGCGCCGCCACGATCGCCTGCCAGAGCACCGAAGCGCCTACGCTTTCGCCCAATGAAACCTTTGGAGAATAGCGACGCGCGCCATCATCCAGCGCGCGATCTTCCATCCGATCGACAAAGGTCCCGTTAGCGCCGGTCACGTAAAAAGATGCTTCGCCAAGGCGTGCGATGATTTTTCTCAGCTTCACGGTTGCCTCCGTGCGCCGGAAAAAATTCGTGCCGGCATCGACCTGTTCGATTTCGATTCCGTCGCCTTCCTTTTGCAGCAGCAACGCGCCCGCGCCATCGCTCAAAATCATACCGTGTTTACCAGTTGGGTCCCGAGGTGAACGGAGCAGCCGCCATTGCCGATAAGCTTCGCAAACCAGAGGATCGATCTCTTCCGCGCCGACGACGAGGCATGCGTCCAGATCGTTGGACGCAAGCAGGTCTTCCGCCAGTTTCAGTGCCAGAACGCCCACGGCGCCATCGCCCACGACGGTGTAGGACGCGCCTTGGATCCCGAGGATGGCCGCGAGATGGCTCGCCGGTGCATTGAAAACCGTCTCGGGAAAAAGCAACGGGCTGGCCGATTGCGCTCCGGACGTCACGATCTCGGCGAAGAATCGGCGAGTGTAGATCACGCCGCCGTTGGCAATAGCGAAGACGAGCGCCGTTCGGTCTAACGAGACGTGTGCAGTGTCGCGCAAGGCGTTCAGGCCGGCGGCGGCAGCGAAACGGGAGATGGCGCTGGCGCGGCGCAGGCGAGGATGCGCCGGCAAATCGGCGGTCGCGCTCGCCGGCACGCGCCGCACAAGGTAAACGGCGCCGTTGATTTCGTTTTCGATTGTTTCGACCGGCGAGGTTTCGCCCTCGAGTAATTTTTGCCAGACCGGCGCAAGTCCGGCGCCGAGCGGCGTGACCCAGCCCATGCCGGCGACGATCATTCGCCGGCCTTTCGCAAAAGAATACTCGCGTTCGTGCCGCCGAAGCCAAACGAGTTGGAAAGCGCGTACTCGAAGTCGGCCGCGCGAGATTCGTTCGCGGCGATGTTCAAATCGAGCGCCGGATCGATTTCGCGAAAGTTGATATTGGGCGGGAGAAGAGAATGTTGCAGCGCCAGCAGACTTACCACCGCTTCGATCGCACCAGCCGCGCCGAGCGAGTGGCCCATCATGCTTTTGCTGGAGCTAACAGGAACTTTGTTGCCAAACATTTCTGCAATCGCCTTGCCCTCTGCGGCGTCGTTAAAAATCGTGGCCGTGCCGTGGGCGTTGATGTAGCCGACGCGCTCCGGCGGAAGATCGCCCAGCGCCTGTTCCATCGCGCGTTTGGCGCCGCTTCCATCGGGATTCGGCTGCGTGAGATGATGATTGTCGGTCGAAATTCCGTAACCGGCGACTTCGCCCAAAATGGTCGCACCGCGCGCGGTAGCCGACTCGAAATTCTCCAGCGCGAAAAGCGCGGCGCCTTCGCCGAGAACCATGCCGGAACGTTGTGCGTCGAACGGCCGGCATTTTTCCGGGGTGGACGCATGTAGAGAATCGAAGCCGACAAAGACCAGTTCCGAAATTGCATCGTATCCGCCGGCCAGTACTCGCTCGTAACGTCCGGCCTGGATGGCGGAAAAAGCGTGGCCAATGGCGTTGGTGCCCGAGGCGCAGGCGTTGGCGATGACTTGCGCGGGCGCGTCGAGTCCAAATTTTTCCAAGGCATCGACGATTTGTTTTTGCGGCGGGTAATTGGCGATGCGCGCGGCCGCGCACTCGTCGCTTTTGCCGAGCGTGCGAAAGAAATCCTGGCCGAAAGACATTCCGCCGCTGGTCGTTCCCACGATGGCGATCTCGGGCCGGAAATTCTTCGCCTGTTGCAACGCTTCTTCCAGGGCCACCATCACCATGAAGGATGCGCGATGTAAACGGCGGCTGGATCGGCTGCGCCTCGCCAACAAACGAGCGTCGTCGATTTGAGCGGCGGTTTTGCAGCGCGTCTCTTCGACAGGGAAGGCAGTCACCGGCTGCACGCAATCGCGCGCCTCACGCAAGGCAGCCAGCGTTTCGGTTAATCCAAAACCAAGCGGGCTAACGATTCCGGCGCCGACGATGGCCACACGGTGCGGGACTTTACGATTCATTATGGAATTTTAGACGAAATGGAGATTAGGTTTCTTGTTGCGTTTTGGAGAATTTTTACATAGTAAGGCCGCTGGAAAACGATCGCTCGGGCAGTTGGTGAATTGTCAGTTGAGTTTATTCAGTGGCAGTTTGAAATCCGATAACCGGGAACAGTGACCTGGCAACGTTTTCGCAGACGGAATAAACTCAGATGGGAACCAAGTTATACGTTGGGAATCTTTCGTTTAATACGACAGAGACCGACCTTCAGGACCTCTTCGCCCAGGCCGGTGCTGTGCAGGATGTCATGCTTATGCAGGATAAATTCACGGGCAAGTCTCGCGGCTTTGCTTTCGTGACCATGACCTCGGAACAAGACGCGCAAAATGCCATTCAACAGTTTAATGGCAAAACCGTCGAAGGTCGCGCTCTGACAGTGAACGAAGCGCGTCCGCGGGAAGCTCGGCCGCAGGGTGGCGGCGGCGGCGGTGGCGGATACGGTGGCGGCGGCGGCGGTCGCGGCGGCGGCGGTTATGGCCGCAGCGGCGGCGGCGGTGGTGGCGGCGGCTACGGCGGTGGCGGGGGCCGCGGAGATCGCGGCGGTCAGCGCTAAGCGCATTTAAGAAACACAAGAAGCGCCGGGCGATGAAAGTCCGGCGCTTTTTTTTGCTGCAAAAACGCCAGACTGGAAGCGGCTACGCTGTGCGTTGAATCCGATTCAAAGTTTAAACTCATTAGCTTATGGCAGACAAAATTAACGAACACTCCGGCGCGACCGAAGAT
>DAIOVO010000078.1:0-11521 GCA_036758965.1 Chthoniobacterales bacterium
CCTGCAAACATCTCGTTAGCTTCTTCCAGCGTCTCTTTGCTTCCTACATCGAACCATTTGCCGGAAATTCTGATGCCCTTCACCGGTTTGCGCGTGTGCAGCCATTGGATAAATCGCCCCGGTTGGTCGGGATTATTTCCCGCCGCGATATAAGTGGTGAAAAATTCCAGCGCTGTCGCGGAATAATAGTAAGCAGCAATCGCCGCCAGCGTCGTCTGCGGCTTGGGCGGCTTTTCCTCGAACTGCGTGATCACGCCGTGGTCGTCGAGCGTCACATTGGCGTACTTCCGCATCTGCTCCAGATCACCCACATCGTAAACCGCCACCGCCGCTTCCGTCGCGCGCGCCTGCGCGACAAAATCTTTCAGCGAATCGCTGAATAAATTATCGCCTGCCAGCACCAGCAAATCCTTGTTCGCGATTTGCTCGCGTGTGAGCACGAGGTGAATGTCGGCAATCGCTCCCAGCTTATCGTCATCACTGGTGGACCCATCGTTCACGATGACAAAACGAATCTCCGGTCGCTGCTCCTTGTATTCCTTCGCCCAACTCTCAAAATCGGCTGCGAATTTCGCGTTCGTAACAATGTAAACCGCTTCGATTCCATCCACGCCCGCCAGGCTATCCATCAACCGCGTAATCATGGGACGGCCCGCGACCTCCAGCAGCGGCTTCGCTTTGTTCAGCGTCAATGGATGAAGCCGCGTAGCATAGCCGGCCGCGAGAATGAGGACGTTCATCAGGCTCGCACAGTAAACGCAACTCTTCGCCGTGCCAGCGAATCTCAGCGTTCTGCCGAAGCCAGCCGACCCAGTTCTTCCTCCAGGGCGCGCAGGCGCGCGGGCGCGACAACTTTCCCGCGCGTCTCGCGCTCAACCACGTAAAAGGTGTCGGTTGCTGCGCCGTTTTCAGTGTTGATTCGGGCGAGCGCGATCTCGATTCCGCTGCGACTGAAACACTGCACCAGATCGTGTAATAGGCCAATGCGGTCTGCCATCTGAACTTCGAGCAGGGTAAAGAGCGGATCGGAACGATTGTCGATTGTCAGGCGCGCCTGCACTTCAAGGTCATCTGCGGCGGCCCGCGCATTTTTTCGCGCTTCCTGCAATTGCTGGTCCAAATCCACCCCTTCCGTGGTCAGCGTATTCTTCAGCGCGTTCTCAAAAACCGCGAAGTCTCGCGTGTCGGTCACAGCGCGCCCGCGCAAATCGCTCACCCGGAAAACATCCAGCGCGACGTTATCCGCCCGGGTATAAATATCGGCGCTTAAAATATTGAGCGGCGTCAACGAAATGGAGCCGGCGATTTTCGAGAGCAACTGCTGCCGGTCCCACGAGCAAATGCTTAACACAGTGTGACCTTTTTCCGGCGCCGGTTCCCAGTTCACCACCGGCGCGAGCGGTTCCTCGCCGAAGCAGGTCGCTGCGTAGAAACGGCGCAGCAATTTTATCTGGGTAACAATTTCTGAAACATGAAAAGCGCGAAAATAGTTGTCCGGCATCGACTCGAAGTGCGCTTCGATTTCTTCGCTGTAATCGCCGCCCAGTTTTTCTTTCACCATTGCCTCGCGTCGTTCCCGCGCTTTCTCCGCGCGCGACTGAAACGCCTGCCGATCCGCCAGGTAGTGGCTCGTTCCGCGATAAAGTTGCCAGACCAGCGTCTCCTTCCAATCCGACCAGCCGGTGTCGCTCGTGCCCTGGCCGTCCGCCAATGTCAGCAACATGAGCGCGTCGAGATTTTTTTGGTTTTTTACAACCGCGGCAAACTCCGTCACCGTCGCGGGATCGTCGATATTGCGCCGTTGTGCGAGATTGGAAAGAGTGACGTGATGATCCACCAGCAGGATCAGCATCTTGCGTTCGTCCGGCGTGAGCTGAAGGCGGCGCGCCACCCGCTGCGCGAAGACGGCGCTCGCTTCCGAGTGCGGGCGTGCGCCCACTCCCTTGCCGGTATCGTGCAGGAGCAGGGCCAGATATAAAACGAACGGCTCCGCCATTTGCTCGAAGAGCTCGCGATATTGCCGCAACTTCGGATTCTCCGTCGTCATCAGCGCATCCAGTTTATCGATGCAAAGCAGCGTATGCTCGTCCGCGGTGTAGCGGTGAAAAAATTCGTGCTGCACCAAGCAGGTAAGCTGGCCAAACTCCGGAATGTATTGCCCGAGCAAATCGAGCCGATGCATCAAACGCAGCGCGCGCCCGACCTTGCCTTTGCGCGAAAGGATCGCGCGAAAAATTTTGCGCGGCTCTTTCGCGTACCGAAATGGCAGCGTGACCCGCCCGATTTGTCGGCTGAAAAGATCGGCTAATTCCGGAGCTGGCTCGAGCTCGCGCGTTTGCGCCAGTTCAATCACTTCCATCATCTTGCTTGGATTTTTCTCGAACAAATCCCGCTGGCTGACATCGATCTGGCGATTTTGAATGACGAATGAATCGACTCTTTCCAGCGATGGTCGCGCCCGTGGAAGAAAGGAAAAAAGCGAGCGCGTTTTGGCCGAGGAATAGCCGCTGGCAAATTGCGCCGTGATCCGCTCCGTTACGTGAAAAATATTTCGCGCGTGCGCCAGCAAATCTTTCATTAACGCTTCGCTGCTGAGCAACCCGCGAGTGCGCGGATACTGCAAATCCTGCGCCACGGTTTCCTGCATGTTCAAATGCAGCACGTCGGTGGCGCGGCCGCTCAGGTAATGCAGCTCGGTGCGCAAGCGCAGCAGGAAATCATAGGCGGCATCGATCCGCCGCTGATCCGCTTCGCTTAGCCAGTCTTTGCCCACCAGATGCGTGGTCGTCAGACTTCCTTCCTTGAAGAAAGTCATCCAGAGCAAATTTTGATAATCGCGCAAACCGCCGCAGCCGTTTTTCAAATTCGGCTCCTGGAGGTAAACGCTGTTGCCAAACTTCCCGTGCCGCGCCTGCTGATCGCGCATTCGCGTTTCGATATATTCTCGCTCGAAACCGGCCACACATTTGGCGCGAAATTGGGCGCGAAACTTTTCTTCCAACGCCATTTTTCCCGCCACAAAACGCGATTCCAGCATGGCGGTTTTTGTGTGCATATCGCTGTTGGCGGCCGCGACCGCTTCCCGGACCGTGCGAGTGGAGTGGCCCACTTTGAAACCAATGTCCCAGAGAAAATACAAAACCTGTTCCACCGTGTGGGTCGTCGCGACCGAGACCCGGGTTCCCTTTTCGTCGTGCAAGAACATGATATCCACGTCGCTGTAGGGATTTAATTCCCGCCGGCCGTACCCGCCTAATGCCACAATGGCGAGCGGCCATTGCGCCTTCTTCCCCTCGTTCACTGCCCGCGTCGCCGCTTCCAGAACGTGCCGCAGAAGCAGGTCCACCAAATCGACCCGACGCGCACACACTTCGCGGCCGCCGCCTCCGGCGCGATGGCGCAATCGCAAACGGTGCTCCTCGATTTTTAGAAAACGCCGATAAGCCGGCAACGCATCCGTTGGCCGTTGCGTTTGCGTCACCGCCAGTTCGCGTTCGGCGCTGGCCAGAATTTTTTCGAGGTGCCGCGGTGGCATGGAAAGGTGGACCAGGTGAAAGGTGATTAGTTGAAATGTGATTGGTGATTAACAATCCAAGTCGGAGGTGATTTACCTTTCACCTATTCGACCTTTTAACTTTTCAACCTTTCAACCTTTCAACCTTTCGCCTTCCAAACTACAACTCAATCGCATACCGCTTCATCTTGTTATAAAGCGTTGGCCGTTGAATCCCCAATAACTGCGCCGCCTTTTTCTTGTTTCCATGCGTTTGCGCCAACGCCTGTAAAATTGTCTCCCGCTCGACGTCATCCAGGCTCGGCACACCGTTGCGGCGATGGCTGGAAGCGGAGTTTTGCAGCGCCACCGGCAACTGAATTTCCGCCGGCAATTCTTTTAGTGCGATCGCGTTCGCATGCGCTAGCACGACCGCATACTCGATCGCGTTCTGCAATTCGCGCACGTTCCCGGGCCACGCGTACTCGAGCAGCTTTTGATACGCTTCCGGCGCGATGTCCGGTTCCGGTTTGGCCAGTTGAGCGGCGAAACGTTTTACAAATGTCGCCACCAGCGGCGGAATATCTTCCTTCCGTTCTCGCAGCGGCGGCACGTTAATTTGAAACGTGTTTAGCCGGTAATACAGATCGGAGCGCAGCCGTTGCTCCGCCAGCGCCTCCGCAATCGGCCGGTTCGTCGCCGCAATCACGCGAAAATCCGCTTTCATCGTGCGGGTGCTGCCCAGCGCGCGATACTCGCGTTCCTGCAAAACGCGCAGGAACCGCGTCTGCAAATCTGCCGGCATTTCCGAAATTTCATCCAGAAACAAGGTGCCGCCGTTCGCCTCCGCGATCATTCCCGGGAAGTCATTCATCGCGCCGGTGAATGCGCCTTTGACGTAACCAAATAGTTCTGACTCGATCATCGTTTGCGGAAAAGCCGCGCAATTTAATTTTACCAGCGGCCGGTTCACCCGGCGGCTTTTTGCATGGATCTCGTTAGCAACCACTTCTTTCCCAACACCACTCTCGCCCGTGATTAGCACGTTCGCGTCCGATGGCGCCATGGCATTGATCAACTGCTCCAGTTGCTGCATCGCCTTGCTTGTAAAAACCGGCGCCAGCTGCGTCTCGGCCAGTTGCAGCCGCTTTTCCAGCGCCTGCGCTTTTTCCCGAAGCTCCTGCGTCTCCCGCAAGAGCGAGCGTTTCTCCAGGGCTTTCTCCGTCAGGCTCAGCAGCTCCTCGGGCGCATACGGTTTGCTGATAAAGTGAAAAGCCCCGCGCTTGATCGATTCGATCGCGTTGCTCAGCGAATCGTGCGCAGTCAAAATAATGACCTGCGCTTCCGGAAAATCGCGCTTCAACTCCTCCAGCGTCTCGAGCCCATTGCCATCGGGCAATTGCAAATCAAGCAACACCAGCGCCGCCGGATTCGCCCGCATCGCTCGCAGCCCGTGGGTAGCGGTTGAAGCTGTCTCGGTCTGATAACCGTGGCGGCTCAGCAGCGCATCCAATGTCATCAACACCGGGCGTTCGTCATCGACTACTAGAATACGGCGCGCTTCAGAATTCTTTTTCGCAGTCATCGAAAAGTATCAGCGGCACGGAAGGATGATTTTGGTTTGTAAACTGGCGGAGGGCGCATCGAATGTCACCGTCATTTGCCCCCCGTGCGCCTCTACAATCGCCTGCGCCCGATGCAAGCCCAAGCCGTAATGACCATGCCCGATTGAACGCAACGGTCGCTCCCATTCTTCCAGCTCCGTCACCTCTTTTTCTTTCGGCTCATTCAGTTGAAAAACGAACGATTTATTCTCAATCGCATTGCGCGCTGAAATATTCTTCTCTTTCACAGACCGATGCCGCAAAGCGTTATCAAATAACTCCACCACCACCCATTCCATCAGCGGTGGATCGATCTCAAGCTTCTCATCGCCGAGGGCAATTTGCCATTCCATCTCATTCTCCGGAAAGCGCTGGCTGATTTTTTTTTGTAAATCGATCGCAAAATCGTGCGCGCTGTAGGAGATCAGAATCGGGCGCGGCGGCGCGATCAGGGTCGAAAGCTGTTGCAGCGTTACGCCAAGCTTCGATACCAGGGTGCGCAATTGCTTGGTCTCTTTTTTCAATTCTTCATCGCTCGTCAGTTCGTTCAGCAGCGCCGCCTGCAGTTCGGCCGCGTTCAGTTGATTGCGCAGGTCGTGGCTGAGCTGGCGCAGGAAACCAGTGAAACGCTCCCAGGGAATCGGTGCTTCCGCTCGGGGAGATTCGTTCACGCGCGAAAAAATTTCTCCTCCGCCACCTTGGCGCCCCGTTGCATCTGCACCGCCGGATCGTTCGCGCGCAAATGTTGCAAAATATGGTAAACCGCTTCCGCATCCGCCTGCAGCGGGCGCGCAATTTCCTCCGCCGTTCGCGGCCGGCCATTTAAATCCTTCCGCACCTTCTCCTGTAATTGCAGCAATTCCGTTGCCGCCTTTTTCCCCGCTTCCACTCCTGGCTGATGATACGCGTTGACATTAACTAACGAGCCATAGAATCCGACCGCCCGCTCATAGAGCGCAATCAATGCTCCCACCGAAAACGCATTCACCTCCGGCATCTCAATCGTAATCGAATCCCGCTCGTTTTCGTAAAGTGCCGTCCGCGTGCCGCGCAAAAATCCATGCAGATAATCGCCGCTGGTAAAGTCGCCTTCCACCCGCACCGGCGGCGTATTCCGGTCCTTCGCTACCTCGATGAACGTCACAAAAAAATTCGCCACTCCATCGCGCAGCTGCTGCACGTAAGCGTGCTGATCAGTCGAACCTTTGTTGCCATAAACCGCGATTCCCTGGTGCACGGTCCGTCCGTCGCGATCTTTCTCTTTCCCGAGTGATTCCATCACCAGTTGCTGCAAATACTTGCTGAATAACACCAGCCGATCTTTGTAGGGCAAAATCACCATGTCCTTCGCCCCTCGGCCTTCCCCGGCGTAATGCCACATTAACGCCAGTAGCATCGACGCGTTTTGCGGCACGACATCGTTCCGCGTAAAACGGTCCATCGCGGCCGCGCCTGCCAGAAATTGCTCGATCTCAAAACCGAGCAACGCCATCGGGAGCAGACCCACGGCGCTCATCACCGAAGTGCGGCCGCCTACCCAATCGTGCATCGGAAAGCGAGCGAGCCAGCCATTCTTTTCCGCGTGCTTGTCCAGCTCGCTGCCGAGACCGGTCACCGCCACCGCGTGTCGCGCAAATTTCAAGCCGGCGGCGGTGTAGCGCGTTTCCGTTTCCACCATTCCGTTACGCGTCTCTTTTGTTCCGCCCGATTTCGATATCACGATCACCAGCGTTTGGTCGAGGGCATCGCCGATTTTTTCCCAGACCCGATCAAAGCCGTCTGGATCGGTGTTATCAAAAAAAAACGCCCGCATCGGATCGTTCGCATTCCCAAGTGCCTCCGCCAAAAATTCCGGACCCAAAGCCGAGCCACCGATGCCGATGGAAAGCAGGTTCTTGAACTTTCCGCTCGGCGACTCGGTTCGGCCTTCGTGAATATCAGCCGCGAATTGTTTGATTCGTTTGTTCGTCTCCACGATATCGCGCCGCAGCTCCGCCGAGGGCGCCATCTGCGGGTTACGCAACCAATAATGACCGACCATCCGTTGCTCGTCCGCATTGGCGATCGCGCCTCTTTCCAGTTGGCGCATTTCCAAAAACGCCTTCTGCGCCCGCGCCGCCATCGTGCGCAGAAAATCCTCCTCGAACCGCATCCGGCTGATGTCGATGGCAAAGCCAATCTCCCCGTAGCGCAAAAAAAATTGCTGAAAGCGCTGCCAGAGAGAATCCATCTAATGAGCTAACCCGAATTTAGCCGCGAGGAAAGGGCGACCTGGAGGGACGACCGCACAGGACGCGGGGGTCTTAGGAATTTAGCTGGAGGGACGACCGCTGTGTCGTCCCCGAACGTTGTTTTGTCGCAAACCAATTTCATATCACGGAAAAATTCGGGGACGGGACAGCGCCCGTCCCTCCAGGTTATCGGTTCACCAGCGCAACTCGTTCAGCTCACCCTGATATGGCCAATCCTCCGCGCGCTCAACCAGGCCGGCGCGCACCGCATTATCGATGACGTAATGCCATTTCGCATCGTAACTTTCGCCGCGCCGCAATTGGGTATCCCAGAAATGGCGCTGCCAAATTGGTGCGTCGCTCGCCTTCAGCCAAGTTCGCGCCGCCATCGACTTCCAATAACTAATCCATGACAGCAAAGGCTCCGGCGCCAAATCCGCCGGCGCACAAAACAGATGAATGTGGTCTGGCATAATGACGTAGCGTCCAACGCCCCATCTCTTCGCCCCTTGCCGGCAAACTCTTAAAATCGAATGCGCCTGTTCATTCGCAAGAATCGGCTTCCGATCCTTCGTGCAGACGGTGACAAAAACAATAACCGGCGTGTTATGCCGCTCATGCGGCGGCCAATGAACTGGATGCCTACGCTCAATCATTTCTGCTCTGGAGGGACGACCGCACAGGACGCGGGTGTCTCGGGGAATCGGGGTTGGGAGTCCGCTGTGTCGTCCCCGAACATTCGTTGTCCGAAAAGAATTTTCATATTCTGGGACGGGACAGCGCCCGTCCCTCCATTTGCCGCATCTTCTCGATCAGATCATCATCGAACTCCGAACACTTGAGCCCCCTCCAATTGCTCTCGAATCGACTTCCCAAAACACTTCGTCGAATTCGGCACCTGTAATAGCACGGTCTCCCTCCATTCCTTCGGCCTTCGTCATTCGGATTTCGTTATTCGTTCTACATCTTCTCGATCACATTGTCGCCGAACTCCGAACACTTGATCTCCGTCGCGCCTTCCATTAATCGCGCGAAATCATAGGTCACGCGCTTGCTCGCGATCGCGCCGTTCAATCCTTTCAGAATCAAATCGGCTGCCTCCGTCCAACCCATGTAGCGGAACATCATTTCACCCGATAAAATCACGCTGCCCGGGTTCACCTTGTCCTGGTTCGCGTACTTCGGCGCCGTGCCATGCGTCGCTTCGAAAACAGCGTGGCCAGTGATGTAGTTAATGTTGCCGCCGGGCGCGATCCCGATCCCGCCTACCTGCGCTGCAAGCGCGTCGCTCAAATAGTCGCCATTCAAATTCAAAGTGGCGATGACATCGAAATCCTCAGGTCTTGTTAGGACCTGCTGCAAGGTAATGTCCGCAATCGCATCCTTAATCACAATGCCGGCGCCCGGTTTACCTTCGGGAATTTTGCACCACGGGCCGCCGTCGATCTCTTCCGCTCCGAAAAATGATTTCGCGATCTCATAACCCCAATCGCGAAAGGCGCCTTCAGTAAATTTCATGATGTTACCCTTGTGCACCAGCGTCACACTCTTGCGTTTGTTTTGAATCGCGTAACTGATCGCGCTGTGAATCAGCCGTACGCTACCCGAGTAGCTCACCGGTTTAATGCCAACACCTACCCGTAGATCGGTCGGAAAATCTTTCGCGCCCACCGCGCCCCAGAATTCCTCCGCCTGTTTCGTCGTGCCGAAACGAATCTTGGAAAAGTATTTCGGAAACTCGCGCTCGAGAAAATCGAGCATCTTCTTCGCGTCCGGCGTGCCGGCGGCAAACTCGATTCCCGCGTAAATGTCTTCCGTGTTCTCGCGAAAGATCACCATGTTTACCTTCTCCGGATGCTTCACGGGCGAGGGGACGCCTTTGAAATATTGCACGGGCCGCAGACAAACGTAGAGATCGAGTAGTTGCCGCAGCGCAACGTTGAGCGAGCGAATCCCGCCGCCCACCGGCGTCGTCAGCGGTCCCTTGATTCCGACCAGATACTCCCGGAACGCCTCGACCGTCTCATCCGGCAGCCAGCTATCGAATTTATCTTTCGCTGCCTGGCCCGCGAAAACCTCGAACCACGCGATCTTCTTTTTTCCGCCATAAGCTTTTTCCACCGCCGCATCCATCACCCGCACGCTTGCCGCCCAGATGTCTGCGCCTGTGCCGTCACCGCGAATGAACGGGATCACCGGATGATCCGGCACATTCAATTTCTGGTCGCGCGTTATTTTCTCTCCAGCAGGCGGCGTGATGTCTTTGTACGGCATGACCAAATTGTAGAGGCCGCTGTCTCAGCGGCAAGCCCGGTTGTAGCCGCGGTCCGCTCGCGAAGGCTTTCGGAGTCTTGGCCGCGTCGGCTCGCTTCGCGTGCAGCTATCCTATCGCCGTAACATTCGAGGACGGGACAGCGCCCGTCCCTCCAACGTCAGGGCCAACACTGCGCGTCTGAATTTGCGAGGAACGAATGGCCGCCGGCGTAGCGCGCCGCAGGCCCTTGGCCAACCCGACTTTTGAGAGCGACCAGATGAGCCACTTGGTCGGGTCCCATTGCCATTTCTGCACGCCATTGCGGTAATCGTGCTGGAACTCGTGATGATAGTTGTGGTAGCCTTCGCCGAAAGTCAGCAGCGCCATCAGGAGCGAATCGCGAGCGCTGCAACGAGTCGAATAAGGTTGCCGCCCGATGGTGTGACAGGCGGAATTAATAAAGAAGGTACAATGTTGTAGCACCACGATCTTCGCTACTCCGCCGATCAAAAAACCTCCCAGCGCCCCGCGCCAGCCATTCCAAAGAGCACCGGCGATAGCTGGCAATACCAGACTAACCAGAACTGCAACCAGCTGAACATACTTATGCTGCCACATTACCAGCGGGTCCTTTTTCATGTCGGGAACGTTATCGAAAGGCGGCTGCGGAAGTAGCTTGAACAACAGCCAACCGATGTGCGCATGAAAAAATCCTTTCGAGATATCGTAAGGATCCTCATCATGATCCACATGCTTGTGGTGCCGGCGATGTTCGCTCGCCCACATCAACGCGGAATTTTCAAAAGCGCCCGCGCCGAAGATCAGGACCAAAAGCCGCACCGGCATTCTGGCTTTAAAAGCGAGATGAGAAAATAAACGGTGGTAACCGAGCGTAATGCTAAAGCCGGTCACGGCTAACGAGACAAAAAAGAGCGCGACTTGGAACCAATCCAGGCCGAAGTACCATAAGTAAAGAGGAACTGCCGTGAGAGTGAGTGCGAACGTACCGATGAGAAAGGAACTGGTTTCCCAGTTCACGCGATGAAACGGAATGCGCGAAAGCATTCGAGTACTACTTTAGAGCAACGCGGTGCGCCTGCTCTAACGAGCTAGCAGCACATCCTTCTTCGTCCAGTGATGGACCTTCTGACAGTGAGGGCAGGTCAGTTTGGCCGGCTTCAGTTTCGCCCCAGCCCAGGCCTCCTCGGCGATCGTCTCGCCGGTTGACACCAGCTTTGCCGTCGTTTCGCAACGCACCAGCAACCGTTTGATCACGGGGCCGGTTGCTATTTTTTTCGGACGCGGTTTATCAAAGTGAAATCTCATTTTTTTTATCCTAGTCGATAAACGATGCGCGCCTTGTCCACATCGTAGGGTGACATCTCGAGCTTTACCCGGTCGCCGACGGTAAGGCGAATAAAGCGTTTGCGCATTTTGCCCGAGATATGTGCCAGGACCAGGTGCTCATTCGCGAGCGCCACCCGAAACATCGTGCCGGGCAGCACCGTCTTGATGGTCCCTTCCAGTTCAATTGCTTTTTCTGCTATAGCCATTTGGTTAAAAAGCGCGGCCGCCAGGTGAGGCAGCCGCGCAGTTTTTTAATTACCGGCGATTCGCATAGGGACGCTGGCCGCCGCCTCCGCCGCCGCCACCCGTGCGCGGACGATCTTCCCGCGGACGCGCTTCGCTTACGCTAATGGTGCGCCCGTTGAGGTCCTTGCCGTTCAGCGCCGTGATCGCGGCCTCGGCTTGGGCTTTATCGTTCATGGTAACGAAAGCGAAACCGCGCGAGCGGCCCGTCATTCGATCCATCATTAACGATACTTCGTTGACCTGGCCGTGTTGATCGAAAAGGTCCTGGAGATCATTTTCCGTAGTCTCAAAGGAGAGATTACCGACATACAATTTCATAGTGATTTTTTGGAGCAATCCTGCGAAC
>DAIOVO010000079.1:0-11334 GCA_036758965.1 Chthoniobacterales bacterium
TTTGAATTTTGAATTTTGCATTTCTTACGGCGCGGTGATGAATTTCTGCCGGGCGCGGAGTTCGGGATACTTGGGGAAAAAGACTTCGACGGTGTAAACTTTGCCGGGTTGCAATTCGCGGGTGGCGATCGTTTCATCGTAGGAAACTTGTTCTCGCGGGTTAACGAGGAGGTTGCCGATCTCTTCTGTAAAGGCGCGGTTCTCCGACCAGCGAGTGATCACTTCGCCGCTTGAGTTAAGTAGTTGAATATCGATCCGCTGGGAGGTGGGAAAATCGAGAGAGGCGGGGTAGGAACCGCTGTTGCCGAGGCTCGCCTGCACGTGCAATTGCCGCACTTCGGAAAGACGCACCGGCTCGCTCGGCACGCGCACTTCCAGAACCAGGCCGCGCAGGCGCGAGTCCTGATATTTTGGCGCTTTGCTTTTCGCCTCGCCGCCGAAAGGATGAAGTACGCGGTCGAGAAGACTGCGCCGCGGCGGGGGGGACTGGGCGGGCGCGACGGTGGCGGCGCAGAGCAGGAGCGCGAGGAGGAGTCCCGATTTCATGTGCGCGTGTTTCAGCAAACGTTGCAAAACGTGTCAAACTCTTTATCAATCGCGCATGACTCGCGCTGTCGGCGCGTGCCCCGTTTTTGCCAAATCGAAACATTGCACTGTTCGCATTCATGCCCAGGGAAACTCGAACGATGGCGACGTTTTCGCTTCACCGGTGACCGCGCCTCTCTCGGGCAAGGCTGTTTTCGTGGAAAAAATTCCGACCATCTCGGAGAACGACGTGGTGGCGTTTCGCGCGTATCCAGCGGCCGACGGTAGTTTCGGCGTGCTCCTGCAACTGGACGATCACGGACGCCTGGCGCTGGAAACTTTAAGCATCGAGCATCGTGGAAGCGCGCTGCTGGTTTTTGTAAATGGACGGGCGGTATCGGAAGTGATGGTGGATCGGCGAGTATCCGACGGGAAGTTTTATATCGTATCGGGTTTAACTGCGACCGACATCAGCCTGATGGAAAAAGATTGGCCGCAAAGCGGCGCGAAGAAAGGCCGATGAGGCGAATTCGTTTCGGCGTTGTCGCATGCTTGTTCGCCTTTTTGCAATCCGTGGATGCGCAGAATTCTGAAATCAGTCTGCCGACCAATAACGACGCGCTTTTTCATGGCGGCGGCCCGGCATTTTATCAATACATCGAACGCGATTTCCACGGAGTGAAATCGAAGCCGTGGGAAGGCGGCCGCTACGGTTTCGTGCGCAACCCGGTGCCGACAGCGGAAGGTTTGATCTACACGCGTTTTCACGAAGGGATTGACATTCGCTGCCTGCAACGTGACGCCCGTGGCGAACCGCTGGATGAGGTGCGCGCGATTGCTGAAGGCAAAGTGATGCACACAAACGCGGTTGCCGGTTATTCGAACTACGGGAAATACATCGTGATCGAGCACATCTGGGGCGGCTCGCCTTACTACAGTCTTTACGGGCATCTGAGCGAAATCGCGGTCAGTGTCGGGCAAAATGTGCGGCGGAAGGAGCCGATCGCGCGCATGGGTTACACCGGCGAAGGGTTGAATCAGGCGCGGGCGCATTTGCATTTGGAGTTGAACTTGATCCTGAATCGCAACTTCGAGGATTGGCATGCGCACAATTTTCCGGACCCGAATCACAATGGGATATTCAATGGGATCAATCTGGTGGGGATCGATATCGCGCGATTTTTTCTGGAACGTGAGAAACGGCCGGCGCTGAGTGTGCCGGAGTTTTTTGCGCAGGAGACGACGTTTTACAAAGTAGCAGTGCCGGACTCGGCGGGCCTTGATTTGCGAAGATTTTATCCGTGGCTGGTGAAGGGCGAGCAGGAGAACGCGAAGTCGTGGGAGATAAGCTTTGCGCGTTCAGGTTTGCCGTTGAAGATGGAAGCGCGCAGCGAGGCGGTGACGCAACCGACGTTGATTTACGTGAAAAAATCCGGCGTCGATTATTCTTATCTTACGCGTGGGGTGTTAGGAGGACGCGGTGAGAATGCGCACCTGAGCGACAGTGGAATGCGGTTGATGCGGTTATTGACCTGGCCGGAGTAGTCATCCCGAGCGAAGCCGAGGGATCCCGCGGCGTTGCCGAGAAGATAGGTTCCTGTAGCGCGGCGGGACCCCTCGGCTGCGCTCGGGATGACGATTGTCTGGAGGGACGCCCGCCGTGTCGTCCATGAAACGATGGACGGGAGCGCGCCCGTCCCTACAGCACCAGCATTCAGCGGTTCCCTGGCTAACAAGACGTAGGCTTGCGTTGCGCGAGGGCGACGGCGTGAGGAATCGCGCCGTCGATGAAGCCGAGGCACTCGACCGCGCCGCTCGGTTTACCGGGCAGCGCGATGACGAGCGAGCTATCTACGATCGCCGCCAGGCTCCGCGAAAGAATGGCGTTCGGCGTGATCTTCACCGATTCCGCGCGCATCATTTCGCCGAACCCGGGAATCTCGACCCGCATGATTTCGCGAATTGCCTCCGGCGTTACATCGCGCTCAGCCACGCCGGTTCCGCCCGTCGTTAAAATCAGCCCACAACCCTGCGCGGAGAAACTGCGAATCGTTTCCTGGATGCGACGCATGTCATCGGCCACGACCGCTTCGGCGAAAACATCCCAGCCGCGTTTTTCCGCGGCGGCTTTTACTGCCGGGCCGCCGAGATCGTCGTATTCGCCCGCGCTGGCGCGATCGGAAATAGTGATGATGCCGACGGTGATCATCATCTGGTCATTCCGAGCGGAGCGCAGCGAAGTCGAGGGATCCCGTGGCACAGGCGAGAAGACAGGTTCCTGTAGCACGGCGGGATTCCTCGGCTTCGCTCGGGATGACGGATCTCATATGGCGCGTTTTGTTTTCTTGAGCAGACGCATCTCGGAAATTTCCATCTTCTTATCAATCGCTTTGCACATGTCGTAAATGGTAAGCAGGGCGACGGCGACGCCAGTGAGCGCTTCCATTTCGACGCCGGTCTGCGCGGTTGTGCGCGCGGTGCAGGTGGCGGTGATGGAAGTGCGCGAGATTTCAAACTCGAGCGCGACATTGCTAAGCGGCAGCGGATGACAAAGCGGAATCAATTCCGCTGTTCGTTTCGCTGCCTGGATGCCGGCAATCTGCGCGGTCGCCAGCACATTGCCTTTCGCGACGCGCTTTCGCGTCACTGCGGTTATGGCGGCGGCACTCAGCGTGATTTTCCCGGTGGCGATAGCCACGCGCAAACTCTGCGGCTTGGCCGAAACGTCCACCATTTGCACCCGGCCATCCGTATCGACATGACTGAGTCTGGATTTTGTTAGCTGCCGTTTCAAAGGCTCAGGCATTTTTTCCGAAAGTACTCGCGCCCCACCGAATCCTAGCCGCCGATCGCGATCATGCGGCGTTGCGGCTGATAATTTTCCCGAAACTCGTGCTGCTCCGGCTTGCGCTCGACTACCTGGAGAAAAAAATCCCGCAACTCTTCGTCACTAGCACCGTCGCGAAGCGGCTGGAGAATATCGAATTCCAAATGGCTGCCGAGACACGGACGAAGTTTTCCGTCGCAGGTCAGGCGCAACTTGTTGCAACTGTCGCAAAAATGCAGATTCGTCAGCGCGCCGATGAATCCGATGCGCTGGTCGCGCCCGGGAATTTGATAATAGGTGGCGGGACCGCTGGTGCGAAAATCTGGCCGTGGAATGAGTGGCCCGAATTTTTTTTCGAGACTTCGCCGCGCTCCGTTGATCGGGAAAAAATTGGAGTCATCCAGCACTTCTTTCGTGCTCACCGGCATCAATTCAATAAAACGCAGAAGCAGATTTTTTTTGGCGGCGAAATCGACCAGCGGCAATAGCGCGTCGTCGTTACGGCCGCGCATGAGCACGGCGTTGAGTTTGATTTGGGAAAAGCCGGCCACGATGGCGGCGTCGATTCCCTCGAGCACCCGCGGGAGAAAATCGCGGCTGGTAATCTGGCGATAGACTTCCGGGTCGAGGGTATCGAGTGAAATATTGAGCGAGTGCACGCCGGCCGCGCGCAGTTGCTGCGCTAAGGTTTGTCCATTGGCGACGGAACGGGCGAGCAACGTTCCGTTAGTCGAGAGACCGAGCGATTTGATTTGCGGAATTTGCGCGACTTCGCCGATGAACTCGACGATCCCGGCGCGGGTCAGTGGTTCGCCGCCCGTCACGCGCACCTTGTCCACTCCCAGCCCGGCGGCCACGCGGACGAGGCGAAGGGTTTCATCAAAATTCAAGATGCCCGCGCGCGGCAACCATTCCTGCAATTCATCCGGCATGCAATAAGTGCAGCGCTCGTTGCAGCGGTCGGTCACCGAAACGCGCAGGTAGGAAATGCGATGGCCGAAGCGGTCTTCCATGAGCGCGAAACGTTACGGTCGCGCCGGGGTTGAAGCAAGGGAGGGCAATGATTGACTCGCGAAATGGAGGCCGTATGATGATTCTCATGATGCGTCGATTTTTCTCTGCTGCGTCTGTAATTTCTCTGGCGGCTGGTGCGCTTTTTCTTTCGGGCTGCGAGACGCCGAATTCCCGCATTTCGGAGAACCCGAATCTTTTCAACAGCCTCCCGCCGCGCGAGCAGGAGCTCGTTTCGCAAGGACGAATCGGGCCCGGCATGTCGCGAAACGCGGTCTATCTGGCGTGGGGTTCTCCGGAGCAACGTCTGCCTGGTTTCACCCGCGGGCGCACGACCGAGACCTGGGTTTACTTTAGTACTACCACGACGGGCTACGGCGGCTACGGCGGCTATGGGTCCTACGGCGGATTTGGCCCCTACGGTTACGGCGGATTTTACGGGGGGGGCGGCGCGATTGTGCGCAGCCATCGTGGTCACCGTTATTTTGTCTATGGCGATCCGTTTTACGATCCCTTCTTTTACTCGAGCTTTGCCAATACCATTCAATATCCCTACAAGACGGTCACCTTCGTGAATGGCAGAGTGGCCGGCTTCCAATACCTGGCGCCGCCGGTTCGTTAATTATCGGCGCGTCCAAAACGCTGCTTCGTTTCGTGAATCGGAACGCGCCCTGACTCGCGATGGCGTTCCGTTCCTTTCGGCAATTCGTTGAGGCGCTCGAGCGCGCCGGCGAATTGCAGCGCGTAAGCGAGCCGGTCGAAACCGATCTCGTTATCAGCGAATGGGCGAACCGCGAAATGAAATCGCCCGGCGGCGGCAAAGCCCTCCTTTTCGAGCAGCCGCTGGTCGATGGCAAACGCGCGGAATTTCCGGTGGCGATCAACGCCATGGGCTCGCGCAAACGAATCGCGATGGCACTGGGCGTCGATGATGTTGCTGATCTGGCGCAGGAAATTCAGCTGATTCTAAAAGCGAAACCGCCGACTGATTTGCGCGAAGGATGGAGTTTACTCAAACAGGGAATCCATTTGCTGCACGCGCGTCCGAAGCGAGTGAGCAGCGCGCCTTGCCAGGAGATTGTGGAGGAATTCGCAAGCCCCGGCTCCCAACTATCAACTAAAAACTCTCAACCTTTTTCCCTCGCCGATCTTCCCATCCTGAAATCCTGGCCGAAAGACGGCGGGCGCTTCATCACTCTGCCAAATGTTCATACGCGAGATCCCGAAACTGGCGCGCGCAACGTCGGCGTTTATCGCATGCAAATTTACGATGAGTGCACCGCTGGCATGCATTGGCAGGTGCACAAAGTCGGCGCGCGCCATGGCAAAGTTTATTACCAGCGCGGCGAACGCATGCCGGTCGCGGTCACGCTCGGTGGCGATCCCGCGCTTACGTTTGCCGCGACCGCACCGTTGCCGGATGGATTGGACGAAATTTTGTTCGCCGGTTTTTTGCGCAAAAAATCAATCGAGCTGGTGAAATGCAAAACGATCGATCTCGAGGTGCCGGCCGAAACTGATTTCGTCCTGGAAGGTTTTGTGCAGCCGGGAGAAATGCGGGCGGAAGGTCCGTTTGGCGATCACACCGGTTTCTACACCGCCGTCGAAGACTACCCGGTTTTTCATTTAACCGCCATCACCCATCGGCGCGACCCAGTTTATCCCACCACCATCGTTGGCCCGCCGCCGATGGAAGATTTTTATCTGGGCGACGCCAGCGTCCGCATTTTTCTGCCGGTCTTCAAAATGAACTTCCCCGAGCTGGTCGATATGACGCTCCCGCCGGAAGGCGTTTTTCATAATCTGGTTTTCGTTAGCATCCGCAAACAGTATCCCTATCAGGCCTTCAAGGTCATGCACGGTCTCTGGGGCATGGGCCAGATGATGTTCTCGAAATACATCGTGGTGGTGGACGAAGACTGCGATGTCCACAACACCAGCGAAGTCCTTTTCCGACTTTGCGCCAATACCGATCCGGCACGCGACAGCACGGTTATTCGGAATCCGAGCGATTCACTCGATCACGCGCCGAGCGAGCAAAACATCGGATCGCACATGGGCATCGACGCCACGCGCAAATTGCCCGGCGAAAATTATCATCGGCCCTGGCCAGAGCTGCTCAAAATGGATGAGCGCGTGCAAAAGCTGGTCGATTCGCTGCGCAAAAAAACCGGCTAACAAGACCTCGCCGGAAAGCCGGCGCGATCATGTTGTAATTAATAGCCGTACGGCCGCCGGAAATATTGGCCGGTATCCGCGTCGCGCGTCAGTCCACCCGGAGGGACATCACGCAAATCGTACGTCCTGCCGGTGTAGGGGCTGCGGAAGACTCCCGCGTAACCTGTGCGTCGCGCAAACGGCCAGCCGCGCGGAGGCGGCGGCCCATAAACCCGCGCCCGATCTTCCTGCACCGAATGTCCGATTAGCGCGCCCGTAGCCGCACCCGCCGCTGCGCCGATGGCAGCGCCGCGCACGCGGCCCGTCGCCGCGCCACCGATGATGGCGCCGGCCGCCGCGCCGTAACCCGCGCCCGCGCCAGTGGGCGAATCGCATGAACCAAGCGCGAGCGTCCCGAGAAGCGCGCACGAAAAAAGTGGCAAAGATTTTTTCATAAAAATTCCTGTTTCAGATTGGTTGATTCCCTAAATGAATCGAAACTCGCTATTCCTGACGGACGCAACTTTCTCTTCATTCATTTAAACTTGAGCAGTTGGGCGGCTACCCGGCCCGCCTTCTCTATTTTATTTAACCGATACTTTCGCTCGAAGACGCGAAAATTATCGCGCTCCATTCGCCGCAGGAGCGCCTGATAAACCGAGCGCATGATTTCCGCCGGCACCATCGCGCGCCGGTCTTCGGCGGGAAGGAGACGGGCGGCTTCCGCAAAAAAATGTTCGGCGCGGCGCGCTTCAAACTTCATCAGCGCAACAAAGCGGGAGTCGTGGACGCGCTCCTCCAAGTCGCGGGCCGAATAATCGAACCGTGCCAAATCTTCCGCCGGTAAATAAATCCGGTCCGCCTTCAAATCCGTCGACACATCGCGAATAATGTTGGTCGTTTGCAAAGCCAGCCCCAGTTGCACCGCGTACTCCCGGCATTGCGGATTCTTATAACCAAAAATCTCGATGCTCACCAGGCCGACCGCGCTCGCAACGTGGTAGCAATAAACGCGCAGCTCCTCCCAGGTCGCGTAACGTCGCGTTTCCAAATCCATCTCCACCCCGGTGATGATCTCCGTCAGCATCGCCGGCGTGATCGGGTAACGCTTCATTAATTGGCGCAGCGATTCGGCCAGCTTTGGCTCACCGATGAAAGCTTCGGTCAGACTGCGGCGCCAAAGGTGCAGTTGGTCGCGTTTCCATTCCACCTCGCGGCCTTCGTCATCTGCGATGTCATCGATCAACCGGCAAAAAGCATAGAAGGTCGTGATGTCGCGTCGCCGCTGCCCGCTCATGGAAACGAAAGCAAGCGCCAGATTCGATTTGCTTGCGCGCGTAATGTCGGCCGCTTCCCGCGAGGATTTCATTTTTAGTAGCGAATCCAATTTTCCTGCGCGATCCGGCCAGTCTCGCATTGGCGAAACAAAACCACCCGGTCAGCAGGGCGCGCACAAAAACAAAGATCGTCTTCCACAAAATCATCGCCAGGGCCCGATCGCCAATGGCGTTGCGAATAAATGCGTCCAGCAAAAGTGCGAGAAAGAAATTCATCATCCCGATGAGGAAAAACCAGGCGACCCGCCGCAAATCGCGCCGGAGCAATTGCCAGTGCGCCCGCAGCGCTTCGCGTAAAGTTTCATTGTGCAGCACGAGCGAGATTTGCACCGAACAAAACGCCAGCACGAACGCGCTCATGAAGGCGCGTTGCAGCGGCAGGTAGTCCAGCACATCCGGCACCTCGATGAAGTAAGCCAGCCACATCGGCAATCGCACTACCAGCATACTCACCGCGACCACGATCCCCGCCCATTCCAAAACATAACTAAAGCGACGCACCGCGAACTCAAACAACGCCCCTTCGCGGAAACTCAAACCTTTAATCCAGGCCAGACAAATCGCGATCAGATAAACCTGGAGGTACACTCCGGCGAGGTATTCGAAAATAAAGGAGACGGCATCGACCGAGGCGGAAATCTTGAGCAAGTGCGCGGTCGAAACCTGCGCGTTCCAGGCCGGCAGTTTCCAATAGACAAGTGGCTTTAACAAAGCCGCCAGCGTGCTCAGGAGAAGCACAAGATAGATCGGCAGGCTCCAGCCGCGATATAGTTTGCGCAAGGCGCGCCAGAGCACACCGTGCAGGCCGCGCCAGTTAACAAGAAATAGAATAGCAGCTACTACCGAAAACGGATAGGTGGTAGTAGCATTGTCGAAGATTCCGGCCACGCTTTCGACCGCGGGCAGCGGCGCTTCGCGCCAGACCTCCGCCAGCGCCGGCCAGCGCCAGGTCGCCACCGAAAACACCTGTCCGAGATCGATCTCACTCGCGCTTTGGAACGGGGTAAAGGTGGCAAATTGAAAAATCAGATAGGCCAACCCCAGCAAAGCGAAAGCCAGCCACACCCGCTCGTAGCGCGCGATACAACGAAACCCATCCCGCACCGCCAGCCGGATCGGGCTCGCCAGCATTACCAGAATATATCCGACGAACAGACCAACGAGCGGGAGAAGTAATGGATTGCTGGAGTAATGGAGTGGTATCGTCATCCCGAGCGAAGCCGAGGGAACCCGCAAAGTTACCTTGAAGCTATCGCCACGGGATCCCTCGGCTTCGCTCGGGGAGGAGGGCGATTCATTTTACCGAATAAATCCCCAATGCCTGCTGAACGGCCAGTAAACCAATAGTCCGCGGCCAACCAGGTTCTCTTCCGGCACCGGTCCCCAGTAACGGCTGTCCCAGCTTGAGTAGCTGTTATCCCCCATGGCAAAGTAACTATGCTCCGGCACGGTATAGGTTTGGTCCGCTTGCGCCAAATAGGCGTTTCCACGCGAGTAACCACGGTAAGGTGGCCGCGCACTCATTACTCGCCGGAACCCAAAACCTTCTGCTACCTTGCCATTGATATACAAGAGCGGAGGATCGATCCGCAAAGTATCTCCGGGCGTTCCCGCCAGACGTTTGATGTAGAAGGAATGTTCTCCCGTCTCCGGGTCCGCCGAAATCATAAAGATGTGATCGGTGCGAAAGACAAAGACGTCGCCCCGATGCGGCTTGATGAAGTTATAGGAGAACTTATCGACAAACACCTGGTCGCCGGTATCGATCGCGCCGCGAGCAATTGTCTCTCCCGCCCGATAGTGTGAGCCAGGCACCACGTGAAAGTCCTGCCTCAACGTATCGGGCGGCGCATAGACAAGGTAACTATCCCGGTCGCAAATAATCCGCGACCAGGTAAAGAAGAAGAGAAACTTCTTCGGCACTACTTGCTCGACGGCGACTTCCTGTCGCGCCACTACGTTAATGTAGTTGCGTCCCAGCACCACGAACTCGGCTGCCTGCCGAAGAATATTCGGCGAGCCCGTTTCCATTGGATAACCGATGATTCCGTTAAGCGTCGGCTGCATCGAACCGGTCGGAATTTTGAACGGTTGCACAAAGTAACAACGCACCGCCGCCGCCACCACGAATGCGACCAGAATGACTTCGCAATTTTCCCGCCACCCCATTTCCCAATGCGGCGCTGATTGCTTTGCGACGAGTTTATCGAGCTGCTCGGCCTTTTCGTCCACCGCACCCCGGTCACCACTTTTCAGCGCGCTCCGCAACGCCTCCAGGTGCGCATCGAACTCCGCCAGCGCTTCTTCGCTCATCACATCGCAGCGGTAACGCCGCATCTTCTCCGCATGCCGCAGGAGAAGCCGGGCGTGTTTGATGGCACGAGATTGGAACATGGCCGCGAAAGCTACTCAACTTTCGCCAGTCGCCGAGAAAAATTATCGCATTCGGCATCTAGGTTGCCGAAGGCTGAGAGCTATTTGGGTTGCGAATCCTGGACGAAGAGGGAAGAGTCTGCGTTCAACTTCTTTGTCAATTATGCCGACTGAATTGCCGCAGACTACTTCCAAGCTTGGCGGGCCGCTGGTGCGGCAGTTTTCGGTTTTTTTGCCCAATAAAGTCGGGGCCATGCTCGAAGTGGTGAAGCTGCTGGATGCGCACTCGACTCATGTAGTGGCGTTGACCATTTCCGAAACGACCGACTCGGCCATCGCGCGGATAATTGTAAGCGATCCAGAGCGGGTGGGGATTTTGTTTCGCGAACACGAGATCGCATTTGGCGAGTGCGAGATCATGGTGGTGGAATTGCGTGAGGTGGCGACGCAATTCATTAAGTTGCTTTCAGCGCTTCTGATGGCGGAGGTGAATGTGCATTTTAGTTATCCACTGCTGACCCGGCCAAATGGTCGGGCGGCGCTGGCGATGTATGTGGATGATGCGGAATGCGCGACGGCGGTTTTGCAGGGGGAAGGATTTCGGCTGCTGGCGCAGACGGATATTTCGCGCTGAAGGTCGAGCACGATTACGAGCAGGAGCACGAGTAAAAGGAGTCGGGACAATTTTGAACAACGACTTGCTGCGAGTTGTCCAGTGCCAGTTGGTTGACAGTTTTTCCCCCCGCCGCTAACTGAGCTAAACAATTTTTGGTAATGTCCGTCCTGACGGTTTCTCCTCCGCCTCGTAACGACCGCGCTTTTTTGATCGCGCTGGCGATCGTGCTCGCCTTCGGAGCGGCAGAACTTATCGCGAGCGCAATTCATTTCGCCGGAAGCTGGCGCGCCGCTCACCCGACCGCGGCAAAACAAGCGGCGCCGATTGTTTCCGCGACGCCGCCGGCGAGGGTTACTCCGGCGCCGCCGCCGGTAGCGAGCAGCGCGTCGCCAAGCTCGGCGGTGGTTTCGGCCGGGGATCGGTTGCTGGAGGAAGCGCAGGCGCTTAACGACAAAGGCGACACGGCCAATGCGCTGGCACGTTTGCAG
>DAIOVO010000080.1:0-5124 GCA_036758965.1 Chthoniobacterales bacterium
CTTCGGCCAGTTTCAAATCGTGATTCGCGTGGAAAATCGCGAGGTTGCGATCATAGGGCGACTTGTGGACGACGCGGGAATGCTCGCCAAGTTGCTCGGCCAATTCGTAGCGAGCCTCGGCATCTTTGTTCCGGCCCGAAATGAAATCGAGATCCCCGAGCGCCGCCATGGAATCGACTACCGGAACTATGCGGATGGCTCGTTCGTAGGAATCGATGGCGGAGAGCAGATCGCCTCGGGCAGCCTGCAGGCGGCCAAGGGAAGCGAGGGCACGAAAGTCATCCGGATTTTGCGTGAGCGCCTCGCGATAGCGGCGCTCCGCCTCCCCGTAATCGCCTGCGGAAAACGCAGTTTCGCCGAGCTGCCATTGACACCATGCGACCGTTTCACGTGGAGGCTGCGGCAGGGCGAGCGATGTGGTAAGAGCCGCCAGAAAATGCGACCGCGCGTCGTCCGTTCTGCCGCGCAGAAGGGCCAGCCGAGCCGGCCGCGTTTCAGTTCCGGCATCCCCGCTCAAGCGCTGCATCTCCGCGAACGCCTCGGACGCGCCATCATAATCGCCGAGCTCAAGGCGCGCGTCGCCCAGAATGGCGTATGGCTCGCCCTTCCCCGGATTGAGCGGGACTAAAGTAAGGGCGTGCTCGCGCGCAGCGGAAAAGTCATGGTTGGCAAATTCCGCATGCGCCAGCGCTGTCAGCCCGCCAACATTCTTTTCCGGACCCACGGCGGCAAGCGACGCCCGCGCGGCAACAAGCGCCAGCGGAAGGTAATCCTCATTTCCCGTCTCGCGTACCGCCTCAAGGTAGAGTTCCGCTAGAGCGTTTTGCGAGCGCGCGTCATCTGGATCGCGCTGCACGCGCGCTTGGTAAAAACGGATGTAGGCGTGAACATCAGTTTCGATTGGAGGTTTCGTAATCGCGGAGCTGGCCGTTGCTGAAAGGGGGTCGCCTCCGTGTCCGAGTAGGGCACTGGGTTGCCATCGGCTGGCGATGAAAAGCGCGACGCCAAGTCCAATGGCGGCAAGCGACAACGCGATCCGAAGTTTCAAAGAATACTGCGCCGACCCGCCCGACCTTTTGCTCATCCCGGCCGCTCTTAGAGGATGCCACTCAGAAGCAACGCCCGGCCCAGCGTTCGTTTTCGGGTGTAAAAATTCCGCGCCGGCAGGTGTTTTGCCACCGGAGCGGAGCTCATCTTCAACAATTACGCGCTACAATTTTAGTGCCTCGTAAAACGCCTCAGCGCGACAAGACCCGTCAACGCGCTGCCGAGTAACATCGCGCTCGTGCCACTGTCCGGAACATTGTTGTTTGTCCCAGGCTGAATAAAGAAGTCGAGGCGCGATATGTTCGCGAATTGACCCGAGTTTCCTGCCAAAGGTGCATTCACGGCCCGAAACCGATAATCGCCTGGTCGCCGGTGACAGTATAGAGATTGCCGCCGCGGTCGCCCCCAAAGACAAAAACGGCTACTCCGCTCAGGTCAAAACCTGTCAGGTCGTAGTTAATCGTTGCCGTCTGCCCAGTGGCGCCCAGATTGAATGAGACCTTAAACACTCCATTATCGAGTGTAGTGCCATTACTCTGCCCATTCACTTGCAGAGCGTCGATCAGGTTGGGGTTGCCGAGGCGCGCCCCGATTTCAGATTCAAGTGTCGCCGGACTGTCGTTCGACGGTGTAAAAGGCGAATCTGGTGTCAGAATTAGACTTGCCTGTGCGGCGGACATCAGCGCTGCGCTCAGAGCGAGTGCAATCATGCTTGTTTTCATATTTTTTTCCTTTCTCGAATTGTTACTGGGTGACGATTATTGACGGGTGTGATCATCCGCTTCCTGCCCGGGAGGGAACGGTTGTGTGGGATCGGCGACGAACGGGAACTGATTGCGAAATGTCTTCTCATTCGCGTCCACAAAGTCTGTCGTTGGTTGCCCGTTATGGATCATGGTAAACACCATATCGACCACGTCATCGGTGAGGCGTCGCCCACCCATATGGCCGAAGCCGCCGTTCGCGTTAGTCCCACCTTGCGGCCCGAAGTTCGGCACGTTCAGGTCCAACCGCAGGATGTCGCCCTTGCGCTGAATCACATCGAGCAAGGCGCTGATATGAGCTGAGTCCGTATTGAATTTCTCAGGTCTTTGATGATGTCGAAAACGAAACGGCCTTTGGCGTCATCCTCCGTTGTCGCGCCGTTGTACTCATTCTTTCGCGGCCCGGGGACAAGACCGTTGTTGACCAGGGGGTTGCCCTGCCGATCAACGTTCACGTAATTTCCCTGGCCAGTAACCGCGCCCTCCGCGACTTGTTGGTTCGCCCGGCGCTGCGTGGCAAAGTTAACTCCGATGATATGCGAGCCGGCGCCCCGCAAGAGTGCTACTGGTATCCGCACTGCGGTAATCATGGTGTTAAAGCCGGCGTAGGTGTCGCGACCCCGGCGAAATCCCAGCAAAGAGAAGTCCGGATTCCCAGGGTGCAGCAGCGAAGAAGCGACCGTCCGGTTCGCGCCGGTGTCATCGAGAAAAAACGGATCATCTGCCGCGCCGCCGAAGAATCTCGCGCCACTTTGTGAACCGGTCGTGACAACAGGCTGAGGCGGTGGTTGCGGCTGAGGTTCCTGGGTCGAGAGCGTTGTCGGCGCGGTGAAGCTTAGCTTCTGGTTACCCGCCACATCACTCAAAGTAATGGTGGCAGTTTGAGTCGTGAGGCGACCAATACCCGGAGTGTAATTCACGTCGAGAAAAAGATCGGGCTTGGCGTCCCCGCTGTTCTCAATCTCGAAACGATAACGAATATTGTGGTCAAAAATGACCATGCCAAAATGTTCTCCCGAGACGATGAACCCCTGGGTGCTGGCGATAAACACCGCCTGGGAGTTGTCGTTGGGATCGAGAAAAGCCCAGACGTCGGCAATATCTGAGCCGCGATCTTGCGCAACAGTGGGCGAATCAATGTGGTCGGAGGCCCGCATACGGGTGATCCCTGAAAGACTGAGAACAGCGCCGGCTACGCCGATAGCGAAGCGGACGCCGAGTACACGATTATTTCTTTTCTTCATTTGTGGATGCTGATTTTGCTCCGCCTGTGAGCTTCGCATTAGCGCGAAGTTGACCCTTTTGGAGTGCTTGGGGGTGAGAACTTGGCAGAAGGATTTTATTCCGCCGGCTTAAGAAATTTTTTTCGATGCTTTCGCGGAAGGGAGCACGCTCCAGCCGCACCGCACGCTTTACGTGATGGGTCTGACCAGACCGATTACGTCGATTGAATCGATCTTCGTGATCTTTTACGAGGCCAACAAACCATCCTCGCATTTGAGAGGGAGCTAGTTTAATTATATAAAGTCGGCGCTTTTTTAAATCCTGCTCATGATCTTTGATCCTAATCATGATCGGAAAAGCGTCGATCAGGATCATGAAGAGGAGCCTACGACTCCGGACCTTTAAAAATATGAAAGAGAAAATAAAGTGAGGGCAGAAGCAGAATCGCTCCAGCTCCAAGCGCGATGATGAGGAGGCGCAGCGTTAACTCCGGTGCTGCGCTGTTGGAAATGGTAATGTCCGGCATGACGAGGTGCGGGAACTGGGCGAGACTCCACCCAGCCAAAATAAGTGCGACCTGACCGATGGCGGCGATACGCGCCGCCGCAAATTTTCGAAGCCAGAGCGCGACGAGGGCTGCGATACCAAGACAGCTGGTCCAACCCAGGAGCAGTGGCGCCCACCATTGGGTCAAGCCTTTGAAAATTTCCGGCGCGCCATTTTTCGAAGTGCCAAAAGCAAGGAGCGCCAGCGGCAGCAGCAATAGCTCCGCCCAGATCGCGCGCCGGCGGAAATCGTTTTGCAGGTCCGGTTCAGCTTCGGTGTCGAGCGTGAGATAGGTCGCGGCCAAAAAAGCGAACAGGCCAAGCGCGAACAAACCGCAGGCAAAGGCAAACGGGGTCAGCCATCCCGCCAGATAACCACTCGTAACTGCGCCTCCGGTCACATGAATCTGTCCGGTCGCGAGGGCGCCGACCGTGATTCCCTCAAAAAACGGCGTGAGAAAACTCGAAATCCCAAAGAGCACGCTCCAGCGACGGCGCACCCTCTCCGCGTCTCGATCGTATTTTCGGAAAATAAACGCGCTCCCGCGCAGGATAATTCCAATCAGGATGATGGTGATGGGAATGTTGAGCGCCGTCATCATGGCGGAAAACGCGGGCGGGAATGCGGTGAAGAGAACGACAATGACGAGAATGAGCCAGACGTGATTTGCTTCCCAAATTGGGCCGATGGCTTCTGCGATGGCTTCTTTCTGCCGCTTCGCACGTGGTCCGCGCGCCAGCAAGTCCCACATTCCGCCGCCAAAATCCGCGCCTCCCATCAGCGCGTAAAGGATGAGCGAAACGACGATGACAAACGCGACGATCAGCTCAAGCATTGCGGGATTTCACGTCGGTTTTCAGAAACTGACGCCGCAGAAGATAAAAAACGCTTATGCCCAGAAAAACGTAAAGCGCGGTGAAAGCGAAAAATGGAATGGCGATTCCCGGCATGGGTGTGACGGCATCGCGGGTTCGCATCACGTGGTAAATGATCCAGGGCTGGCGCCCGACTTCGGTTACAACCCAGCCCGCTTCGATCGCAACAAAACCGAGCGGCCCCGCGACCACCAGCGCGCGCAAAAACCAGCGGGAATCCGGCAAGCGCCGGCGCCGCTTTAACCAAAGCCAGCAGGCGGCAAAGGCGCAGGCGAGAAGATAAAATCCGCAAAGCACCATGAGATCGAACGACCAATGCACGCTGCGCACGTTTGGCCATTCGTCGCGGGGGACCTGATCAAGCCCCGTCACGCGCGCGTTTGGATCGCGCTCCAAAAGCAAACTCAACCCACGCGGAATCTCGATCGCATAACGGGTGGTGCGCGATTGATCGTCGGGCAGACCGCCAATTCTCAGCGGCGCTCCCGACTCCGTGTGATAATCCGCCTCCATCGCGGCAAGCTTTGCCGGCTGAAGTTTACCAACGTGGCGCGCACTGAAATCGCCGCTGATAATTTGCAGCGGTGCGCAGATGCAACCGACCGCAAGCGAGATGGCAAACGCACGGCGGTGAAAACCATCGTCGCGATCGCGCAGCAGAAAAAATG
>DAIOVO010000080.1:5134-11312 GCA_036758965.1 Chthoniobacterales bacterium
ACGGCGGCGACGGCAAAAACCCGTGGCGATGAAAGCGGCCAGCGTCATGTGAATCACTTCGTGCAGGCTCGCCGGATTGAGCATGGCGGCGAGCGGATCGATGTCCACCGCCCTGCCGTTCACCATCTTGAACCCCGCGGGCGCGTTCATCCAGGCATTGGCGGTGATAACGAAGATTCCGGAAAAGACTCCACCGAGCGCGACCAGAACGCCAGAAATCCAATGCAGCAAGGGTGGCAAGCGATTCCAACCGTAAAGGTAAACGCCGAGGAAAATTCCCTCCGCGAAAAAAGCGAACCCTTCCAGAGAAAACGGCATGCCGATAATCGCGCCGGCGTGCGCCATGAAGTTTGGCCAAAGCAACCCTAGCTCGAACTCAAGCACCGTCCACGAAACGGCGCCGACCGCGAAAAGAATGGCGGCGCCCCGCGCCCAACGTTTGCTCAGTTCGAGATAGACCGGTTCTTTTGTTCGCAGGTAAACCGCTTCCGCGATCGCCATCAAAACCGGCAGACCGATACCGAGCGCGGCGAAAACGATGTGAAAGGCGAGCGACATCGCCATCTGTGATCGGGCAAAAAGAAAATCGCTCATTGATTGCGCGCCTCCGCTGTCCAACACCAACTATTCGTTGGAAACGAGGGCGCTTCTCGGGAAAATTACCGCGCTCCTCGCCCGCCAAGGTGATTTTCTTCAACTCCTGCTCATGATCCTAATCATGATCATAATCGATTCGTCTTCGATCATGAGCAGGAGCAGGAAATCGTTGTTGGTGATCCCGCCGTCGCGATTCACGGACTGACTCTGGATCTTTTTCAAAACCGCATCCTATTAAGGATACCAGGCAAATGACCAAAACCGCTTCTAATATCCGTTTCAAAGCCAAACTCCTTCGGCCGGAGAAGAGCACGAAGGCCGACTCGTGGATGTTCCTCACCCTGCCGCAGAACGCCAGTGCGAAGCTTCCCTCGCGCGGCATGACGGCGATCGAAGGCACTATCAATGGCAAACGTTTTCAAGCCATGCTCGAACCCGACGGCCAAAAAAGCCACTGGCTCAAAGTGGACCGAAAGATAAGCGAAGCTGCGGGTGCAGACGTCGGCGACGTCGTCACCCTCGAGATCGCGCCCGCGGCGGAGGAACCGGAACCTGCAGTGCCAGTAGATTTGAAAAAAGCTCTCGCGAATGCCGCTCCGAAAGCGCGGGCTGTGTGGTCGGACATCACGCCCATGGCGCGCCGAGATTGGATCCATTGGATAACCTCCGCCAAACAAGAAGAGACGCGCACCCGCCGGACCAAAAATGCCTGTTCGATGCTCGCCGCCGGAAAGCGACGCCCTTGCTGCTTCGACCGTGCTGGGTTCTACAGTAAAAGCTTGAGCGCTCCTAAAGCGGCGATTACGTGAAAGCCCGTTTGTCGTTCAGCCAGGGCCACACGTGACTTAGTGCACAGCACCGTGTATGTTTGTGAAGTGAGCCTGACATACCCTGTCGTCCTACATCAGTCAGATGAAGGTTACGCCGTAAACTGCCCGGCGCTTCCTGGTTGTTGGTCGCAAGGCGCGAGTGAAGATGAAGCAGTGGAAAACATTCGCGATGCGATTCGCGAATACCTTGCGGCGATCAAGGAGACTGCGCCGAGCGAAGCGATTCGTGAGATCGAAGTGACGGTCTAGACGTGCCGAAGATTCCCGGCGTCCAACCATCTACGGGCGATTAACGCGCTTGAGAAAGGTGGCTTCAAAGTTGTCCGACAAGGCAAGCACGTGGTGATGACCAATGGTGAGCGGTTTATAACTGTTAGAGATGCAGGGCTCACTGTCGATGACTTTCGTGCGCTTCTCTGAGCGGGTTATCTTTAGCGATGTGAGAGACGATCTCCGCGAGATCACCCTCGCTCCGCGGTGCGAAAACTACTTTGCAGCCCACGCGCTGAGTTTTTGCCGCAGTTCCTCTGCAGTAATACCGCGGCCATCTTCGATCTCCTGCTCCGCTTCCTCGAGCGACGATAGGAGTTCGCGGTATTCGCCGCTCGCGCGTGCATCCAGCACGTAGCGCCGCGCGATGAGTCGAGCCTCGAACGCTTCCCGTTCCGCGACCGGCAAGCGGTCAATGGCCGCTTCGATTTCCTGAACCGTGCTCATGGTTTAATTGTAGAGCACCACACGACGGCATAGCGCAACCATTTGCTCAGGCACCACGACGCGCGCGCGCCGGATCAAAAATGCCTGCTCGATCCTCGCGGCCGTGAAGCGGCGCCCTTGCTGCTTCGACCGCTCCGGGTTCTACGGTAAAAGCTTGAGCGCCCCTAAAGCGGTTAGGACTGACTCTAGCTCTGCCGTGTTAGCGAATGCCGCGGAAGCAAATTAGCAAGGTGAATGGCTAAAGGAAAAACTGTGCAAAAAGTGCGGACCGACGTAATTTCAACCTGAGTGAGGAGCGGGAACTATAGTAGAAGGATCTGGTTAATTACACTTATAGCAGTAATCAGTTGCGGACGCGCGGGGGAGCGTCTAACAACGGTACAATTGGAGATCAAGTCACTCAGATAGCTTTCCTAAAGTATCTTCGACCCGCGCTCGATTCTGCCGGAGGTGTTGGTCGGCTCTATTATACAACGATCTACAACAGGCGCGGATATCAAGTGCCGTTTCCTGAGATTAAGGTGCAGCCCGCTTGGGAAAGGGACAAGGGGTCTAGCCGCAGTCCGCTCAGTTTTTCGAAACGACAAACGAGTAACAGTTACACAAGACCAATCCGGAATAGTCCGCATAACACTCGGGAAACTCTCCACCGCGCTCCTGCAAACTAGCATTCACTCGCTCGCGCTCAGTGCGGTCGATCGATACAACGGAGACATGGCTGTCGACGCGGTCACCAACTCAAAGGAGGTGGAGGCCGCCATGCGGCAGTTAAAAGTGGAGTTTCCGGTAATCGTTGCCGACATGAATGTCATAACACCGGAGAAAGGGTTGCCGCATCTTCCACGCACTCTGAAGAACATAACGGTGGAGCAAGCATTCGATGTATTGCCAAAAAATTCGGCGGAGTTGTTTCCTATGGAATTTGCTAGGATCGGAAGGGTAACCGTATGATTTACGTCGACTTCTTCGACGTTGTCGCCTGGCGCCCGTACAACGTGCGAAGACCTCAATAGCCCGGCTGACGCAGGATTGGGAATGTAGCGGAGTTAACGTGTGGCGAAGTTGTGTTGCGGGCTCAAGTCTTGCTCGACCTATCTTAAACGATCCGCTAAAGAAGAAATTTAATGAACTTGTTCTTCCCCGGGCCGATTGGACGGCGTTTTACAATCCTTGTCTGCCTCGCGGCGATGTTTTCCTTTGCGGGTGTCGCTGCCGCGCGATCTCCTATTTCATTGGATGTGTTGCGGCGTGACGGCTACGGCTCGGTCGAACTGATTAAAGGGGGTCAGAACAGGCTTTATGTTCCAGCAGAGATCAATGGCGAGAAGATCAAACTGCTGCTGGATACCGGCTTGGGCGCCGACGGCATCACGGTCGGCATGGATCCGTCCGCGTTTCATATCGTGCCGGATAAGGGAGTAGGGCTGGGTGTAAGCGCGAGTGGCACTCGGATCCCAACAAGGCATGGGATGGCACAATCAGTCGTGATGGGAAATGTGCGTATCCTGGGTGCGCCGATCCATTTTGGCCGATTCTCTGACTTCGGATTCGTTGGTCACGGTTTTCTGAAGAAAAACAGCGCGATCATCGACCTGACAAATCTGCGGCTCTATTTGCGTCCTCCCGGAAAAGGTCGTCGCGTCGATCTGAGTCCGGCTTTAACCGCAATGGGTATGGCCAAGGCGCCTTTCTTTGACGCGGGGCACGGAACTGTTGCCCTCAATGTCGAAGTCAACGGCTTGCCGGCGCAGATGGCTTTGGATACTGGAGCTCAAATATCAGTGCTCGACGTCCGATTCGCCAAGCTGGCAGCCACGAAAGGCTGGGGCCGCCAAAACGTTTTTCAAGTCGATGCCGCTGGCGTTCAGAGTCACGCTGATTTCGCGGGAACAAAGACTTTCAAGATCGATGGGGTTCCGATCCGGACGCCGACAGTCTTTCTCTCGAGGTTCGCCGGTTACGACATCACCCACGGTAAAATGGTCGGCGTTTTAGGCCTGGATGTTATCGGCCTCAATTGGGGGATTATTGACGTAGCTCAGCAAAAGTTTTACTTCACTAAAGCGAATTAGCGGATTGGCAGCTCTCTGCCGCATTTCCACTCAAGGAAGTCCATTCTAGCTCATGCAGAACTGATCTAAGTTGCGACCCTATGATCACCTCAATTCACACCTTGATTTACTCCGACGACGCGAAGGCGACGCGGGCGTTTCTGCGGGACGTGCTCGGCTGGAAGTTTGTGGTCGAAGATTGGGATAACGACTGGCTGATCTTCAAGTCTGGACCGAGCGAGATGGGCGTGCACCCGACGCACAGCGTCTGGGAAGGCAAAACTTATGATCACCCGCGGCACTACTCGATTGCAATCATGTGCGATGACATCGAGGCGACCGTTGATGAGTTACGGGCGAAAGGAGCGGAGTTCCGCGGCCCAATCGAGGAACAAGTATACGGTCGCGTGATCATGATGATCGTGCCCGGCGCGGACGACATGCAGCTTTATCAGCCGACACACAAACTCGCGTATAATTTGTAGAACGCCTGTAGCGAGAGGCAAGGCCCCACGCATCGGTCATGATCTAGTCTCGAGTCTGTTTATTCTCAAGGAAGCTGGAGATTAGCAGCTGATTTTCTTGGGTGCGCGAGGTCGCGGGAAGTCGGCGCGAAGATAATTCTATCTTCTGCGGCACGGCGACGCAGCGCCGCGGCTACACCTCGCGAAAGAAACTGTTGTGCTCGGAGTCGGCGCGCGCGCTAAGTTTAGCGCGATGTTTTTGATGCTGCGGCCGCGGAAGGTGGAGCGGGTGGACTTTGTCGTGGCGGGGGTGCAGAAGGCAGGGACGACGGCGTTGCACGATTTCATTTCGCATCATCCGGAAATCGTGGTGCTGCGCGATCAATCGCTGCATTTTTTTGATAACGAAGCCAATTTTGCCGGTGAGCCGGACTACAATATTTTGCATCGCAACTTCCGCCTTAAACGCGGCTGGAAAATCGCCGGTGAAGTGACGAACGATTACACTTTCAAACGTTCGGCGCTGGAACGGATCGCGCGTTACAATCCGCAGATGAAGTTAATTGTGTCGCTGCGCAATCCGACGACGCGCGCATTTTCACATTGGAACATGCGGCGCGAAAAAGGCCAGGAGCCGCGCAATTTTCTACCGGCGATCGAACACGATCTGGCACTCGAGAAAGAGGAGGATTCGGTCGCGACTCGCCGTTTTTCCTATATTCGGCGCGGACTTTATTTCGAGCAGATGAGTCGCGTTTTCCGATTTTTTCCGCGCGAGCAGGTGCTGGCGCTGAATTACGAAGATTTTCGGGCGGACTTTACGAGCGTTGTTGATCGGGTGTTCGATTTTCTCGGCGTACGACGAATGCCGGGCTTGAAGAATCGCGAGAAGAACACCGCGAGTTACACGCGCAAGGTGACGGCGGAAGAACGCGCGAAGGTGGCGGCGCTTTTTGAAGCTGATACGCGGCAGTTGGAGAAGTTGCTTGGCTGGGATTGCTCCGATTGGCGCGCGGCCAGCTAATGGTGCTCGTGCTCGATTTGCTTTCGATTACGATTACGAGCACGAGCAGGAGCACGAGTAAGGATGCGATGGAATTTTAGCAGCCGGGCGCGGGAACTTTCCGGCGGCGATGCGCTGGTGCTTTCGATCCCGAAGAGCGGGCGCACCTGGGTGCGAACATTTTTGAGCGCCTATTTTGCGCGCAAAATTCAGCAGCCGTTCGCGATTGAAATTACCGATACCCAGCGGCCAGAAATCCCTCGGATCGTTTTCTCCCACGATCGGTTCGAGCAACTAACGAAAGGCCGGGGTTGGGACCGGGTGCGCGGAAAATATCTCGTGCCACGATCGCAACTTCGCGTTCCCATTATTTTGCTGGCGCGCGATCCGCGTGACGCGTTCGTCTCCTATTTTATCCAAAAAACACGGCGGCAGGGAGCGAGCGAAGTGCAAAAATTGACTGCCGACGCTCTTCTGCGGCATCGGCGCTTTGGCATTGAGGCGATGGTGGAGGTG
>DAIOVO010000081.1:0-8340 GCA_036758965.1 Chthoniobacterales bacterium
CTCGAACGGTTGCTGCGCGGGCTGAAGTTTCGAGTCTGGCTGATTTTTCTCGGGGCGTGTTTTCGGCGTTCGAAATAAATTCAGCCATCATCCGGGCGAACGGCCGCTGGTGGTGGCGGATCGCGCTTCGGAAAATTGATCGGCGCGATTTCCAAAATCGATTTGATTCTCACGCTCTCGCATCGCAGCAGCGAAGCGACCCGGGAAAAATAAATTATTCGGATTTCTTAAGCAGCTTCGCGCGTGCGCGATCGAGCTGGCGGCGCTCGCCCGCGGTCAAGCTTCCGATGCCGGATTTGGCGATTTTGTCCAGAATGGGATCGATCGATTCGTAAACGTCGTCGCTATTTTCCCGCGTCGTTTCCGATTTCGGCACCACTTTAAATTTTGGCTGACGCCGGAACGGATTCATTTCCGCCACCGTGCTCTTGATTGGCAAACGGCCTTGCACGGCGCGAATGAAAATGAAGGCGGCGGCGCACATTCCCCAGAGGATGGAAAGCCGGCCCCATTCGTGGTTCGGCAGATATTGCATCGAGGCCAGGACCAGGCCGGCGAACGCGAGCCACTTCAACGTTACCCAGCCAAAAAGCTCGACACCTGGATACAAGGTCGCGAAGGCGATGAACATGCCGATGCTCAATTCGTAGGCGCCGTAATATGGCCACTGCGCGCCCAATCTTCCCCAGGCGATCAGGAAAACCGGCGGCACGAGCAAAAGCAAACCGATTAGTTCCAAAAAACGGCGAATGCCGAGGTGGCGTTCCACCTCGTTGCCCGACCAATAAAAGAAGAAAAGATTGAAGAGGAAAAAAAAGGTCGCCGTCTGGACGAGGGTGCAGGTCAGCGGTTGCCAGATTTTTCCGTGCAAAAATTCACTCGACTGAAAAACGAGCGAGTTTAAATCCCAATGCGCGGTTTGCGCGATGACGGTGGCGAACATGCCGACGACGAAGAGCGCGCAAATGATCGAAGTGACGCGCACGGGATAGCGCCCGATCCAACCGACCGGCCGATAATCGTCGGAAGTGGTCACTCCGAACATGCCGCAATAAACGGCGCGCCTTTCGCGAACGCAAGCGGGGTGTGGCGCCGGAAGACAGGCGGTGCGCCTGTCATGGCAGATGGGCCTCCGGCCTGTCGAGGCTGGAGCGTGCGCTGCCTTCAGCGCATGCTCTGGCGGCATCGCGTCCCCCTTCCGCTGAGACAGCGGACGCTACAGTAGCTGAGAATTAGAAAATCTGCTTGGAGAAGCACGCGAACCGTCGAAGATTTCCGAATCGAATCGCCTATGGAGAAACTTGCACCCGCCATCGCGCCGCCGCCCGGTATCGGCGACCGGCGTCCGCAAAATCAAGCCGTGCTCGATTGGGCGGCGGAAGTCGCGCGCAGGACGCAGCCGGAAAACGTTTTCTGGTGCGACGGCTCCGAGCGCGAAAATGATTTTCTCCTCACGGAAGCGCAAAAGCAGGGCGTGGTAATCAAACTCAATCGGGAAAAGGTTCCGCGCTCCTATCTCCATCGGTCGAATCCAAACGACGTCGCGCGGGTCGAACAATTCACCTTCATTTGTTTGCCCACAAAAGAAGAAGCCGGCCCGACCAATAACTGGAGCGAGCCGGCCGCGACCTACACGAAATTGCACGGGCTGCTCGAAGGCGCGATGCGCGGACGAACGATGTTCGTCGTGCCCTATATCATGGGACCGCCGGAGTCCGAGCTAACGAAAGTTGGATTCGAGATTACCGATTCAATTTACGTTGTGCTCAGCTTGCGCGTCATGACACGGATGGGCGCGGTCGCGATCGAGCGACTGGGAGACAACGTTAAAGCGGAGTGGAATCGCGGTCTGCATTCGCTCCTCGATCTTAATCCCGAGCGACGCTTCATCTGTCATTTCCCGCAGGACAACGCCATCATTTCGGTCGGCTCCGGCTACGGCGGGAACGTGTTGCTTTCAAAAAAATGTCTCGCCCTTCGCATTGGTTCTTATCTTGCACAAAAGCAGGGCTGGCTGGCGGAGCACATGCTCATCCTCGGCGTTGAATCCCCGGAAGGAGAAAAACATTACGTGGCGGCGGCTTTTCCGAGCGCCTGCGGCAAAACAAATTTCGCCATGCTTATTCCGCCGAAACATTTCGCCGGCTGGAAAGTGACGACCGTCGGCGACGACATCGCCTGGATGCAAATTCGCGATGGCCGGCTCTGGGCGGTCAATCCCGAGAACGGCTACTTCGGCGTCGTGCCGGGAACGAGCATGAAATCGAATCCGAACGCGATGAAATCGATTTCGCACGACACGATTTATACCAACGTGGCGTTGACCGATGACGGCGACGCCTGGTGGGAAGGAAAAGATGGCGCGCCACCAGCGCACGCGATCGATTGGCGCGGGAATGATTGGACGCCGGACTCGAAAGAAAAAGCCGCGCATCCGAATTCGCGTTTCGCCACGCCCATGCGCAACAATCCTGCGCTCGATCCCGACGTCGAGAAAGGCGAGGGCGTCCCGATCAGCGCGATTATTTTCGGCGGCCGCCGCAGCAATACCATGCCGCTGGTTTTCCAGGCGTTCGATTGGGAGCACGGCACCTACATTGGTTCCACCATGGCTTCGGAGACGACCGCTGCCGCCACCGGCGCGGTTGGCCAGGTGCGGCGCGATCCGATGGCGATGCTGCCATTCTGCGGTTACAACATGGGCGATTATTTTCGGCATTGGCTCGCTACCGGCAAACGGCTCGCCCATCCGCCGCCGATTTTTCATGTCAATTGGTTTCGGAAATCGAGCGCCGGAAAATTTTTGTGGCCTGGTTTCGGCGACAACATGCGGGTGTTGAAATGGATCATCGATCGTTGCGAAGGTCGTACTGGCGCGCAGAAAACGCCGATCGGCTACGTTCCGCGCGTTGAAGATTTGGATTTGGACGAGCTGCCAAATGTTTCGCCGCAGCAAATCGAGCAATTGCTGGCGGTTAACCCGGAAGAATGGCAAGAAGAACTCGCCGGCCACAAAAAATTCTTCGAATCGTTAGGTGGCGTGGTGCCGGATGAGTTGTCGAAACAACTGCAGGATTTGGCGCAGCGCGTTACCACTCTCGGGTAGGCTGGGCATCTCGCCCGCCCTACCCGGAAATCTTGCGCAATGGGCACACCGAAACGATTGTCTCCGGTGGGATCGGAGGTCGTCGAAAAAAAGGATGCTGGTGCGCCGGCTGGCGCGTTTAACGGGAGCTGTGTCGAGATTCGCGGGGCGCGGCAAAACAATCTCAAGGGCATCGATCTCGATCTTCGGCTCGGCGAATTGACTGTCGTGACCGGCCCGAGCGGCAGCGGAAAATCGTCGCTCGCCTTCGATACTATTTACGCAGAAGGCCAGCGCCGTTACGTCGAGACCTTTAGCCCCTACATGCGGCAATTCCTCGATCGGATGGACAAACCGCGCGTCGAAGAAATTCGCGGGATTCCGCCGGCCATCGCCATCGAACAGGCGAACAACGTCAAGTCATCGCGCTCGACCGTCGGCACGATGACCGAGATCAATGATTATTTGAAACTCTTGTGGCCGCGGATGGCACGCGCGTTTTGTCCGAATTGCGGGAGGGAGATTCGGCCGGAAACGGCGAAATCGATTACCGATCAAATTTTTGCGCAATTTGGTCCCAATAGAGGAATCACAAAAATCGGTCATTCCGAGCCCAGAGTAGGGAAGCCCATTCGACTTACTGCGCTCGCTCAGGGTAAACGAAACGAAGTCGAGGGATCCCGCCGCGAAAGCTCAACGATAGCGCGGCGGGATCCTTCGGCTCCGCTGCTCTCTGCTCAGGATGACCGTGCTCGCGGTGGTTCCGCGGAAACGATCCTCATCACTTTCTGGGTCGCCGTTCCGCCAAAGACCAAGCCGCGCGATTTTTTCGAATTCCTCCAACAGCAAGGTTACCTGCGCGTCTGGCTCGATGGAAAAATAGTGCGAGTCGATGAAGAAAATAAAATCGAGCGCCTCGGGGCGCGCGTCCAGGTCATCCAGGATCGCATCGCGGTCACTGAACAAAATCGCGCGCGCCTTACCGAAGCGATCGAGACCGCGCTCCGTTTCGGCAAAGACAAAATCAATGTCGTGCCGCTCGATCAACCATCAACCGTCAACCATCAACCATTCTCCACGGACTGGCACTGCGCGCATTGCGATCTCGACATCCGCCCGCCTACGCCCGGCCTCTTCAGTTTCAACAATCCGCTTGGCGCCTGTCCGGAATGTCGCGGCTTCGGCCGCACCATTGCGATCGATTTGAACAAAGCGATCCCGGATCGATCACTCTCGATCGCGCAGGGCGCGGTGCGTGTTTTCCGCGGCCAGGAGATGGGCGAATCGCAAAAAGATTTGCTGCGCGCCTGCGCTCGCGAAGAGATCGACGTGCGGGTGCCATTCGAGGAATTGCCGAAGGCCGATCAGGATTTCGTGATCAACGGCGAAAAATCTGTAGCCGCGGTCGTTGGCCGCGGGGAGAGCGACGTCGAATACACCGATGAAGACTACGAAAACGACCGCTGGTACGGCGTGCGCGGATTTTTCAAATGGCTGGAATCAAAGACCTACAAAATGCACGTGCGGGTGCTGCTCAGCCGCTACCGCGCTTACGTCACCTGCCCAAGTTGTCGTGGCACTCGCTTTCAACCCGACGCGCTGAATTATCGAGTTGCGGCCAAAGATCCTGTCATCCCGAGCGAAGCCGAGGGATCCCGCCAAGTGAGCTTGAAGGTAGCGCCCCGGGATCCTTCGACTCCGCTGCGCTGCGCTCAGGATTACGCAGTTGGCGTGCCGCTCACCCTCCCGCAATTCCAGGCGCTCGCTATTTCCGGTGCCCGTGACTTTTTGTCGAATGTCCACGTCTCGTTAGCTGACAGTACCGCAGAAATGCTGCGCAAGGAAATCCACGCGCGCCTGAATTACCTCTGCGATGTCGGGGTCGGTTATCTCACTCTGGATCGCGCCACGCGCACCTTGAGCGGCGGCGAGGTGCAGCGGGTCAATCTCACCACCTGTCTCGGCGCCTCGCTGGTGAACACGCTTTTCGTGATGGACGAGCCAAGTGTGGGACTTCACCCGCGCGATGTCGGTCGGCTCGTGCGCGTGATGCACAATTTGCGCGACAAAGGCAATACCCTGCTCGTGGTCGAACACGAAGAGCAGATCATTCGCGCGGCCGATAATTTGATCGACATCGGGCCAGGCCGTGGCGAGCGCGGCGGGGAATTGGTCTTCTCGGGGAAACTGAGCGAGTTCCTGATGCGCGAGGCAGCAATCCCGGGGAGCGCACGCATTTTGCGTGCTGGTGAAGGCATTTTGCCTTCACGGACTTTCTCAGCCAGCGCCGTGCAAACGAGAAAAAGTTCGTTGCCGCAGAATGCGGCAACCAGCACGCCACCGGCGTGCGCTCCCCAGAGTCTGACGCACGATTACCTAACGAGACGTAAATTCATTCCAATTCCGAAATCGCGCCGCAAATTTTCCAGTGCGATCAAGATCGCGGGCGCACGTGAACACAACCTGAAGAATGTCGACGTTGAAATTCCGCTGGGGATTTTCACCTGCGTGACCGGCGTTTCGGGCTCCGGCAAATCGACTCTAATTCACGACGTGCTTTATCGAAATCTCTTGCGCGCCAAAGGCCAGTCGAGTGAGCAGGAACCTGGCTTGTGCAAATCGGTCACCGGCGCGCATCGCTTCGGCGAGCTGGTAATGGTCGATCAATCGCCGCTCGCGCGCACGCCGCGTTCGACACCGATTTTGTACCTCGGCCTCTACGATCGCGTGCGCGAACTTTTCGCCGCATTGCCGGAAGCGCAGGCCCAGGGACTGACTGCCAGCGCCTTCTCCTTCAACTCCGGCAGCGGCCGTTGCGAACGGTGCAACGGCACCGGTTTCGAGAAAATCGAGATGCAATTTTTGAGCGATCTCTACGTGCGTTGCGCGGAATGCGAAGGAAAACGCTTTCAGCCGCACATTCTCAAGATTCAACTGCACGGAAAATCGATTCACGACGTGCTCGAGCTCACGGTCACGGAGGCGGCCGCCTGGTTCGCGCAAATCGGCGAAGGCGAAAAGTTGTCCGAGCCGCTGGAAATTCTGGAGGAGGTCGGGCTCGGCTATTTACGACTGGGACAGCCATTGAATACGTTGAGCGGCGGCGAGTCGCAGCGTCTAAAACTTGTTAGCCACCTCGGGGAGACAAAATCCGAAATCCGAAATCCGAAATCCGAAAGTAGAAATAATCTTTTCATCTTCGACGAGCCGACGACTGGACTGCATTTCGATGATGTGGCGATGTTGTTGAAAATGTTTCAGCGACTGGTCGAGGCCGGGCATTCCGTGGTCGTGATCGAGCATAATCTGGAAGTCGTTAAGTGCGCGGACTGGGTCATCGATCTTGGACCGGAAGCGGGAGACGAAGGCGGCGAAGTGGTTGCCGTTGGAACGCCGGAAGCAATCTCCCGAGTAGAAGCATCGCACACGGGAAGGCATCTCCGCGACGTAACTCAGGCTTCCAGCCTGACTGGTCGCTCGGGCTTCCAGCCTGCGCCCCGATTTACCGACATGCTGGAAGCATGTTCGACGGATCAGGCTGGAAGCCTGAATTACGCACGCGCCGCTGAAGCGTCGCCGCGTTACGGCGCGAATGGACCCGGCAATCACGCCATCGGTGTTCATGGAGCGCGGGAGCACAATTTGAAAAACATCAGCGTGGAAATTCCGCGCGATAAAATGGTCATCATCACGGGCCTGAGCGGTTCCGGAAAATCGACCCTCGCGTTCGATATTCTTTTTTCCGAAGGACAACGCCGCTTTCTCGACAGCCTTTCGCCTTACGCGCGGCAGTTCGCCGAGCAGCTCGAAAAACCGGAGGTCGATCTGGTGGAAGGTTTGCCGCCCAGCGTTGCGATCGAGCAACGCGTCACTCGCGGCGGCGGCAAATCGACCGTCGCGACCGTCACGGAAGTTTATCATTTCCTGCGTTTGCTCTTCGCCAAGACCGGTACCCAATTTTGCCCCGAGTGCGATTTGCCGGTGGAAAAACAGAGCCTGGCCGCGATCGTGAAACAAGTGGAGACGGCGGCGCGCCGCGGCTCGCTCAAGGTGCTGGCGCCGCTGGTAAAGGCGCGCAAAGGTTTTCATACGGATGTCGCGCGCTGGGCGGAGCGCAACGGATTCGACACCTTGTTAGTCGATGGCACGCTCATTCCGGTCCCGCAATTTCGGAAACTGGAGCGTTTCAAGGAACACACCATCGATGTTGTGGTCGGCGTGATCGACAAAAAGAGAATCGCCAAGGCGCGCAATCTCACGCAGCGCGCGCTAGAGATCGGCCGCGGCACCGCGCATCTGCTCGACGGCAAAAATCGCCTCACCGTCATGAGCACGGAAATGAGCTGCCCCGGTTGCGGGCGCGCGTTTGAAGAACTCGATCCGCGATTGTTTTCGTTTAATTCGCCACACGGCGCGTGCGAACAATGCGGCGGGTTCGGTGAAATCTGGAACGAGCAAGTGCAAACGGGCGAAGCCGACGAGGGCGATTCTGTTCTCGCAAATGAACTCGCCGCCGAGCGCGAATCGGAGTGGATCGAGGAAGCGCGGGAATGTCCGAGCTGTCACGGCTCACGTCTCAATGCGATCGCGCGCCACGTGCGCCTGCAAGGTTTTTCGATCGACGATTTCACCGCGCTCTCAGCCGCGGAAGCGCAAAAGAAAATTGCGAAATTGAAATTTCGCGGCACCGGCAAAACTGTCGCGGGTGAATTGCTGCCGGAGATCGAGCAGCGCCTGCGTTTCATGCAGAATGTCGGTCTTGGCTATCTCTCGTTAGGCCGTTCCGCCAAAACTTTGAGTGGCGGCGAATCGCAACGGATTCGCCTGGCGGCACAGCTCGGTTCGAATTTGCGCGGAGTTCTTTATGTTCTGGACGAACCCACCATCGGGCTGCATCCGCGCGATAATCTGCGGCTGCTCGAAACGCTGACGGCGTTGCGCGAAAAAGGAAACTCGCTCGTGATCGTCGAACACGATGAAGAAACGATGCGGCGCGCCGACCACATCATTGATCTTGGGCCGCGCGCGGGAATTCACGGCGGCGAAGTGGTGGTGAGCGGCACGCTGGCGGAAATCGCGCGCGCAAAAAATTCCGAGACGGGCCGGTGCCTGCGCTCGCCCGTTTCTCATCCCATTCGCAAATCGCGGCGGAGTCTGCGCGAAGTGGAACAATGGCTGGAGGTCGATGGCGCCCGCGCAAACAATCTCAAAAACGTGAACGTAAAGTTTCCAGTCGGCCGCCTATCGGTCATCAC
>DAIOVO010000081.1:8350-10954 GCA_036758965.1 Chthoniobacterales bacterium
GCAGCGGAAAATCGACCCTGATGGGCGAAGTGCTGTTGCCGGCAGCGTTCGATGCCATCGATCGCAAAAGAAAATTCAGTCAAAACGAGCTCTTTTCATCTGCCAAAAATTTCGACGCGATCGACGCGGTTTATGAAGTCGATCAATCGCCCATCGGCAAAACGTCCCGCTCGACCCCGGCGACCTACATCAAAGTTTTCGACGAGATTCGCCATCTTTACGCGCAACTGCCGGTCTCACGCGTGCGCGGCTACAGCGCGAGCCGTTTTTCCTTCAACGCCGAGGGTGGCCGTTGCGAATCGTGCGGCGGCCAGGGCGTGATCAAGCTGGAAATGAATTTTCTGCCGCGCAGCTATGTGCCCTGCGAAGATTGCGGCGGTAAACGTTACAACGCACAGACGCTGGAAGTTTTGTACAACGAAAAATCGATCGGCGACGTGATGGAAATGACGATCGAGGAAGCGGCGCAATTTTTCAGGGCGCACCCGAAAATCGCGCGTTCGCTTTCGTTGCTGAGCGATACCGGCCTCGGTTATCTGAAACTCGGGCAGCCGAGCCCGACGTTGAGCGGCGGCGAAGCGCAGCGATTGAAACTGGCAACCGAACTGACTCGCGGTATCGGTCGCGCGACCAATGAACGCATTCGTAAAATGCGCAAACCGAAATCGACGCTCTATTTATTAGAAGAGCCGACGATCGGTTTGCACATGGCGGATGTGGAGCTGCTGTTGAACGTACTGCACCGGCTGGTCGATGATGGGCATACCGTCGTCGTGATCGAGCACAATCTCGATGTCATCGCCGAAGCTGATTACATCGTCGATATCGGACCGGAAGCGGGTGCGGAAGGCGGCGAAATCGTCGCGACGGGAACGCCGGAGCAGGTCGCGAAAAATCGCGTAAGCCGGACGGCACCGTTTCTGCGCGAAATGCTGGCGCGCAAACAAAACGAGCCGACGATCCGTCATCCCGAGCGAAGCGCAGCGTAGCCGATCAACGATCTTGATCGAACTGCGATATACATTAGATTTATACATCGTGGTGCGCACTCAGATTTATTTGACGGACGAAGAGCGCAAGCGCCTGCGCGCGCTCAACAAGACGACTGGACGGAAGCAGAGCGAATTAATTCGAGCGGCCATTGATGAATTCCTGCAACGAAATGGGGCAGCCAGCCGGCTTGCTCTGATCCGAAAAGCGCGCGGAATCTGGAAAGGCCGCAAGCAACCCGATTTGCGTGCCCTCCGCGGGGAATGGTCGAGGCGTTGATGCTGCTGCTCGACACTGACGTTCTGATCGATTACCTGCGCGAACAAGGCGGAGCAGTTCGCTTCGTAGAAGGCTTAAAAGCCGCTTTCGCGATGTCCGTAATCACTGTCGCCGAACTTTGGGCCGGGGTGAGGAACGAACCCGAAGAACGCACTATTTCCGGTCTGATCAGCGCGTGCAAGGTGATGGAGATAGATGAAGAAATCGCACGGCGGGGCGGATTGTTCCGACAGCAATTTGGCCGCAGCCATGGTGTCTTGTTGCCGGAGGCGCTCATTGCGGCGACGAGTGCGGTTCGTCAGTTGGAACTCGTCACGCTGAATCGTCGCCATTATCCAATGCTGGACAGCGTGACGACGCCGTATCGCAAGGCTCGCTGAGAATGCTCGCCTATTTCGTCGATAATTTTAATCCGTTCATTTTCCGCCTCTGGGACGACATCGGGCCGCGTTGGTACGGTTTCGCCTACGTGATGGCGTTTGTCTGCGCCTTTTTCGTTGTGCGCGTGCTGTCGCGTCGCGGCTACTGCGATCTGCCGGCGGAACGAGTGAGCGATTTCATTACCTGGACGGCGCTTTTCGGGGTCTTGTTAGGTGGGCGCATCGGTTACGTTTTGTTTTACAAACCGGAGATGCTGCAACATCCGCTTTCGATTTTGAAAGTGTGGGAAGGCGGGATGGCCAGCCATGGCGGCATGATCGGAATCCTGGTGATGAGTTTATATTACTCGCGCCGGCACAAACTTTCCTGGACGAATCTCGGCGATGCGCTGGTGGTGGCGGCGCCGATCGGATTATTTTTTGGGCGCTGCGCGAATTTTATTAACGGCGAGCTCTACGGACGCGCCAGTAATTTGGCCTGGGCGATGCAGTTTCCAAAAGAGTTGAACGAGAGTCCGGCCGAAGCGGATCGAGCAATTCTCGCGGCGCAAAGACTTGGACTGCCAAATGGAGATGTGGAATCGATTATTCAGACTGCACGCCATCACTCCGCTTTGACCGAAGCGCTCCGCGAAATTCTGGTCCCGCGCCATCCGTCGCAACTTTACGAAGCTTTTTGCGAAGGAATTTTGCTCTTCGCGATTTTATGGTTTGTGCGCACGCGACTGCGCCAGCCGAATGGCGTGCTCACAGGCCTGTTCTTTATTTGCTACGCGATCTTTCGCATCATTTGCGAAAATTTTCGCGAACCGGACGCATCGCTCGTGGGCGGCTTCACCCGCGGCCAATTCTTTTCCTTTTTCCTGATCGCGATTGGGATCGCTTTTATCGCAGTCGCGAAAATGCGGCCAAGCTTTCCCGTGTCATTCCGAGCGGAGCCGAGGAATCCCGCCGC
>DAIOVO010000082.1:0-1653 GCA_036758965.1 Chthoniobacterales bacterium
CGATTGCTCGATGTATGAGTCGGGGTCGGCGGCGCGCAAGGAGATCGCTTCCTCCCACGACATCTTGTTAGGAACGTAACCATTAAGCGCATCGTGCGCGCTGGTTTGGTCCGTCAGAATATCCGGCACAATTCCCCGCCGCACCATCTCCGGCAGCACGTCGGCACAATTTCCCACCAGCCCAATGGAAATCGCGTTTTCCTTTTTGCGCGCTTCTTCCACAAGCTGGAGCGCTTCATCGAGCGAGCGCGCAATCTTGTCGCAATAACCACTCTTTAATCTCTTCTCGATCCGCGCGGGATCGACTTCGATTCCAAGGAAAATCGCGCCGTTCATGGTGGCAGCAAGAGGTTGGGCGCCACCCATTCCGCCCAGGCCGCCGCTCACGATCAGTTTACCGGCCAGCTCGCCGCCGAAATGTTTTTCGCCGGCAGCAGCAAAAGTTTCAAATGTGCCCTGCACGATTCCCTGGCTCCCAATGTAAATCCAGGAGCCGGCCGTCATTTGCCCATACATCGTTAGGCCGAGTTTCTCTAATCGGTTAAACTGTTCGTAGTTCGACCAATGGCCAACCAGGTTCGAGTTCGCTAGCAGGACGCGCGGCGCTTCCTCGTGCGTCCGAAATTTTCCGACCGGCTTCCCCGATTGAATCAACAGCGTCTCGTCATTTTCGAGCGCGCGCAGCGAACGCACGATCGCCTCGAAGCATTCCCAATTGCGCGCGGCGCGTCCGGTGCCTCCGTAAACAATCAGGCGCTCCGGCGCTTCGGCGACTTCGGGATCGAGATTGTTCATCAGCATCCGCAGCGCCGCTTCCTGATGCCAGCCTTTGCAACTGCGCTCCGTCCCGCGCGGAGCACGGATGATTTTAGCGCTCATAGCTTTTCGTAGTCGGAATCGAATTCGCCCGCGCGAATCGCGGTGGCGATTTTCGAGATATCGTTAGATAGCACGCGATCGTTCAACAAAGGCGAGGCATATTTGCGAACGGTCGCGTGCGCGCGCTCGACCGCGCCGCTACTGCGCAACGGCCGCCGATGTTCCAGCGCTTCCGCCCCCGCCATCAGCTCAATCGCCAGCAATGCCTCCGCATTTTCGATAATGGAACGCAGCTTGAGCGCCGCCGTCATTCCCATCGAAACATGATCTTCCTTGCCGGCGGAAGTAGGCACGTTGTCGATGCTGGCGGGATGCGCGAGAATTTTTGCTTCATTCAAAAGCGAGGCGGCGGCCACCTGCGCAATCATCATTCCCGATTGCAGACCCGGGACGCGCGCCAGGAACGCTGGCAACCCATAATTCAAATCCGGGTTCACCACGCTTTCGATGCGCCGCTCGCTGATGCTCATGAGGTCAGTGAGCGCAATTGCGGCGTAATCGAAACCGAGCGCGAGCGGGGCGCCGTGAAAATTTCCGCCGGAAATCACGTCGCCCTCTTGTGGAAAGACGAGCGGATTATCCGTGGCGCCGGCGCTTTCGATTTCCAGAATTTTTTCCACGTGAGCGAGAGCATCCCGGATCGCGCCGTGCACCTGCGGAATGCAGCGCACGCTGTAGGCATCCTGCACTCGCGGATCGTTTTTGCGATGCGACTCGCGTATCTCGCTCCCGCGCAAAAGCGCGCGCAAATGTTCGCCAACCGCGATCTGGCCC
>DAIOVO010000082.1:1663-10939 GCA_036758965.1 Chthoniobacterales bacterium
GGCGAACTTCCTGAATGCGCGCGTCGAAGGCGCGCGGTGTTCCCATCAACGCTTCCAGGGTCATCGCTCCAGCAACGTCGGCGACAAAAGCGAGTCTCTTCGTTCGCAGTAACGCCAGACCACCGACCGCATGCATCGCCTGGGTGCCGTTGAGGAGCGCGAGCCCATCTTTCGCTTCCAGCACGATCGGTGTCAGGCCTGCGCGCGATAGCGCGTCCGACGCTGCCAAACGTTCGTTTTGAAAAAATACTTCACCTTCACCGATCATGCCGAGAGCGAGATGAGCCAGCGGCGCGAGGTCGCCGCTGGCGCCGACCGAACCTTTTTCCGGCACCAGAGGCGCGACGTCGGCGTTCAGCATCGTGCAAAGGAGTTCGACCACTTCGAGCCGCACGCCACTAAAGCCGAGCGCAAGCACATTCGCGCGCAGCAGCATCATAGCGCGCACTTCCGCGACGGAGAGTGAATCGCCGATTCCGCAGCAATGACTGCGGACCAGATTCAACTGCAATTCGCGCAGCGCTTCCGGAGCAATGATGACATCGGATAATTTTCCGAACCCGGTGCTGATGCCGTAAACGATATCGCCCCGCTGCAGAATTCTCTCGACCACTTCGCGCGACGCCCGGATGCGAGCACGCGCTTCCTCCGCCAATTTTACCGGCTCGTTCTCACACGCGACGGCGGACAGTTCTTTTAACGAAATGGAGCGGCCGGAAATTTCCACGGCGCGACATTACCTGCGCGTTAGCAAAAAAACAAAAGAGCGGCGGGAGAAGAAAGGGCCAGGCCGCGGTGCGACCTGGCCCCGGGGTTTAAAACAAACCGCAGTAGAACGCCGAAAGCTATTTCGAATAGCTGCGGGTCGAAGCCGCGGTAGTGTTCGTGGACATCGCTTCCTTCTTCTGCGCGCAGGCGCCCAAGCTTAAGGCGCCGGCCAAAACGGCCACGATCATAATTGCTTTTAAAATTGTCATTCTGTTTCTCACCCCTTTCCTAGCTGGTTGCTGCGGAGCTTTCTAAGTGGGCATGGATGGCGACGCAACGATTTTTTCTTCAGTGTCCGGCGCGGTCTTACTTTTTTATTTGCACCGGGGTGCCGACATCGACCAATTCGAAGAGCTCAATAACGTCTGCATTTCGCATCCGCACGCAGCCGTGGCTGTCGGGCGCCCCGATTTTGTCCTCGTGGCGCGTGCCATGAATGTAGATGAATCGGTCGCGTGTGTTGGAGTTTTGCTCCTCCACGCCATCCAGCCAGAGAATGCGCGAGGTAATGAAATCCTCGCTCGCGGGCAAGGGCTTGTCGGCTGCAACTGGAACGCGGCCGACGAAAATAGTGCCAGCTTTTTCGCCTGCGCCGATTTTATCGCTGATGCGAAATTTTCCGAGCGGCGTTTTTCGGCTTCCCTTCTTCGTGCCGATTCCGAAACGCGAGGTCGAAACGGAATAGCGACGAATGAGTTTGCGTCCTCGCCGCAGTTTCAATTCCTGTTTAGCGATCGAGACCTCAATTTTGACCGGAGACTTTTGCATCACGCTCGCGCCGTCCTACAATGCGGCGGCGATGAACAAAAGCTATCACGTCGCGATTGTGGGAGCGACCGGCGCGGTCGGCGCGGAGATGTTATGCGTGCTGGAACGGCGGGGGTTTCCGGTCGCATCGCTGCGCGCCTTGAGCTCGAAGCGTTCGGCCGGTAAGTCGGTTCGCTTTTGCGATGAGAAAATCGAAGTCGCGGAATTGACACGCAATTCGTTTAGCGGAATTGACATCGCCTTGTTTAGCGCCGGCGGAAACGTGGCGCGTGAATTTGCGCCGATCGCGCGCGATGCGGGCGCGGTCGTGATCGATAACTCTTCGACCTTCCGCGTGGACCTGGAAGTGCCGCTGGTTATTCCGGAGATAAACGGCGCGGATGCAAAATCGCATCGCGGAATCATCGCCAATCCAAATTGCACGACCGCGGTTGCGCTGATGGCGATTTACCCGCTCCATCGCGCTTTCGGTGTGGAACGCGTTTTTGCTTCGAGTTACCAGGCGGTCTCGGGCAGCGGCGCGCGAGCGATTTTGGAGCTGGAAAAACAAACCCGTGCGCTGGCCAACAATGAGCCGGTTACGGCTGAGATCTATCCACATCAAATCGCCTTCAACGTTCTGCCGCAGGTCGATTCCTTTCTCGAAACCGGCTACACCCGGGAAGAAATGAAAATGCAAAACGAAGGCCGCCGCATTATGCACCATCCGGATTTTCGCGCGTCGGTTACCTGTGTGCGCGTGCCGGTGTATCGCGCGCACTCGGTGGCGGTGAGTGCGGAGTTCGCCGAACCGGTTTCAATCGAGCGCGCGCGCGAAGTTTTAGCGAAAGCGCCGGGACTGGAGTTGGTCGATGAACCGGCGCACAACCGTTACCCAATGCCTTTGCACGTCGCGGGCAAAGATAATTGCGAAGTCGGGCGGGTGCGGCGCGATTGCGCGTTTGAGAACGGCCTCGCGTTCTGGGTTTCCGGTGACCAGCTTTTGAAGGGCGCGGCGCTCAACACCGTGCAAATCGCTGAGCTTTTGATCGGAGACGAAGCCTCCGCGGGCGCACGCTCCTAAAAAAAGCGGCCCCGGAAAATTCTCCCCGGGGCCGTCACGAATTCTATCCCTTGTTAGCTATTGCGGCGGCGGAGTATTTTCGCCTTTGTTCTTTTTGCCTTTTTCTTTTCCCTGGTCGCCGCGCTCACCACGTTGCGGGCCACCCTGCGAAGGAACTTGCTGGCGAAGCTGCTCGCGATTTTTACCGGCGCCGCGGTTAGGATTATTCATCTCAGGCGGCGCATTGGTTTTTTCTCTGGCATGCTTCGGGACGCTTTCACCTTGCGGAGTCGCATTGGCAGACACGTTGTCATTTTTGTTTCCTTTGTGCTTGCCGCGCCCGGCGGCATTTTCATTCTCCAAACTCGAGCTCTGGTTCTCCGGCGAAGTCGCGCTGCGAGGCGAGTTCTCGCTCTTGTTTCCCTTGTGCTTACCGCGGCCGGTCGCATTTTCGTTTTGCGAACTCACGTTCTGGTTTTCCTGTGAAGGGGTGGCGGCATTGCCTGGGCCTTGCTCGCCCCGCTCACCACGGGCCTTGTTTTTCTTGCCCTTGTCCTGGTCTGTATTTTCCGTCGGCGAGTTGGCAGGTGTGGCCTGGCCCGTTTCGCCGTTTGCCGCTTTCTGGCCTTTGTTTTTCCTGCCGCGATTTTGCTCGGGCGCCGTGGCGCTGGCCGCGGGCGAACCGGTTGCGTTGGGCTCGTTTTGCAACTTCTCCCGGTTACGTTTGCCTTTTCCTTTTCCTTCAGCCGGCGTGGCTGCTGGCGAATTCGCCGCCGCCGGAGAAGCCCCAGCATTCACGGCCGCTCCAGCATTGGGATTAGTCAACGCTTCTGCGTTCGCTCCGGCGTTTGGATTAGGCTGAATGTTCGGTTTAGGAATTTCCCTCGCATTCTCGGTCTTGAATTTTTCCTCCAGTTTTGCCTTTTCGCCGGGGTTAGAAACGTCCGACCAGCCCTTCTCAAATTTTGGCTGCTCGATCTTCGCCTTCACTTTCGGCGGCGCGATTTGAGTCGAAGATTTTTGCAATTTCAACGGCGCGGCCAGAAGCAGCTTGTTCCCCTGCACTTTGCTAATATTGCCGCCTTTGACCGCCACCAGCGGGCTGACGTTCTGGCGCTCAATCGTAAGGCGCTGAATCGGCCGCACCGAATAACGGCTTACGACCGCGAAGTCAGGCCCGTAGTTGTAAACGACGGAATTGTTGTAGGTGATGTTGGTGACGTTCACCGTGTTGTTGATAATGGTGACGTTGCGGTCGTAACCGACGATTCGATCGCGCAGTACCGGTTCGCCGATGTAACGCAAATCGACGAAGTTGTAGTAGGCCGGGCCAATCCCAAACTCCACATCCACATGGCCAGTAATAGGGCGGCTTTCATACTCAATCTCGCCGCGCGGACCGGCCGGCGGCAGCGGCGCCCAGCCGACATAATCACCCCCGGTGCGCCATGACACCCAGGCCGGACCCCATTCATAACCTGGCACCCAAACCCAGCCGCGATCTTCCAGTCGCGTCCAGCGGCCATAGTGATAAGTGGCCCAGCCGAAATCTTCGTAGGAAACCCACGTCCAGCCCACGTCGGTATAAGCCCAATAACCGTCCGTGTAGGGACGCCAGTTCGCGCCGCTCGCCACATCCGGCTGCCAGACGTAACCGTAATCACCTACCTCATACCAATTGCCGCCATTGAGGTTGTCGTAGAAAAAATCAATCGATACATCCTGCGCCCGCATCGATTGGAGGGCCGGCAGAAAAAGTGCGCCCATCGCCACAATAAGTAACAATCGCTTCATAGAATTTCTTGGTTTTACGAACCGTTAGACTGCACGCCCACGGCTTTATTCACTGTGAAATCGAAGCGCACGCGCGGGCTGCGCGCATTCCCGGCCCAGCTTTTTCAGCGCGGCCGCAAAACCAAAAATGACCGCACCCGATGCCGGCAGACCGACAACACATGCGCGCTCCCGCTATCGAGACTATTCGACATCTTGTTAAACTCCGCCACGGAATTCACTGGCTGTTGATCGATCTCTTCAATCACATCGCCGCGTTGCAAATCCGTGTCGCCCGCCGCCGTCACCACCACTCCGCGAACGCCCGCGGGAAGATCGAGCTGCCGCGAAAGCTCGGGCGTCAATTCGTCCACTCGAATCGACGCCAACGGATTGTCCGATTCCTGATCGTTCGGTTGATTTGGCGGCAACGGTTGCGGCCGAGTGCTTGGCGGTTGCCCCGGTTGATTCGGCGCTACTCGCGCACTCTGAAAATTCGGCGGCTGCTCCCGCAGTTCCGTCGAAACGTTTACCATTTTGCCCGCGCGTGAAATTTCCAATTCAATTTTCTTGTTCAATTCCGTCTGGGCCACGAGCGAGCGCAGCTCCGGGAAAGTGCGCACCTCATGTCCGTCAAACTTATGAATCACGTCGCCTTTTTGCAGATGGGCCGCGGCCGCCGGCGAACCGGGCACGATATCACTCACGATCACGCCGTCGTCAGCGGAGGCGGCGGCACGTCCGTTATTTACCAGCGTCTGCACGCCTAAATAACCGCGAATAATTCGCCCTTGTTTGAGCAGGCTCTCGAGCGCGACTTTTACGGTGTTGGAAGGAATGGCGAAGCCGATCCCCTGCGAGCCGCCGGTGCGCGAAATAATCGCGGTGTTTATTCCGATCACTTCGCCGGCAAGATTGACCAGCGGGCCGCCGCTGTTTCCGGGATTAATCGCGGCATCGGTTTGCAGGAAATCGCCAAATCCATCTACCCGATTCGGTCGCCCCTTGGAGCTGATAATTCCCTCCGTCACCGTCTCCTCGAAACCGAAAGGATTTCCGATCGCCAAAACCATCTCTCCCGCCTGCACCGCGTCCGAGTCGCCAAATTTCAACGGCTTCACATTTGGCTCATCGATTTTTAACACCGCCAAATCCACCTGCTCATCGCTCCCGACCAAACGCGCCTTCTTCGTCCGCCCATCCGATAACTGCACTTCAATGTCGTCCACATCCGCCACCACGTGATTGTTAGTAATGATGTGGCCCTCATTCGTGACGATCACACCCGAGCCCAACGAATTTTGCACCACCCCTTCCTCGTTCGGATTTCGAAATTGGCGCGGCCCACCAAAAAAATACTCGAATGGATCCCCCGCGTTTTGCCGGCGCATTGGAATTTTTTTCGACGTCTTCACACTCACCACCGAAGGAATGATGTGCCCGACCAGAATGCGGCGCTCGCGATTGAATTCCTCCAGCGTCCCAATTTGTTTGGAATCGACCGGTGGCGAAGTCGCCAGCGTATATTTTTCCGGCGTTCGCTCGCTTCGGATCAAGCCGCCCTTCTTCATCCGGTAGTCGTAGAGAAGCGAAATCCCAAGACTCACCAGCACGACAAAAATAATGAACTTGGCCAGGTTTCTCATCAGCTTACATGCGCGTAGATTTGCTCCTGTCTTTCGACAATCAAAGAGCGGAAACGTTGATTCTCCGGCTCTTCCAGCTCCGGATCGGCCTCGAGCAAGGCGCGCGCCGCCGCTCGCGCCCGGCGCATCAGGTCGCTGTCCCGCTTTAAATCGCCCAGCTTAAAATCGGCCAGACCGCTTTGCGCCGTTCCCAACAAATCTCCGGGTCCGCGCAAATTCCAATCCGCTTCCGCAATCTCAAAGCCGTTGGTAGTTTTCTCGAGCGCGGAAAGTTTCGCCAGCGTGCCGGGAGATTTGTCTACGCTCATCAAAATGCAAAGGGAAGTGTGCGCGCCCCGCCCGATTCGGCCGCGGAGTTGATGCAATTGCGACAAACCAAATCTTTCCGCGTTTTCGATCAGCATCACGGTCGCATTTGGGACATCCACTCCCACCTCGATCACGGTTGTGCTGACCAGCGCCTGCGTCTTGCCCGCACGAAATCGCTCCATGATTTCCTGTTTTTGCGCACCCGGAATTCGGCCATGCAACAACTCGCAGCGAAACGGCCGCAGACGCTCCTGCCACACCTCAAATTCCTTCGCCGCCGCTTTCGCCTGCAGCTTTTCACTTTCATCGATCAATGGATAAACGATGTAAGCTTGCCTGTTTCTTGTTAGCTCGGCGCGCAGAACGGTGAGCGCTTCCCCGATCTCGTTTTCCAACAGAACGCGCGTTTGGATTTCGCCACGGCCGCGCGGCATCTCATCGATCGTCGAAACATCCAGGTCTCCGTAGATTGTCATGGTAAGCGTGCGCGGAATTGGCGTCGCCGTCATAACCAGAACGTCTGGCGCCGGCTCGCGCGCGGTAAGTTTCGCTCGCTGCGAGACGCCAAATTTGTGCTGCTCGTCGATCACCACCAGTCCGGGATTGCCGAGTCCGGCTCGCTCGTAAAGCAACGCATGCGTGCCAACAACAACCTGCGGCGCGTCGGATTCTTTCTCCGGGGAGCACGGGCTGTCAGCCCGTTGCGGCGTGCAGTCTGCGCGCCGCCGCGCGAGCTGGCGAGGTGGAATCCCCGGAAACCAAACCCACGGATAGCTCGCGTTCTCGTCTAACCCCGCATCAAAAGGAGTCCGCAAAATATAATCAAATTTCTCCTGCAAATCGGCTTCCGACCGAATCGTTCGATCGAACCACTCCTCTTCCCAGACTGGTCCACTCGAGCTCTCGGCCTTATTAATCGCGCGAGCAGCGTGCGCCTTGATGCTGTGAAAAATCTGCCCCAACGAGAAGAAGACTGCGCCATCTTTTGATTCTTCCTTGATCGCAGGCTCCAGCAAAACGTGAACGTGATCCGGCATAACGCAGGCCGCGTAGAGGGTGTAGCGCCGCTCGTTCCAGTGTAGCAACGAATCCAGCACGATGTCCCGTGCCACTTCGGAAAGGACTCGTTTTTTTCGCGTGGAGAACGTAACCGCGTACTTCGCCCACGGGCGCTCGAAGTGCGGGAGTTTACGTTTTGAATAACGCGTTTGCGATGGCGACGCGCCTAGAGTGCCGGAGAGACTCTCCGGCACAACGGGCTGACAGCCCGTGCTCCCCGGACTCGCATTCGCCGCAGCGTGATCGAACAACGGCAACGCACTGTTCTCTTCCTGGCGCGCGGCGGTGCGCAATGCCACCCGGACACCCAGCGGATCGAGCCAGCGCCGCAACACCTCGTAATGTTGCTCCGCCAGAATTTGTGTCGGCGCCATCAAGGCCGCTTGCGATCCGGCTTCGACCGCACGTAGCATCGCCGCAATCGCAATGACCGTTTTTCCGGAGCCGACATCGCCCTGCAATAAACGATTCATCGGTGAGGCCGTTTCCAGATCGTGTTTGATTTCACCCAGCACTTTTTTCTGCGACGAAGTTAGCGTGAAAGGAAGACGTGCCAAAAACTCGCGCGCCAGGTTTCCTGCGACTCCGCGAGGCCGCGCCTGTCTGGCTTTAATTTGTGACCGCAGCGAAGCAATTTGCAGCTGCATCCGAAAAAATTCGCCGAGCACGATGTGCTCGCGCACCTTCTCCAGCTGCTTCGTATTGTCTGGAAAATGAATTTTCCGCAGTGCATCTTCGTGATCACTGTTTTCCAACGCTGCCGGCAACGGAATTTGCACATCGGCTACATCGAATTCCACCAGCACCCGAAAAATTATCCCACGCAAGACGCGCTGCGAGACGCCCTCAGTCGCAGGATAAACCGGTGTAATGCGCCGGAAATGAATTGAAATTTCTTCATCGTTCTCGATCACTTCAAATTCCGGGTGATCGACCAGCAAGCGCGCGCCTTTGCGTTTCGGTCGTCCGAAAATTACCAGCTGCTGTCCAGTCGCGATTAATTTTTGCACATAAGACAAGTTGAACCAGCGGCAGGTGAGCGGCTGGCTGAGCGCGTGTGCGTTTTCCTCTTCCAGCACCGCCTCAAAAATTCTTCGGCCGCCGAAACGCATCAGCCGCGTCTTCGTCACTTCGCCGCACAAACAAATCGGCATTTCCGATTCGTCCCGCGGAAAACCGGGAAACTCGCGCCGATCTTCGTGGCGGCGCGGATAGTGGGTAAGTAAATCCAGGACCGTCTCGATTCCCAAACGACGCAAGGCCGTTAGCCGCGGACGCGGAATCCAGGTCACGTTTTCGAGCGAATCTTGCGGCTCCATCATTCCAGCGCGGCGGCGCTGCGCAGCGCGTGCACTTGCAATTGAATGCGCGTTTCGCCCTGGTAAACATCGGAGCGAATTCGATAGGCCACGTCCCACGGCGAGGGCGGCAGGGCGTCGGCGACGCCGTCAAAAAAAATTGCGCGCTGCTGCCAGTTGCTCTGTTTCAGGTGCAGCGAGAGATGTCGCTCGCCCACCACCCGCGGCGGCGCCGCCGGTTCCACCGCGCGCGAAACAAACAACGGCTGCGGATTTCCATTTCCAAATGGCTGAAGCTTTTCGTGCCAGTCTAACAAGACATAATCGACTTCCGCCAAACCCAGGACCGCGTCGAGACGCAAACGCGGCGCGAGCGCGTCATCGGATAACTGCTGACGCGCTGCTACCAGAAATCGCGCGCGAAATTGCGCAAACTTTTCTTCCCGCACCGAAATACCGGCAGCCATTTCGTGGCCCCCGAATTTTTGCAAAAGATCGGCGCACTGGTTAAGCGCGGAAATGAGCGAGCAACCTTCGATGCTCCGACCGCTGCCTTTGCCCTCGCCAGCGTCATCGAAGCCAACAACGATTGTGGGCCGGAAATATTTTTTCG
>DAIOVO010000083.1:0-592 GCA_036758965.1 Chthoniobacterales bacterium
GAGCAAACAGTTGCATCGTCAAACGCGAAGTCGCCGCCGTTACCAATTGTAATCGCTCCCGTTCATTGGCCGGCACCACCGCGACGCCGCCAATTTCAAACGCATTCTGCGTTGTCACCGGCTGGAATGGTTGCGTCGTCGGCAATAGGCGAATGATCGCAATGCCGCCGTTAGCGCCGAGATCGATTGTGCCCAGAAGAAAGCCGGTCTCCAGCGGGAGAGCGGCACGCGCGGCCAGCGCTGGAATTTGGATGGCAACTGTAGGCGAAGCGACGCGAGCGCGAATGGCGCCGAGTTGCAAAGTGGTCGTGAACTGCATCGAAATGACATCCAGGGGGAGGTCGAGCAGCACTTCGTTTGGCGACAGCGCGGGTGCGACCGCGGCAACTTCCGGCAACGGCACGGAAATCTGCGGCTGCATTATCCCGCCAAGAATGGGCAAGGGGGGCGCAGGCGGTTCCAGCGCAATTTCCCTGGTGCGTTCGTTTCGAGCGCGCTCGGTTTCTATACTTTTTTCCGCGGCACCCGGCGGCTCACTGGTTTCGGGCGGCGGCGCCGGTGCGTTTTCCGGGCCGAGGTTTTTTTTTTGAGG
>DAIOVO010000083.1:641-10631 GCA_036758965.1 Chthoniobacterales bacterium
ATTATATCGAATTGCGGCAGCGGCCCCTGCTTCAATTTTTTCTGCACCAACTCAATCAGCGCCTCGGACAAGAACGGCTTTGCAATCGTCGCTACGACGTTACGCAGCCGTCCGGCCGCCGCCGTCATTTCCGGCACGTGCCCGGACATCATCACGATCGGCACCCGCGCAGTCTTTTCATTCGCGCCGATCCGGCGGCAAACTTCGTCTCCTTTGATGTCGGGCAGGCAAAAATCAACCAGCACCAAATCTGGCTCGAGTCTTTCCGCCGCTTTTACGCCTTCCAATCCGGTTGGCGCGGTCGAGATTCGCAGGCTCGGATCGCGCAGCGCGAGTGAATCTTCCACGAAAATGAGGAGCATGTCCGTATCATCGATGACCAGGATTTTCGGACCCGTTTTCTCGATCGTCGGCGCCGGGTGCGACGGCACCATTTCAGTGGGTGCCGGCGGGTAGCGTTTCTTCGCCGCGCGCAACGCTTCCGTCAGCGTCGCTCGCCACGGCGTAGAAATAGAATGTGGGATCGCCGTTGGCTTGGCGATTTCAGTAAAGTGCGCACCTTTCCAGCCGAGCATTTCCGCCAACGCAGTCTCACCTTCTTCGTCCTCGGTCAGGGCATGGATGAGCTGACCGTTTTGAAAAAACAACTGGCCATTTCGTTTTCCGTCGTCGTTCAAACCAATCGCCATATTATTGATCGCGAAGCAGCCGAGAAGCGCGGCATCGATCGCCGCCATGTCGCGCAACGTTCCGCGAGAGGTACCCGTTTCCTGCCACGGCCCGAGCAAGGCCTGCACTGCTGCCCCTAGGTCTACCAGTTCGAATGGTTTTTTTAGAAATTGCAGCGCGCCCTGCGCGCCGCGTTCGGCAATCACTTCCCGCGTGTCTTCCGCCGCGATCACCAGTACGCGGCTTTCCGGGAGCGCATGGCGCATCTCTTCAAAAAACGCAATCGCCCCCGGGTGCGGCGGATCGAAATCCAGCATGATCAGCTCTGGTTTGTGCGCCAGGGCCACGCTACGCGCCTCGTTGAGCGAGCGCGCCACGTCGGTACGGTGGTTCGGCGCAAATTTTTTGAGCGCCGACTCGAGAGCGACCGCGAGCGCGTCGTATTCCTCGATCAGAAGGACACTAGCGGAGGATGAATTTTTCGGAAAAGAAGGCACAACGGCTTGGGAAAACGAAAAGAGGGCGCATGGCGGTTAAGAAAAGATCGCAAGTTGCATGCCCGCGACGCTCCATAGCGGGGCCAGCCACTCGCTCTCTTTCTACTCGTAGCGCAAGGCGACGATGGGGTCGAGCGCGGCCGCACGGTAGGCAGGATAAAATCCGAAACCGATGCCAATGGCCGAGCAAACCACCAGGCCGGCGATCGCCCAGCCAAAAGGAAAAATCAGATCCACTTTCAGCCAGTAAGCCAGCAGATCGCCGCCCAGCACGCCCAGCAGGATGCCGATCACTCCGCCCGCTTCCGAAATGAAGACCGCTTCCGTAAGAAATTGCTGCAAAATGTCTTTGCTGCGCGCACCGATCGACTTGCGCACCCCGATTTCCTTCGTCCGCTCGGTCACGCTTACCAGCATGATGTTCATGATCCCAATCCCAGCCGCGATCAGCGCAATCAGGCTGATGACGAAGGCGCCGATCCGCACCACGCCCGCCACCGAAATAAAGGCGCTTTTCAAGGAATCGTTAGTGTAAATTTCGAAATCATTCTCCTTATTCGCGCTCAGCCCGCGCGCAATTCGCATCGCGCTGATCCCTTTGTCCAAAGTCCGGCTGTAGAGCTCGGTCGAAAACGGCTGGGTCGCGATGTTCACCGTCCGGTTGGCTTCGCCGTAGTTTTCGAAGAAGCGCGTGATCGGCATGAGGCAAATCTGGTCCTGGCTCTGGCCGAACGACGTCCCTTTTTCCGCCAGCACCCCGACGATGGTGTAAACGTGTCCGCTCACCCGGACCACCTTTCCAATCGGCGATTCGTTAGGAAACAATCGTTTCTCGACCGCTTTGCCCACGACCACGACATTGCGGGCCAGATCGACGTCGTCATCGGTGAGATTGCGCCCGTAGCCAAGCGTGAACGCATTCGCCGTCAGAAAGCTCTTGTTCGTGCCGACAATCTGGAGGTTCGGCGTCGTTTTGATTCCGTTGTAAACGGCCTGCCCTTTCAGGTCGCGCGCGAAACACTTCAGGCAAATTTCCGCCGCCTCGCCCCGCATCAACTCATAGTAACGCAGCGCCTGCTTGTAGGTGACGTTTCGCCGATTCTGGAATTTTTTCTTCGCCTCGCCACCAGCATCGATGTTCACCGGATACTTCGCGAACTGAAAAATATTCGAGCCGAGAAAGCTGATCCCGTTTTCGATCGAGCTTTGCAGTGCGCCGATCGCAGTCATCACCGAAATGACGGAGAACACTCCGATCGTGATCCCCGTCATGGTCAACGCCGCCCGCAACTTATTCGCCCCGAGCGAAGACCAGGCCATCGCCAAAATTTCGCGAAACATCGCGCGCGAACGGGAGGTGATCATAAGTTGAATTTTACCACGGAGGGCACTGAGATCACGGAGTTGAATAGGGGTAACCCCGAATTAATGACGCGCCGTCGGATTCCCTTCCTTAATAACTCAACGTTGAAGTTTATCAGCAGGCCCACATTTAGACCGCTTAGCTTCAGGTAACTTAGTAGCTGTGCCTCGTGAATTGGAAGCACCGACTCAACAGCTTTGAGCTCGATCAATATCCTTTTTTGAACGATCAGATCAGCCCTATACCCGCAGTCGAGTTTGATCCCTTTATATTCGATTGGTATCACAACCTGTCTTTCGAAGAGGACTTCCCGCAGATTCAACTCGCGACAGAGGCAAATTTCATATGTTGATTCGAGAAGCCCCGACCCGAGCTCGCGATGAACCTCAATCGCTGCTCCGATAATCGAATCGGTTATGGAGTTGAGTCTCTTCACCTCCGTGTTCTCTGTGCCCTCTGTGGTTAAATCACTCATACCGGAGCGCCGTCACCGGATCGAGCCGCGACGCCGACCACGCTGGTGCAAACCCGGAAATCAAACCCGTCAGGACGGAAACGATCATGCTCGTAATGACGAGCGCGAGTGAAAATTGAACCGGAAACGAAGGAGCAGCGACCCCGATCAGGAAACACATTCCGTAAGCGACGACCAGCCCGATCAATCCCCCCAGCAGGCAAAGCGCGGTAGATTCGATCAGGAACTGGAGCAGAATCGTCCGCCGCCGCGCGCCCAGCGCCTTGCGCGTTCCGATCTCCTTCGTCCGCTCTTTCACGCTCACGAAGGTGATGTTCATGATCCCGATCGCGCCCACGAACAGCGAAAGTCCGGTGATGAAAAGACCCGCCAGCGCGATCGTGTTTTTAATCGGGTCCAGCGTGCTCTTGAGTGCTTGTTGTTCGTTAATGCTGAAGTCGTCCTTCTTTTCCGGCTGTAACCCGCGCACCCTTCGCATAAGTCCCGTTAGCTCGTCTTTCGCTTCCGCCAGTTTCGTCTTATCTTTCGCTTTCACCAGAATCTCGGCCTCGCTTTTCGCGCTGAAATACTTTTGAAACGCCGGCAGCGGCATCACCACGATTGCGTCCAGGCTGAAAAGCCCGAGGAATGTTCCCTGGCGCGAAATGACACCGATCACCCGGAAAGGCTGACCATTAATCTGCACCGATTTGCCGAGCGGACTAGCGCCGGGAAAAAGCGCATCCGCCACGTCATAACCAATCACGCAGACATTCGCCCCGCCGCGCGATTCCACTTCGTTGAAGAAGCGGCCCTCGGTAAACTCAAAAGTCGAAGTGATAATGTAATCCGCCACCGTGCCGCGGATTAAAATATTGTTCACCTCGCTCGTCGCGTTCTTCACGCTGCGCGTAACGCTCGAGGTCGGGATGGCGATCGAGAGTTGCGAGCTCGGATTCATCGCAAGCATGCGGTTAAGCGGCTCCGCGTATTCCGTTTTGATCTTGCGCCGATCGCGATAGTTCCACCAGTCATCCACATTCCGCCACGGCCATTGCCCGACGTAGAGAACATCATCGCCGAAGATCGACATGCTCTTGTCGAAACCCTTCTGGATCCCGCCGATCGCCGTCCCCATCAGCGTCACCGCCACGATTCCGATGATCACCCCCAGCGCGGTGAGCGTGGAACGCGTCATATTCGAGCGCATCTGCGACGCCGCGATTTTCCAGCTTTCCGATATTTCGTAGATGAACCGTTTCATCGAGTAGGAATTGCGAATTGATCTTCTTCCACCGCGACGTAGTCGTCGCTTTCCACCAGCCCATCGCGCAGATAGACCGTGCGCCGTGCGTGGCGGGCGATGTCCGCTTCGTGGGTGACGAGGATGATGGTGTGGCCACGTTGGTAAAGCGTCTCCAGCAGCGCCATGATTTCTTCGCCGGTTTTGGAATCGAGATTTCCCGTCGGTTCGTCTGCCAGAATGATTGAAGGGTTGTTGACCAGGGCGCGTGCGATTGCCACGCGCTGGCGTTGACCACCCGACAACTCATTTGGTTTGTGACTCATTCGATCGCCCAAACCTACTTCGCGCAAAACATTGGCCGCCATTTCTTCGCGCGTGTCGGGATCGATCCCGGCGTAAATCAGCGGCAGCTCTACGTTGCGCAGGCTGGTCGAGCGCGGCAGCAAATTAAACGTTTGAAAAACGAAGCCGATCTCGCGGTTTCGAATCTCCGCCAGTTCGTCGTCATTCATCTCGGCAACGTTGCGACCGCTAAACTCGTAGCGACCGGCGGTGGGAGTATCGAGACATCCGAGCATGTTCATGAGGGTTGATTTGCCGCTGCCGCTCGGGCCCATGATGGCAAGGTATTCGTTACGATGAATGCGCAGGGAAACGCCGCGCAAAGCATGCACGGTTTCCTCACCCATGACATAGCGCTTGGTGATATCTTCGATGTCGATGACGATCGGGCCGTGGGGACGGATGGAAGAAGCAGTGGTCAGGGATCTGTGGTCTGTGGTTTGTGAAAGAAGGCCTAAGAGCGCGCGGCGATTTTACGGCGAAGCGCGCCTAGCATTTTGCGCAGGTCGGTGACTAGCTCCAGACAACCCGCAGCCTGAAAAGGATCGCAGAATCCGAGTTCGAGACTGAGAACGAGTTGGGTATCGAGTTCGGCGAGCGAACCTTCAGCGTGCGAAATGAAGAGAACGAATTCTCCGCTGGTGTGCCGCGCCTGCCCTTCAGCGATGTTTGACGGCACCGAAATCGCGGCCCGCCGCATCTGCGTAACAATTCCAAATTTTTCTTCGCTGGGGAATTTATGTGTCAACTTGTAGGTGGACTTGGCCAAAACGATTCCTTTTTGCCACACAATCAAATCTCGATAGCTGCGAATTCTTGTTTCCATGAACGTCGTTTACCAGAAAGCTTTTGGTTCGTCACTTGTCACAGACCACTCACCACTTCCCTACTTCTTCGCCGACTCTTTTTCGATTATGACCTTGGCATCATTCTTCAACTTGCGAGTGACGGCGGTATAGCTGCCCGAAATTACTTCGTCGCCGGGCGCGACCCCGCTCTTAATCTCGACATAGGTGTCGTCTGCGATTCCGGTTACTACCTTAAGCTGCTTCGCTTTGTTGCCCTGCTTTTCGAAGACAACTTTCTCGATTTTTTCCCGGTTCTCGCGCTGCGTTCTCTTTTCTTCCTGAGTGTTGACGACGTCGGCGTCGTTATCGGCCTTCTCTTTCACCTCCTGCATTTGCTTGTGCTTCTCGATTTCTTCCGGACTTAGATTGCTGTCGCCGGTGCGGATGGTTACGCTCTGCAAGGGCACGGTCACGACGTCTTTGGCGATGTTCGTTTCAATCTCCGAGGTGCAACTCAAACCCGGTCGCAAAAGCAATCCCGCCGTTTCCAAATTAATTTTTACTTCAAAGTTGGTGACTTCTTCCTGCGTCCCCGTGCCGGTGGTCTTTCCGGTATTCGCGATCTGCGCGACGGTGCCGTTAAACTTGCGATCGCCGTAGGCATCGATCGTCACGTGCGCCTTGTCGCCGAGCTTCACATTGACGACATCATTCTCATTCACATCGACCACCGCCTGCATTTTGGAAAGATCCGCCACCCGCATTACTTCCGTGCCGGCAAACTGATTCGTTGCGACCACGCGTTCACCCAGCTTGCTGTTTAACAACGTTACCGTGCCATCGATTGGCGAATAGATGGCCGTTTTCGACAACGCATCGCGCGCCTGGCTCGAGCTCGCCTGGGCCTGTTCGATAAGATGCAGCGAACTTTCGTAAGTGTTCTTTGCCACATCGGAAGCAGCCTGCGCAGTATTGTATTCGGCCGCCGAGATCATCTTCTTGTCAAAGAGATCCTCCGAGCGTTTCAAATCCTGCTCCGCCTTCACCATCGACGCCTTCTGCTGGAGATTTGTCGCCTTGGCCGAACTGATCGCCGCCTCCTGTTGTTCGAGCTGCGCCTTATACGAATCGGGCTTTATTCGCACCAGCAAATCGCCTTTCTTCACCTGCAGGCCATCCGTCACCGGCAGCTCGATGATTTCGCCCGCAACTTCCGGCGAGATTTTCACTTCTGTTTCCGGCTGCACCTTGCCGGTGGCGGAGACGACCTGCACGATCGTGCGCCGGGTCGCTTTTTCGGTCGTGACCGGAACGGGCTTTTCACGCTTGCTGGCAATGATCGCGCCCACGATCCAAAGCAAAATCAGCGCGCCGATTCCAATCAGAATATAACGACGGCGGCGTGACTTGCGCTTTCGTGGCGAAAGAGTCGCCCGTGCGGCGGGCGCAGCAGTTGGCGTTTCGGCAGGTGGAGAGGTTACACTTTGGTGCATTACTGCGGGAGAAATAGCCGGGAGTTAGACCTTTGAAAAGTAAAAGTCGTTCACGAGTAAGATGCCGCTAACGATAAATTGGATTCAGGAAATCGCGACGCGATTCTTAATTTGGTCGATCGCCCAACTGGCGTGCTCGGCAATCAGTGGCTCGGGGTCGCGCGCCGCTTTTTCCAAAGCCGGCAAATCCTGCACCGTGCCGACGTTGCCGAGCGCGACACAAACATTTCGCAGCAACCCGCGCCGCTTCGTGCGTTTGATCGGCGAGCGGCGGAAGAGCGCGCGAAATTTTTCTTCATCCAGCGCCAGATAATCGCGCAACTGCATCGCCGCCATTTCCGGTCGCATGCTAAACTTCGTCTCCTGCGACATCTTCGCGAAACGGTTCCACGGGCACGCGTCCAGACAATCGTCGCAGCCATAAATTCGGTCGCCGACCAGCGGACGAAGCTCCAGCGGAATCGCGCCCTTCGACTCGATTGTCAGATAAGAAATGCACCGGCGAGCATCGACTCGATGCGGCGCGGTGATCGCGCCCGTCGGGCAGGCGTCGATGCAACGGGTGCATTTGCCGCAATGATCCTGCACCGGTTCGTCTGGCGTGAACTTAAGAGTCGTTAGAACTTCGGCCAGAAAAAACCAGGTGCCAAGCTGGCGATTGAGCAACATCGTGCTCTTGCCGTGCCAGCCGATGCCGGCAGCCGCGGCCTGATCGCGCTCCAGCACCGGTCCGGTATCGACATAAAATTTCTGACGGCCGCCGAACTGGCACAGAAAGGAATCGAGCCGCTTTAACTTTTCCTCGATGATTTGATGATAATCGTCGCCCCAGGCATATCGCGCGATTCTTCCACCGCCGTCATCCCGACCGGAGCGGAGCGAAGTGGAGGGATCCCGTTGCGAAACCTTTAAGACTTCATCACGGGATCCCTCGACTTCGCTCGGGATGACGGCGGTTGTTGGCGACTTTCCCTGAAAATAGTTCAAGGCCAAAACGATAATGCTCTTCGCGTCCGGCAGAACTTCCTGCGGATTAACTCGCCTCTCCGCGTTGCGCGCGAGATAATCCATCTCGCCCGCGTGACCACCAGCTAACCATTCCTGGAATTCTCGCGCGTGCGACGGCGCTTTCGCCTCGGCAAAGCGGCAAAGATCGAAACCGAGTTCCCACGCCAGCCCGACCGTTTGCGAGCGAAGATCAGCGTTCATGCATCGAGAATCAGGCCGGCAGCCTGGCGAAGATCCAGATTCGAAGTGTCGATGCGTTTCTCGGCTAACGTTTCATAGAATGGCAGCCGTTCGCGCAGGAGCGCGGAAAAGCTCTCGCGCGGGTTGGCCGTTTGCAGCAATGGCCGGTTGGTGTTTCGTGAAACGCGTTCCCACAAAATCTGCTCGTCCGCATCGAGCCAGAATATCCGGCCGAGCGTTTGCAAGCGGCGGCAGTTTTCCGCCTGCAAAACGAGGCCACCGCCGGTCACGAGGATGAACGGCGAATCGACTGGCAACGCGCGCAGTGCTTCCGTCTCGGCCACACGAAAAGCTTCTTCTCCGTGCTGCTGGAAGACTTCCGCGATCGACATCCCGAATTGCTGCCGAATCATTTCGTCGGTATCGAATCGCTTAATTCCTGTTAGCTGCTGGAGCTCGCGACCGACCGCTGATTTACCCGCGCCCATGAAACCAATGAGCACGATCGATGTAGTGCGAGAATCCACCCTGCAATATCGGCGCAAGATCGACGATGAAAAGATCGGGCGCATCGTTACACTGGCGCATGCCCAAAACCAAGAAATCTTCTTCGCTCGTCGCCGTTATCATGGGAAGCACCTCCGATTGGGAAACGATGTCGGTCTGCGTCAAAACCCTGGATGACCTTGGGGTCGCCAATGAAGCGCGCGTTCTGTCGGCCCATCGCACGCCGGACGCGACCGCCGACTTTGTGCGCAAGGCGGCTGACCGCGGCATTCGCGTGATCATCGCGGCGGCGGGCGGCGCGGCCCATCTCGCCGGGGTCGCTTCCGCGTTCACCTGGCTGCCGGTGCTGGGCGTGCCGATGAAATCGCAGGCGCTGGGCGGGCTCGATTCGCTTTTGTCGATGGCGCAGATGCCAGGGGGAATTCCGGTCGGCACGCTTGCCATCGGCAGCGCCGGGGCGAAGAACGCCGCCCTGCTGGCGGCGGCGATCATTGCGACTAACGATTCGCAGATTCGGAAAAATCTCCAGGCGTTTCGAAAGAAACAAACCGAGACGGTGCTGGCGGCAAAATTGCCGGTGTGACGACAAGGATTTCAACCGATCCACTGGCGGCGGTTGAATTGTTGCGCGCGGGCGAAATCGTCGCGTTGCCGACCGAGACCGTTTATGGGCTGGCGGCGGACGCGCTCAATCCGCTCGCGGTCGCAAAAGTTTTCGAAGCGAAAGAGCGGCCGCGTTTCGATCCGCTCATCGTCCATTTGCCGGGGCGCGAAATGCTAAATGAAATCGCGGTCATTGAATCCGATCTCGCGCGCAGCTTGATTGAAAATTTCTGGCCCGGGCCGCTCACGCTGTTATTTCCGAAACGAGATATCGTTCCCGATTTGGTCACGGCCGGATTAGAAACAGTGGCGGTGCGCGAGAGTGCGCACCCGATTTTCCGTCGAGTCATTACTCAATTTGGAAAACCGATTGCGGCCCCGAGCGCCAACCGCTTTGGCCGGATTAGTCCCACCAGCGCAACGGCAGTTTTCGCGGAGCTGAATGAACGCATTCCATTGATTCTCGATGGCGGCGCGACCGAGCACGGAATTGAATCGACTATCGTGCGGGTGGTCGGTCGCGATATTGAAATTTTGCGTCGCGGTCCAGTGTCGGCTGAAATGCTCGCGCAATTTGGAAAGGTTCACCTGCCCGCGCCGAACGCCGCGATCATTGCGCCTGGCCAAGTGCAATCGCACTACGCGCCGCGGACGAAATTGATCGTGGTGGAAAAGCTAAGTGATTTTTCGCCGCCAATCGGGATACGAATCGGCGCGCTGCTCTTATCTCCCGCGTGCCCGTCATCCCGAGCGCAGCACAGCGAAGTCGAGGGATCCCGCCATGAAATCTTTAAGGTGGCGCCACGGGATCCCTCCCACCTACGCGAGGCTACGACGTGG
>DAIOVO010000083.1:10641-10806 GCA_036758965.1 Chthoniobacterales bacterium
CCGCTCGGGATGACGGGTGTGGCAGTGCGCTATCTGAGCGAAAGCGGCAATTTGCGCGATGCTGCGGCGAATCTTTTCCAAATGCTGCGCGAGCTCGATCACGAAAATCTCGACCTCATCGTCGCGGAGCTTGTGTCGGAGGAGGGGATTGGGGCAGCGATCAAC
>DAIOVO010000084.1:0-7191 GCA_036758965.1 Chthoniobacterales bacterium
GCATGTGCGTCAACGCCGGCATGTGGTTCGAGCGTTTCATCATCATCGTCGGCGGCTTGCATCGCGACTTTCTGCCCAGCTCCTGGGGAATGTTTTATCCCACCTGGGTCGATATCTGGACCTTCGTTGGCACCTTTGGAATTTTCCTTTCGCTCTTTCTTTTGTTCATCCGTTTTCTGCCAATGATCGCGATGTCGGAAGTCAAAATCGTTCTGCCGGAAGCGGACGCGCATTATGGCGCGACGCCGGAGCAACATCACGCGGTGGCGGCGGGCGGAAAACAGCGCACATGAAAACTCCTTCTGGCAATGAAGTCTATGCAATCGGCGCGGAGTACCCGAGCGCCGCCGCGCTTTATGAAGCGGCCAAACGGGTGCGCGACGCCGGATTCAAACGCTGGGATGTTTTTTCGCCATTCCCCATTCATGGAATGGACGCCGCCATGGGCCTCGGCAAATCCTGGCTGAGCGCGGTCGTGCTCGCCGGCGGCATTAGCGGATTGCTGACCGCGATCATTCTCGAGTTCGGTCCCTCGTGGATTATCTATCCGCTGGTCGTCCATGGGAAACCGTTCACCTGGGCAACGGTGCCGGCGTTTTTTCCGATCATGTTCGAGCTCACGATTTTGTTTTCCGCTTTCTCCGCCTTTTTCGCGGTGCTGCTCATGAACGGGTTACCGCGCTGGAATCATCCCATGTTCAACTGGGATCGTTTCGGGCGCGTGACCAACGACGGATTTTTCCTCGCGATCGAAGCGCGCGACCCGCGCTTCAGCGCCACCGAAGTCGAAGAATTGTTAGGACAAACCGGTGGCCAGCACATCACGGCCATTCACGAAGACTAAAATGTTACGCGGCTTTCTTCTCATTTTCGTGCTGATCGGAATCGTCCTGGTGGCGATCTGTGGATTCCGCGGCCAGCATAGCGCGAGGGAGCCATGGGAAATTTTTCCCGACATGGTGCGCCAGCAAAAAGTGCGGGCGCAATCGCCGCTAGGTTTTTTCGCGGATAATCGCGGGCCGCGCGTTCCGATCGAAGGCACCGTCCCGATTGGTTACGAAATGCCCAGGCCGCAGCAGAACGCGGCGCCGGGCGTTCTGCCCAATGGCGCGCCCAATGGCGACGAATCTGCGCATGCCCGGCTCGCCTTCAGCGAAGGCAACGATTATTATAGTACTGGCAAAATGGGGACGAATTGGGGCACAGGCTTACCCGTCGCCGTCACGCCCGAGCTGATGCAGCGCGGCCAGCAGCGTTTCAATATCACCTGCGCGATGTGCCACGGCCCGACCGCTGCCGGCAATGGAGTAACCAAACAATACGGGCTGAGCACGGTCGTCACGCTGCAAGACGATCGCATTCGCGGCATGGCGGACGGCGAAATTTTTAACACCATCACCAACGGCAAAAACACCATGCTCGGTTACGGCGGCAACATCGTGGTCGCGGACCGCTGGGCGATCATCGCTTATTTGCGCGCGTTGCAACGCAGCCAGCACGCGGCCGCGGCGGACGTACCGGCCGATCAAATCGCGCGGCTCGATAAACCAGCACCGCCGCCGGCGGTTCCGGAGGCTAACAAGAAATGAGCGAGCGCACTCATCTGCCGGCGCCGGAAGGCGAATATTTTGAGCCAGGCCGTTTCCAAGGTTTGTCGCTTTTGCTCGCGCTCGGCGCGGTCGTAGGTCTGGTGTTGTGCGTCGTCGGCGGAATTCTTTTTCCACGCCAGTTCAGTTTTTCCTACCTCTTCGGCTTCATTTATTTTTTCACCCTCTGCTGCGGCTGTCTTTTCTGGGTAATTGTTCATCACGCCACCGACGCGGAGTGGAGCGTGATAGTCCGCCGCCAGTTGGAAAATATCTCGCTCTTAATTCTGGCGCTGGCGCTTTTTGCCGTGCCGATTCTTCTCCTGCGCCATCATCTCTTCGAGTGGATGAATCTTCCGCTCGGGCGCGATCCAGCATTGGACTTGAAGCGCCAATACTTGAATTGGCCATTCTTCCTTCTGCGCGCCGTTCTCTATTTTATAATGCTCGGCGGGGTCGCGTTTTTCCTGCGCCGTTTTTCGGTCGCGCAAGATCGCGATGGTAACCCGCAATTTACCGTCCGCATGCGCCAGGTCGCCTTCATTGGCCTGCCAATTTTCGGTCTGACGCTGAGCTTCGCCGCGTTCGATTGGCTAATGGGATTAAACTACCACTGGTTTTCAACCATGTGGGGACCGTACATTTTTGCAGGCGCCGCTGGCAGCTCGATGTCGCTCCTCGTTTTGGTGACGACGGCATTGCGGCGCGCCGGTTACTTGCAAAATGTAGTCACGATCGAGCATTACCACATCATGGGGAAATGGATGCTGGCCTTCTCCATTTTCTGGGCCTACATCGGCTTTAGCCAATACATGCTCTATTGGTACGCGAATATTCCGGAGGAGACGCAGTACTTCATCGTCCGCAATACCGAATCCTGGTGGCCAATGACTTTGCTGCTGGTGTTTGGCCGCTTTTTCGGTCCTTTCGCCGTCTTGCTGCTGCAATCCATTAAGAAACATCCGCACCAGCTTTGCTGGGTGGCGTGGTGGATCATGTTCATGCAATTGCTCGACATGTACATCATCGTGTTGCCGTCACTCCACGGCACCGGAGTTCACCTCAGCATCTGGGATTTCATTTGCCCGATCGCCATCGGTTGCAGTCTCGCTTTCATTTATCTACGAATCGTTAGCAAAACCTCTCTTTTCCCGGTGCGCGACCCGCGTTTGATTGAATCGCTGCGCCTGACGAACTGACATGGACTCGAGCGCCACTTCGCACGCCATTGGTCGCCCACCTACTTTGGGGGCCTGGCTGGGAGTAGTTTTGCTTTGCCTTTTCTTTGGCTTACTCGCCGCCGTCCTCATCGGCATCTCACCGCGCGGAAATGATTACGAAGCCAAACGCGCCAAAGTTCGCGAAGAAAAACTAAAGACCTTGCGCGAAGAAGCTGACAAGGAGCTGCACAGCTACAGTTGGATCGACAAAAATAAAGGCGTCGCGCGCATTCCGATCGACCGGGCGATGGAACTCACCCTGGTCGATCTCGCCCAGAAAAAACCTGCGCCCGCCGGGCCAATTGAAACTCCCGCGCCGGCTCCGAGCGGCGCCGCCGCGCCATCTCCCGCAGCCACTGCGCCGCCCAACGGAAGCGCCACACCGAAACCCAGTGCGGTCTCCGGCGCAAAATCCGAAATGCAGGGACAACAAAACGCCGAGGCAGCGCCTGCTCCGGCGCCTCCAGGCACTCAGCCCGGCCCGAACGCGACTCCCGCCGCTACCGGCGCGCCCGCTTCCGCGCTTCCCGCGGTTTCACCTTCCAACACCCCGGTGCAATCGCCCGCCGGCACTCCCATTCCAGTAGCCGGCGCCACGCCCACGCCGCCCTGATTTTTTCCCGTGCGATGAACCCAACGGACAAAATTCCCTTAACAACGCCGGAGAATTTGCCCAGCCCGACCACTGCGGAGGTGGAGCAGGTTGAACGCGCATTGATCGATGCTTCGACGCGCGTTCCGGTGCTGATGTTCTACGCCTCAGCCGTGGGCTGGTTACTCATCGGCACGGTGGTGGCGGCGCTCGCCTCATTCCAACTTCATTCGCCCGACCTATTTTCAAACGTCGCTTTCCTGAGCTGGGGCCGTCTTCATCCGACCTACTTCGACATGATGATTTACGGCTGGGGGTGCAACGTCGGAATGGGAACCGCCATCTGGCTGATGGCGCGTTTGTGCCGGACCAGTTTGCGCCATCCCCTGCTGCTTGGAACCGGCGGCGCGTTTTGGAATTTTGGCGTCTTCCTCGGCATTGTCGGAATTCTCATTGGCCAGAGCACCGGTTATAGCTGGCTCGAATTTCCAAGCTACTCAGCGGTCGTTCTCCTGCTTGCCTACTCCTTTATTATTTCGTGGGCGATTCTGATGTTCCGGTTCCGCCAGGGCGATTCGATTTACGTGACGCAATGGTATTTGTTGGCCGCATTTTTCTGCTTCCCATGGATCTATCTCAGCGCCCAGGCGATGCTTTTCATCGTGCCCGTGCAAGGCGTGTTGCAGGCGGCGGTGAACTGGTGGTACGCAAATAATCTTCTCTTTCTCTGGTTCGGTTCTCTCGGCCTCGGCACCGCCTATTACATGATTCCGAAAGTGATCGGGCGCCCGGTTTATAGCTATCATCTCGCGGCCATCGGCTTTTGGACTTACGCCCTCTTTGCCAGTTGGACCGGTATGCAACGGCTGATCGATGGCCCGTTTCCCGCCTGGATGATAACCGCCAGTATTGCAGCCATGATTCTTTGTATGATCCCAGTCGCCACCGTCGGCTTGAATCATCACATGACGATGCGCGGTTACTTTCCCCTTATGCGCTACAGCCCCACGCTGCGCTTCACGGTTTTCGGCGCGATTTCCTACACCGTTTTCAGCGTGTTCGGTCTGTTTATTTCTCTGCGCTCCTTTGCAAGTTTTCTTCAGTTCAGTGAAACCAGCACCGCCTACAGCCTCATGGGTCTCTACGCGTTTTTCAGCATGGTCATGTTTGGTTCGATGTACTACATCATTCCGCGCCTGGTCGGTCGTGAATGGCGTTACGCCTCGCTCATTAAAATGCATTTTTGGGCCTCCGTTTACGGCATTGGCCTGACCGCCCTGATGCTGGTCGCTGGCGGTTTTGTGCAGGGCCTGAATGTGAACGATCCCACTCTCGCGTTCACTGAAAGCACCCAATCGCTCCTGCCTTATTTACGCGGCGCCACGCTCGCCGGCGTTCTGCTGATGGTCGCGCATTTCATTTTCGCCTATCATTTCGGCCTGATGGTGCTCGGCCTCGGGCGCTCCGCCACCGTGCCGACTTTTTTAAACCCGCCGCACCCGGAAGAGGAGGGAACCGTTACCCACTGATGAAAGGGTTCACGCCGCTTCTGCTCGGAATTTTTGCCACCCTCGCTTTTTCGTGGGTGGGCCTGGCGTTCATTCCCAATTTGCAGATCGGCCATCTCGAGCCGCAAAGCGATGAAGAGGGCACCGATATTTATCCAATGCCGAAATCCGGCATGGCCGCCCGTGGGCACCAGGTTTATGTCGCCAACGGCTGTTTCTATTGTCACTCCCAGCAGGTGCGGGCCGAACGCAAATGGGGCAAACGCCGTAGCGCCCCGCGCGATTATATTTTTGAGCGACCGGTGGAGATTGGCCGGATGCGATTAGGCCCTGATCTTTCTAATATCGGTGCGCGCGCGCCGGCGGAGGAAGAAACCGCGGCCGTTTCTCCCAGCCCAGCCAGTTCGGCCCCGCCAGCAAATGCTTCGCCCGCGCCATCTGCCGGCGCAGTCGCGAACGCATCGCCCGCTGCTGCGGCAAGCGCATCGCCTGCATCCGCGAACACGACGCCGCCGGCTGCGAATGCGTCGCCTGCCGCGGCGAGTTCATCACCTGCGCCCTCAGCGCCGTCGGTTGCCGCGGCGTCACCGACCGCCTCCGTTGCCGCGAGCCCTGCCGCCACACAATCCTCCGGCTCGCCCGCGCCTTATTCGGCTGCCTGGCATCACGAGCATCTTTATGCGCCGCGCAGCGTGAATGATGAATCGAACATGCCGGCCTACAAATTTCTCTATACCAAACGGTCCATTGGCGGCCAGCCTTCCGCTGAGGCCTTGAAATTGAGCGGAGCGGACGCGCCCGCGCCAGGTTTCGAGATCGTCCCGAATTATGACGCGCAATGTCTCGTTGCCTATTTGATGTCGCTCGATCAATCGCATCCGTTAAAAGAAATAAAATCGGCGGCCGCGCCCGCCACTTCACCAGCCGCCTCGCCCGCGGCCGCAAAAAAATGACGCCGCCTCCGGAATCAGGTCCGCGCCAGGGTATGGATTACGGCGATAGCGACGACGTGCAACAGGTGCACGCCGCCATTCGACGCGAAAAACAGGAACCCCGCGTCGGGCTCGAACCGCTCTCTATCTGGCTGATAGCCGTTTACAGCCTCGCCATTTTTTTCGGGGGCGCGTATCTCGGCCGCTTCTCCGGTAATTTTAGCGGTAATAGCCTCGATCCCTACGCCGGCGAACAGGTCGCCGGAAAAACCGGCGGCCCAAACCAGGGGCCTGAGCAAACGCAGGAGCTCACGCCAGCCGAGCGCGGCAAAAAAGTTTTTTCGGCAAACTGCGCCGTTTGTCATCAGGCTAACGGCCTAGGTTCTCCCGCCCAGGGCTATCCTCCGCTGGCCGGCTCCGAGTTCACCAATGGCGGATCTGTCCGCGCCGCCATGATCGTGCTCAAAGGTTTGCAGGGGCCGGTCACGGTGAAAGGCCAGCACTTCGGCAGTGCCGTCATGCAGCCGTGGGAAACGTTGGGAGACCAAAAAGTCGCCGATGTTCTCACCTTCGAGCGACAGGAGTGGGGCAATAAGGGCGGCCCGGTTTCCAAGGAACAAATCTCCGAGCTCCGCAAAAAACTCGCCGGCCATCCAGCCTCGTTCGTGGAAGCTGATATTCTCGCCGTGCCGGAGAACGAAGAAATTCCAGGCGGCCAATCCGCGCCGCCCACGCCGGCTGCGGGCGCATCGCCAGCAAGTTCTCCCGGTGCACAACCGCCAAAGCCATAACGTCATCCCGAGCGGAGCCGAGGGATCCCGCCGCCTAAAGAGAAGCTAACGATTCCTAAACAGCGATGAAAAACTACGGGCTAGTAAAACAAGAACCGTCCGCCTATTCCTGGGACGATCTCGTTCGCGATGGCAAGACCAGTTGGACCGGCGTCCGCAATTTTACCGCGCGCAATCATCTGCGCGCCATGTCGGTCGGCGACGAAGTCTTCTTCTATCACAGCGTCATCGGCAAAGAAATCGTCGGCATCGCCAAAGTCATTCGCACGGCCTATCCCGATCAACCGCGAAGGAAGGCGATTGGAGCACGGTCGATCTCGCCCCGCTAAAACCGCTGCGTCATCCCGTAACGCTGGAACAAATCAAAGCCAGGCCGTCGCTGAAAAACATCTCGTTAGTCCGTCAATCGCGCCTCTCCGTCCACGCTCTCACCGCCGCGCAATTCCGCGAAGTCCTGCGCCTGGCGAAATAAAGCGCATCCTCAAAACTCGTCATCCCGAGCGAAGCCGAGGGATCCCGTCGCGCCGCGAGAAGCTACCGTTCCTTCTTCCGCCCGTAACGC
>DAIOVO010000084.1:7201-10566 GCA_036758965.1 Chthoniobacterales bacterium
CGTTTCCGGAATGGCGCCGGCTTCCAGCATCGACAGTGCCGCTGGCACCGCCATGAAACTAGGATCGGCACGTTCGTAATCGGCCAGCCGCTCTTCGAGAGCGCCGCCGGCGCGCAAGTCATTCGCTTCGTATTCGGCAAACGCGCGAACTAATTTTTCTTCCGGTTCGTCTTGCCGGAAGCGAAACCACTCCGCCCACCGCTCCACCCGCTCGTCCAGCGCGTCCAGATGCTCGGCAATATCACCATTTACCAATCCAAAATGCGGCAGATAAAGTTTTGCCGGATTCAGCGCGCGAATTTTCCGAATTGATTCATGCCACGCCTCGATATCGAGCTCAGGCGGAACAAACGGCGGAATCGGCGGTCCGTTTCCCAGGCGAACTCCGGCAATATCGCCACCGAAAATATGATCGTCCCAATGATAAACGTGATGATGATTCGCATGGCCCGGCGTTTCGATCGCGCGGATGTCCAGCGATCCAATCTTCACTCGCGCCTGATCTTCTAAAACGCGCAGCCGCTCCGCCGGCACCGCCTGGAATTTCCCCCAAAGCCGCTCCATTTCGTCACCGAAAATGCGTTTCGCCGATGCGACCAGTTTCGTCGGGTCGAGCAAATGCGGCGCGCCGCGCGGATGCACATAGATCGTCGCGCCTAGTCCGGCGAAGCGCCAGGCCGCGCCGGCATGATCGAAATGGATGTGGCTAAGAAACACGTGACGCACGTCGCTTGCGGTAAAACCCAGCCCGCGCAGAGCGGCAACGACGTTCTCAAAAGTCGATTCCGGCCCGACATCGAAAAGCGCTAACCCTTCTTCGGTCTCAATCGCCGTGACGGCGATAATGCCCGGTCGCCCGAGATTCAACGTGTCCAGGACGTGCATCACACCAATGCTTCCGCCAAAAATTCGGCCATGTGTTTCGGCTTCGCGTCAGATAATTCGGAAATCTGATGCCGGCAGCTCGTGCCCGAAGCAATCAAGGTCGCAGCGCCGGCTGCGCGAATTTTTTCCAGCATCGGCGTCGCAACCTGCCGCGAAAGTTCCTCTTTCGATTGCATCATCCCAAACGCGCCCGCCATTCCGCAGCAACCGGTCTCGAGAACCTGCGTCTTTCGTCCGGGAAGTCTTTCAACCAGCGTCGCCATGAAGTCCGGCTTCAGGATCGACTTGGCGTGGCAATGGGCGTGAATCGCAACAATTTCCTCGCGGTGTTGGAATCGCCCAGTCTGCGAATCGTTAGCCAGAAAATCGTAAACGAATTTCTCGAAGAGGAAACTGCGCCGCGCAATGTCCTCCGCCTTCGGAATTTTCAGCTCGCGATAATCTTCCACAAACATCGACCAGCAGGAGGGCTCGAGGAAAAGGATTGGTGGAGGTTGAAAGGTTGATGGGTTGAAGGGTTGAGAGGAAAGAAGAGCCAGGTTGTGTTTCCCGAATTTGGCTGCGAGATCGAGATTTCCCTGACTGAATGCGGGACGGCCGCAGCATTTTCGCTCATGCGCTAACGAGACTTGGAAGCCGAGCGTTTCCAATACCTTCACCGCAGCACGACCGATGTGCGGTTCGTTGTAGCGAACAAAAGTGTCGTCCCAGAGGATTACACCGTCATCCCGAGCGAAGCCGAGGGATCCCGCCGCGCTACCTTTAAGGTAACTTCCACGGGGTACCCCCACTGCGCTCCGCTCCGCTCGGGATGACGCGAACCACTTATCGAATCGCTCATCTGTGTAACTCGGCAGCGATCGCTTCGCCGAAAGCCCAATCGTCTTTTCCATCAACGCGCGCAACGGAGCAAACCGCAACGCGCTGTTCGTCATTCGTGGAATCGCGCAACCGATTTCGCCAAGCAAATCCGGCCGGCTCAAAACACGTTCACGCAGGCTGAGCCCATGTTTCCGAATCGTGGCGTAGCGCAATTCCGCCTTCAGCAACGCCAGATTCACGTTCGAGGGACACTCCGGCGTGCAACCTTTGCACGACAAACAATTGCTCAGCGCCGCATCCAATTCCTCCGAGCGGAGTGGATCACGTCCATTCCCGCGCCATTGCAAAACTTCCCGGATAACGTTCGCGCGCCCGCGCGTGGACATGATTTCCTCGCCGGTAGCGAGGAAGGTTGGGCACATTGTCGGCGCGTCTTTCCGGCAGCCGCCGCAGCCATTGCATTGTTCGAGGTTGCCGATAAACGAGCCGTCCTTGAACGCAAACGCCAGTCGCGGCTGAAACGGCAACTCGATTGGCCGCAAAAAATTTTCCCGCAAATGCGAATCTATTTGGAATGCATCGCCGTAACTTAGGCTTCCAGCCTGATCAGTTTCGTCGGGCATCTTGCCTGGCGGCAAAATCTTCCCAGGATTCATTCGTCCTCGCGGATCGAAAACGCGTTTAATTTCGCGCATCAAACCCACCAATTCTTCGCCCAATTGCTCGCGCATGAATTCCGTGCGCGCGATGCCGACGCCGTGCTCGGCCGAGAGCGAGCCTTTGAATTGCTTCACCAGCGCCGAAGTCTCGTCCGCCACTTTCCGGAATTTTTTTAAATCGTCCGCGCTGTGCAGATCGACCACCGGCCGCACGTGCAACAATCCGCTGGCGGCATGACCGTAATACGACGCTTCCAGATTCACCGACTTCATGATCGTTTGCAGCTCGCGCACGTATTCCGGCAACTGCGCCGGACGCACCGCTGCGTCCTCGATAAAAGCGACCGGTTTTGCCGCGCCGACGCAGCCGGTCAGCAACGACAATCCAGCTTTGCGCACCGCCCAAACCAGATTCATCTCGCGCGCGCCGGTTAAAATTTTCGAGCGCAAACCGAGTCGGCGAGTCTGCATGATCGCGAGCCGATCCGCGACGTTTTCATCGTAGAACTCGACAATCAAAATTGCCGCGCACGGCTTCGCATCCAGCTCCATCAAATCACGCGCGGCCTGAAAATTGAGTTGGCCGCGCGTTTGTTCCAGCAGCGGCCGATCAATGTGCTCGATCGCAGCGGGCTTGAGATCGAGCAGGCTCACCGTCGCCTGCATCGCTTCGCCCACGCTGGCGAAAAAGATCAGGCCGAGACCTTTCTCGCGCGGCAGCGGGGAAATCTTCAGCTCGGCGGCGAAGATTGCCGCCAGCGTTCCCTCGCTGCCGGCCAAAATTTCGTTGAGATTTGTCGGCGCGCGCAAAAAACGTTCGATACCGTAACCGGGCCAGCGTTTTAAAATCCCCGGCGGCATTTCCCGCGCGATGGAGGCGGACGATTGCTGAACGAGCTGAGAAATTCGTTCGCGCTCACCTATCAACGTCTCGTTAGCCGGCCCGATCTGCACGACTCTGCCGTCCGCCAACACGACTTCGGTCGCGAGGACATGATC
>DAIOVO010000085.1:0-10146 GCA_036758965.1 Chthoniobacterales bacterium
AAAAAGATTGCCGCGCCTACCACGTTGCAGGCGGCGGTTACGGCGATGATTTTCACGGCGAAACTCGTCGGGTTGGGAACGTCGATGATCGGATAAACCGTGAAAAAAATCGCGAGCAACGCGACGAATAATCCGCAGCCGGCTGCGATTCGCAGCCAAAGCGGCGCATCATCGCGAATCACCCGCGCGCCGAAGAGCGGAACGGCGAACATGACCGCGTAGGCGATGCCGTAAAAAACGTTGGCGGCGTTATCGACCAGTTGAAACGCTTCCTGAATGCCGGCGCCGATCTGGCTGGCGATCGCGATCACGAGCGTAATGATCGCGACAAACAGAATGGAATTTCTCGGCGTGTGATAGCGCGGATGCAAACGCGAAAACCAATTCGGCAGCAACCGGTCCCAGCCAGCCACCATCGGCAAACGCGAGCTGCCAGTGACGTGCACGCTGGTGGAAGCAATGGTGCGCATGGTCATGAGAATGATGCCGGCAGAAGCGATCGCGCCGGCAATTGGAAAGGAACGGAAGCCGAGACGCAGCGTTTGCGGGACCGGACCGATGAGGTCGATCGCATTGTTGCCGATGAAAGCGAGGACGGAACTTGTGCCGAAAATAAACATCAACGCAATAATGGGCGCGGCGATGAGAACAGAACGGCCAACATCGCGTGCGGGCACACGTGTTTCACCGGCGAGGATGGCGACGTACTCGAAGCCGCTGAGCGCGCCGACAGCGAGTTTGGTGAAAATGTTGATACAAAAGAAAAGCGACATCGCGGGGGCGGCGATGGCGAGCGGATGATAATGGGCGAGGTCGCCGCGCCGCAGCGCGATGAAGGGCAGGGCAACGAGCGCGCCGTAGACGATCAACATCGCGAATGCGCCGATGTTGTGCACCCATTTGCCGAGAGACAAACCGCGCAGCGCGGTCCAGCCGAGACCGGTCACGAGCGCGCAACTGATGAGCGAGACGCACCATTTGCTGTTCGGCATCCAGGCGGCGCTTTCACCGATTGCATAGGAAACGTTAGTGGTGACGAACATTCCTACCAGCGCGATGACGGTGATGGATAGAAGCCAGAGATTCCACGCCACCATGAAGCCGGCGAATTCGTTGAAGCCGAGTTTGGCCCACTGATAAAGCCCGCCTTCCAGCGGCATGCGCCGGCTGAGGTAAATTACGACCGCGGCCTGCGGGACGTAGAAAAGCAAAATCGCCAGCAGCCAGAAAAAAAGATGGGCCGTCCCGAGCTTTGCGGCCGCGCCCACCCAGCTCGAGCCGACCACGAAAAGAATCTGGGTGAGCACGAGGTCGCGCAGGCCGAGCGGCTTTTTGAGTGACGCGCTGTGAACTTCAACGCTTTTCTCCGCCTGCTCTAATTCGCCGGGTAACGTTGCCACGCAGGCAGACTGCGCAGAGGCCGGCCTAATTTCAAGAGGAGCGTCGGGGTTATAAAATCAAATTCAAATCGCCGAACTCATGCCAGAGATACTTGTGCGCGATCGCTTCCTCATACGCCGCGCGAAGTCTGGCCGGCGGTAAAAACGCACTCAGCAAATCCAGATGACTCGCTTCCGGCTCGTGCAAACCAGTGAGCAATCCATCCACCGACTTCAGTTTGTGAGCGGCGTCGATCTTCAACCGCGTGTAACCATGTGCTTCGCGCACCTGGCCGCTGGCGTTGGCGATTGATTCCAGCGCGCGCACTACGGTCGTCCCGACCGCGATCACTCGACCACCCGTTTCGTGTGCGCGGTTAATTTTATCCGCCGACAGCACTGAGAAAATATTCTTCTTCCGACGCAAAATGCTGCGCATCGATTTCGTCGTCCATGTAAGAGGAAAGGCCGGTGTGCAAAACCAAATAGGCGCTATCGATTCCGCGCCGTTTCAAATCGAACAGAAGTTTCCAGGTAAAAGCGCGGCCAGCGGAGGGCATTTCAGCCGAGCCAGGTTCCTTCGCATACACGGTTTGGTAATAATCCAAATCCCACGGGGCAGAGACATACTCGTAGCGGATCGGTTTGCCGAGGCGATAGATGAGATCGACCAATTGCGTGCCCACGGCGGAGAAGCGCAATCTCCAGAGCCGCGGCACGCGTTGGTCGCGTTCGAGCACGCTGGCATTGAAGCCATTTCCAAAATCAATTTGCATTCCGGCGCGCAAACCGCACCCGAAGGGATCGCCTTTGTCGCAAAGCAAAAGCGCTAGCCAACTGTCGTCCGGCAAATGCTCGGCCAGCCGCACCTCGAGGCAGGGACCATGTTTCGCGCTGCACTCACAACCGCGGAGCGACGCCGGCAACGTGCGGCTGGAATTAAAAACAAGGAGATCGTTGGGACGCAGGTAATCTGCGATTCGATCGAAACGGTTGTGCTCGAGACGGTCGCGCGCGCGCTCGATCACCAGCAACCGCACCTGGTCCCGCCGAATACCTCGGCGTTCCGCCGGCTCTTTTGCGCTAAGCTCCGGTGGGAGGACAAACGCGAACGGCGCGCTCACCTGATCGCTTTCCAATCCTCCTGAGCTTGAAAACGTTTCCCGGTCACTCCTTCGGATTCATCCGATGCGAGAAAAACAAAAACGTCGGTCACGGCGGCGGGATTCGCCCAATCGTCCGGATTTTCCTCTGGTTCAGCGGCGCGATGCATGGCCGTGTTCATGTTTCCCGGATCAACCGAATTCACCCGCACACTCGTTTCTTTCCAATTCCGAAGCCCACGTTTGCGACATTCCTTCGAGCCCGAATTTTGAAATGCCATAGGCGCCCCAGCCCGGATAACCAACCTGTCCTGCATCGCTCGTGACATTAATAATAGAGCCGCCGCGCTCGATCATTGCCGGGGGCGCGCTCTTAATAAGAAGAAAGGGACCAACAAGATTTGTTTCAAGCACACTGCGAAAATCTTCCGCCGGATAATCGAGCAGGTTCGGCATCGGCGAAGGGCCGATGGTGGAAGCGTTGTTGATAAGCACATCGAGTTGTCCTCGAAACTGGGCCAGCGTCGTGGCGATGATGCGCTCGATATCGCGTGGCTGACTCACGTCGCCTTCGACCACAACCACGCTAATTTCGGCGCGACGCGGGCCATCTCCTCGCGCACTTCTTGCAATGGAGCAGCATGGCGCGCGACCAGCGAAATGCCGGCGGCGTTCTCGCGCGCGAATCGCAAAGCCAGCTCGCGTCCCAGCCCCTGTGAGGCGCCGGTGATTAGAATATTTTTGCCATTCAGTTCGCCCATGCCCCAAAGATAGCGCCAAAAATCGGTCCACAAAATTGCACTCGTCTCCCGGAAGGGGAAGGGCTCAGGATCGCGAATCCGGGTCTCGTTAGGTGTTCAGTGTTTTCTCTCTCTCAAAGGGACGTTAGCTCTCCGCTTTCTGCTCTGGCGGCGGTTCGTTCCGGAATTCCCGATGCCGCACTTTGCCGCCGGCGTAGGCGATGTAAAGTCCGGCCGCGAGCGAAACGATCGAAAGCAGGAGAGTGAGATACACGAGCGGCAAATTTGTTTTTGGCCATTTTTTCGGAAGCACGATTGCCAGCGCCGCCGCTGCGGCCAGCGCATAGAAACACCAGATCCATTGATCGGCGCGATGACGGTGTTCCGTCAGCCACGCGCCGCTCGTTTCATCCGAGAGGGAGAGCGCCACGTCGTACGCTTTTTCGCCGAAATATGCTGCCGGCCAGGCCGAAAGCGCGCCGATGAAAATCACCACCAGCGCGATTAAGTGCGCGCTGCGGTTGCGCAGGAAAAGTGCAACCACCAGCGCAATCAGTCCCAGCCCTACCCCGTAAACCGGCAAGGGATTGATGAGCACATGGACGTACTCCGGTTGTTGGAGCGCCCGAAAAAAACCACTCATTGGGCGCGAGAAAGGTCGGTCGGGCTGCTGAGCTTCGCCACATGCGCGGGAAGATAACGCTGCCAATCGCTGGCGGTGAAGTGCCACCATTCCGTGCGCAATCCGAAAAAGCCGGCGCGCGCCATGGCCGATTGCAACAAAAACAGATGCGTCCGCACGAGAGCATCCGTACCGGTATAACGCAACATGGCCGCAGGAGTGAAATCATCGAAATCGGTCGGCATCGCCGGCGAGCCGCCGAAATTATCTACCAGCGTAGCATCAACCGCTACACCCCAGGTGTGGAGCGACCCGGCGCCGATGCTGGGATTTGCCACATAATCCTCGTTAGGTGCGGACTGCCAGAGCTGCGCCTGCGCTTCGCGCGGCCGATAGGCGTCCCAGATTTTCAAACCATATCCGGAATGGCGCAGAAAGATGTGCGCTTCAATCAGCCGGCGCGCGACACCGGCGCGTACCAGCGGTTGAATGGTTTCGGGGTAGAGCGGGCGATGCGCCAGGTTTTTTGCGCCCGCATAGCGAAGATCGATCGCGATGCCCGGAGCAGCCGTGCGCAGATTGACCCATTGCAAATCGTCCACTCCTTCGAGCTCCGGCTGCGAAAAGGCCGAAGCCGCGCTAACGAGAAATTGAATTAGGATTAATCGAGACATGTTTCAGTTCGCGGTCACGGTGAGGCTGGCGTCCGTTTTGGCAATGCGTTGCAGGAGAAGCCGCGCGCTATTCTCCGGCATGTTGAAACGTATTTCGAGGTCGGCGTGTTGCCGGCTGATCTCCGGCGGCTGCGCGAAAAGCGGCATATCGGTTTGCTCCAGATGAAGCAAACGCTGCGGATCGCTCCGTAAATTTTTTTCCAACTGGCTGGCAAAATCTTCCGAGTTCATTTTCAGCAATAACCGCGCCTTGAGCGGAGATTGGAGCGAAAGAGCCAGGCCAAGAATTTGCGTCTGCTCGATTAACTCGCGCGGAAAAATCGGTTGGAACGCGCGCGCCAAACCTGCCGGGTCGCGCGAGACCAGGCGCACCGTCGAATCACGATCGAGCGCCTGGAAGCGATCGAAGAATTGTCCAGTCACCGGCAGATCGGGACTCATCCCGAGGCGCACCCGCACCAATTCGTCCACTCCCTCGGGTAAACCGGCCGCGAGGGTGGTCGGCCCGATGCGCGCGACCGTGAAATCCGCGTGTTGCCAGACCGGCAGGCCGCTGATGACGCGCCTTTCGAAATCCTTGTCCTCGGCGATCTTCCTAACAAGACCTGAGAGGTCGCCGTTCGTTTCGATGAGAAGAAACTCGCGCGCGCTGGAATTGTCCGAGGTCGCCAGAGCGCGAGTGATGCGGGCGGCATCGTTCGGCAGTTTCAAACTTGGTGTCCGGGCCGCCGCGCCCACTAGTCCAGGAAAAGTCTGGCCCCAAAAATCTTCGCCTCGCCAGCGCTTGAGCACATCATCGCGATCGAAACGGTCCGTATTAAGCGAAAGAATGGTATCGGTTTCCTGTGGCAACCACTCGCGCCGTGTCGGCGATTGGAAAAAGAGGAGCGCGATAATTGCGCCCAGAACAAAAACAGAACAGACGGTAAAATAAAATTTTCGGAGCTCCTGTTTATCGATCTGCTGCGAAACGACTTTGAGTTCCTGGGTGTGAGTGAGGTGGCGATCGACCGATTGTCGATGGCGCAGCACATCGTGAAGCAGATGCGGCGCGTTCGGCGGCGCGATCCCCCGGGTAGCGAGATGCCGCCCGATATTGAGGTAGGCTGGGTCTTTGCGTTGCTCGACTGTCTGGTGGCGCGCGCGCGCGCTGCGCAACGTCTCTTGCTGCGTTCGCCCCTTCTCGTTGATGGCGCGATCTTTCGCCTCAAATTCTTCGCGAGCCCTGGTGGCGTTGCGGTCGGCCGCCGCCAGTTCTTCGTCGGCCGCTGCTAATTTTTGTCGGGCCGACCGGCACGCTTCCATGCTTCCTTCGCGCGCCCGCACGATTTCCGCGCGCTCCTGCGGCAATCGCGTGCGCTTGGCCGCGAAGGCCGCGGTGCGCGCTTCCAAATCTTCCGGCGGCGGCGTCTGCGTCTGGAGCGCGGTAACTTGCCGGAGAAGCTCGCGATCGGCGGCGTCGTTTTGCTGCAACCGCGATTCCACCGCGTTCAATTCCCGCTCGCACAGACTGGCCGCATTTTTTGCTTCCTCGCGCCGCTGCAAAATCGGTTTCCGTTCCTCCTCCAGCCGGGCCATGGCGGCGTTTTGTTCGCCGGTGTTGGCTTTGCGCTCCTCCTCTATTTTCCCCAGCGCTTCCTCGATTTGGGTAATCCGAAGGGCTACTTCCTTTTGTTCCTGCTCCAGTTTTTTGAGCGCGACGATTTCAGTTCGCACTTCCGGAAAACTGGCGGCCTGGGTGGTGCCTTCGCGCCCCAGGTGAATCTCGCTTCGCTGCAACTGCCGGCGCACATGTCGCAGCGCCATGCGCGTGCGTTGCCGGCGAACTTTCAGGCCGAGCTCGCGCAAACCAGTGCCGATAAAACTCACGCCGCAATGCTAACAGAAACACTGCTTCCGACAAAAATGTTATCGCATCCTTGACGGCCAAAAAAGAAATCCCCGGTCAAAAGAAATCCGCGTCCTCCGCGGTCAAAAAAACCCGATCATGAGCACGAGCATGAGTGAGACGGCGCGTCGACAACATCAGTGCCCGTAAGTCGCATTCGCTTATGACTGCTGACGCGATTACAAATTCGTCGCCGGGGGCGTTAAGTTATTCCTCGCCGCGCAGTTTTGCCAGCACCGCAAAATCTTCCAGCGTCGTGGTATCGCCCGTTACGCTTTTTCCCGCGGCGATTTCCTTCAATAAACGGCGCATGATTTTTCCGCTCCGCGTTTTTGGCAGCGCTTCTGCGAAACGAACTTCCTCCGGCTTGGCGATGGCGCCGATCTGCGCGCCGACATGCTCGCGCAATTGAGTTTTTAATTTCGCGCTCGTCTCGGTATCGCCCTTCAGCGTCACGAACGCCACGATTGCTTGTCCTTTCAATTCATCCGGCCGCCCCACCACCGCCGCTTCCGCCACCTTCGCGTGCGACACCAGCGCGCTCTCGATCTCCGAAGTGCCGAGCCGATGCCCAGCCACGTTCAGCACGTCGTCAATTCGGCCCACGATCCAAAAATAACCGTCCTTGTCCCGGCGCGCGCCGTCGCCCGTAAAATAATTCCCCGGAAACTCGCTCCAATATTGTTTTCGGTAACGCCGTTTATCGCCGTAAATCGTCCGTAGCATCGACGGCCACGGTTTGCGCACAATCAATTTGCCGCCTGCGTTCGCGCCTACTTCTTCGCCACTCTCATCCACCACCGCCGCGTCCACCCCGAAGAATGGCAGCGTCGCGCTCCCCGGCTTCGTCGGCGTCGCTCCTGGTAACGGCGTAATCATGATCGCTCCCGTCTCGGTTTGCCACCAGGTATCCACGATCGGACAACGCCCGCCGCCGATCGTTTTGTAGTACCACATCCACGCTTCGGGGTTAATCGGTTCGCCCACCGAGCCCAGCAAGCGCAACGACGATAGGTCGTGCTTCTTCACCCACGCGTCGCCCCAGCGAATGAATGCGCGAATCGCCGTCGGCGCGGTGTAGAGAATGTTCACTCGAAAATCCTCGATGATTTTCCAAAACCGGTCCGGCTCCGGCCAGTTCGGCGCGCCTTCATACATCAAGGTCGTCGCGCCCGCGGCTAACGGGCCATAGACAACGTAGCTATGTCCCGTTACCCAGCCGACATCGGCCGTGCACCAGTAAATATCTTCCTCCCGCAGATCGAAGACATACTTCATCGTCGCGTACACACCCACCAGGTAGCCGCCGGTCGTGTGGAGAATTCCTTTCGGTTTCCCGGTTGAACCACTGGTGTAAAGGATGTAAAGCGGATGCTCACTCTCCAGCGGCGCGGCCGGGCAGGTCGCATCCACCTTTCCCATCTCCTCGTGCCACCAAAGGTCGCGCCCCGGCTTCATCTTGATCTCGTTAGCCGCGCGTTTGAAAACAATCACCCGCTTGATCGAACTCTTTCCCTTCAACGCCTCGTCCACATTTTTCTTTAGCGGCACAACCGTCCCGCGCCGGAATCCGCCATCGGCCGTGATCACCATCACCGCGCCGCTGTCCGCCGCCCGGTCGCGAATGCTTTCCGCGCTGTAACCGCCGAACACCACCGAGTGCACCGCGCCGATTCGCGCGCAGGCCAGCATCGCGATCGCGGCTTCCGGAATCGTCGGCAAATAAATGATCACGCGATCGCCTTTCCGAATTTTGTTTCGCGTCAGCACATTGGCGAACCGGCATGTTTCGCGGTGCAGTTGCTGGTAAGTAAGCGTGCGCGTTTCGCCCGGCTCACCCTGCCAGAGAATCGCCGCCTTATTCCGGCGCGGGCCGGTAAGGTGACGATCGAGACAATTCTCCGAAACATTCAGCTTCCCGCCCACGAACCATTTCGCAAAGGGCGCCTTCCACTCCAGCACCCGCTTCCACTTCGTCCGCCAGCACAAATCCTTCGCCTCCCGCGCCCAAAACTTCTCCGGCTGCCGAATCGATTCCCGATAGAGCTTCTGATATTGCGCCAAACTCGAGATCCGTGCCGCCCGCGAAAACTCCTTCGCCGGTTTGAAGACCCGTTTCTCGATCAGATGCGACTCGATGTTCGACGACTCCATGCCCGCGTCCCTAATATCGCCACCCCTAATGTAGGCAAGCACTTTCGCCCGTCGGACGAATTCGCCGCGGAAAGCTTGCCGTTGTAGCGACGCCGTTGTAGCGACGCTGCTCTGTCGGGCTTAGAAGCGCTCAACTTGCAGTCCACGTTCCAACTGCGACAGAGCACCGCCCCTACAAAAAGACCCTGGAGGGACGGGCTCTGTCCCGTCCCAGTAGAACCGGGACCGGCGCGGAAAAAGAACTGGAACTAAAAAGCGCGGTCGATGTCTCAGATGAAGCGGTGGAAAAAATGCTGGCCGATTCTCTCGAGCACGCCTTCGAAGACATGAGCAAGCGAAGCTGGACGGAAGCGGAACTCAAAGCTAACGAGATGTTGAAAGCACTCGATGCCGCACTGGCGGCAAACGCCGGAGACATTAGCGCTGGCGAACGCGAATCGATTTCCAGCGCCCGCGCCGAAGTCGCCGCCGCTCTCGCCGCCAAAAACCTGACCCACTTGCAAAAAGCCAACTCTACCCTCGACGCCGCCACCCAAAACCTGGCCGCGATCTCCTTAGAAAAAGCAATCGAGAGAACGAACCAAACAAATCTCTATGGTTCCATTGCTCCCGCCCACGAAAGCTAGCTTCGGCGGTCCCATCTGGCTGTGGCCGCCATATTTATGATTTACTGATGCAGAATAGTTATGAAGCGAAAATCATTATAACCCTTTGGCTTTTAAGAGAAACAATGCGAATCAGTTGCTAACGAGTGCTAAGCACGCAAGAGGCGGCAATAGTTCGCTGTCTTTTATGATAACTATATTTTCACGCGGCCCGATTCTAATGAATCTTCGATTGATCGACCACGACGCCTTGGCGATTGTCCCCCCAGCGATGACGATCAGCCAGGCTCGCCCGTCTATTGGTATTGCCGCCGCGCCGATCAACTAAAGGGCGAAGTGTATTGGCGTAGAAGAATGGACGTTCTTCAGCTCTGTGGCGACGCTTGACCGCAAGGCGAAGTCTATTGTCAATTCCATCGCGCGCCTGACTTTGCCGGAAAGCCTATTGAATCCGGCGCGCAGCCGATTGGCAAACCGGCAAAGCCGATCGACAAAAGGAAAATTGCAATCGTCATTCGTGGCATCGCCATTCTGCCGATATCTTTCCATCGCCACAGCGCGCGGCATCCCGCCGACGTCTTTCCATTGCCTTAGCGTCCGGCATTCTGCCGATGGCTCCATCATTGCTCCACCACCCTCAATCGTTCCCCTCGCACAATTTTTTCTCGGAAAAACAAAAATATCCTTGACCCAGCGCTTAATTTTTGATTCAACGTTCGTCAGCGTCGAATTGTAGGCGCTCAAACAGGAGTCCCGCTCAGGCAGCTGAAACTGCCGAAGCCTGCTGAGGTCCTTCGTGCGACGCCAACCAGGAGGGTCTAAGTATGCAGAGGAGATTTTGTTGGGCAACGGCGGCGTGCTCGATTCTTTTTGCCGCTAATCTTTATGGAGGGACGGGCGCTGTCTCGTCCCCGCCGCCAATTGACGCGATCGCAACGATCACGCGCGCGTCTAATCAACTGGTCACGTCCAATAGCCGGC
>DAIOVO010000086.1:0-7961 GCA_036758965.1 Chthoniobacterales bacterium
TTTGAACTCGACGGTGATGCCGGAAGCGGCATCGAGCCACACGCCCTGGATGGGACGCGGGGTTGGGGTGAAGGCGGGAACGGGGACCAAAGCCGTGGACGGGACAGCGCCCGTCCCTCCAGGTTGTTGCGCGAACAGGAAATTGCTAACGAGGAGTAAGCTTGTGAGGGAAAGGATGAATTTCATTTGGAAGGTTGAAAAGTTAAAGAGTTGAAAGGCGGCCAAACTGCATTTGGCGAAAGAGGTGGGTGAAAACCGCATGCCCGAATGGGCTACCAGAAATTGTCTCCAATCGTCAAACCTTTTTTTGCCTCACAATTTTTTTCTCGGGAGACAGGGTTATCTCGATGAGAGTTAAGAGGTGCGCGGTGAAGGCGGCGCACCATTTAAGCAGTTGACCCGCGGGCGGCGGCGAATATTGGCGGACGCCACGGCGGGCGTCCCTCCAGCGGTCATGAGTGGTACGCTATGGCGTCGCGGTCGCCGGCGGCGAGGTCCGGGGCGCTGCGATTTTCCTCAATAGCTCCGAGGCCGGGGCATCCGGGACTACGCGTAGGACGCTATTTGCCAGGTCGGCGGCGCGTTTTGGTTTTCCAGATTTTGTCAGGGCGTCGCATTCTTCCAGAACGCAGCGGAGAATGTCGTCGCTTCTGGTGTAGTAAGCGCGCGCTTGCTGCAAACCGCTGATGGCGCTTGAAAAATTTCCGTCGCGTAACTGCATGAGCGCGATGTCCTCCAGGATGGGCGCGTTGTGCGCGCGAGAAGCTGCGACACGCGCCTGGGTCGAGAATTCCGCCGGCGCCAGCTGGCTGTTTTTCCGCGCAAATTCGTGATAGGCGCGCCAATCGGATTTCGCCGCCGGATTTTTAGAGTCGATCTGCGTCCAGTTAAAGTAGGGACGGTAAAGCGGGTCGCCCAGCGCGACACCCATCCAGGAAAGAACGCGGGATGCCATCCACGCGCTTTCGGCCCAGGTAAAACCGTGCAGCAACCGATCATTCAAAACATCGAGGTTGGTGGTGAGCTGAAGATACGGCTCGTAAACATTGCCGACCGTCGCCGCCGCGCCTCGCGCGAGGAGTGGACCTGACCAGCCGCCGTTTGGATCGCGCAACGTGACGGCGCTGTAGGAATGAATGTGAATCGCAATCGCGCCCGGAACGAACTGGAACCCGGGCTGATTGAACGGCCCGGAAATTCCGCCCGCATACCAGCCGTAATAGAGCGCGCAATCACTCATCGGAAATGCCTGCGGAAAAATTTCCGACGTATCTTCATAGACAACCGGCACCCCGACTTTGTGCAGTTGCTCGACGACGTTGGCGAGCCAGGCGTCGCCGACCGCGAACCCACCGGCGGTGTTGTGGGCGCCATCGACGTAAGCGCGACCCCATAGGCCAGTTTTTTCCGCCTCGATCGCATCAGTGATCATCCGGCGCACGGTCGCGGCTTCGGGCGCATCGAGACGCGACACCAGCAGGATGGGCGCGCCGGAAAATTCGGCGATCGGTTTGTAGCTTTGGTAATAAAAATTATTTAGCGCGCCGGAAATTTCCCTGGTGAAAAGGCCGAGCGCGGCCAGCTCGGAATCGACGCAGGCTTCGTTACGACTTTGAATTGCGCCCTCGCCCGGTTTATCGCCCGGGTAAGGCGTAGCGGTTGGTTTAATTTTCAGCGGCACACCCTTCATGACCGCGACGAAATGGATGGTGCTGGTTTCGACTCGCTTTTGTCCTTCGGCGTTGGTGTGCAACTGCCACCATTTTCGCTTCTCGAATGTTGCTCGCACCGGGTCGGCGATGCTGGTTTCGTATTCGTCGCGGGTGATTTCTTCTTCGCCCGAACAATCCAAAGGAATAAGATGGTCGCGGGCAATGCCGCGTTTCTGGGCGTAAAATTTTGCCAGCTCGACTGAATCGGAAATGCCGGCGTTGCACAGGACGACGGTTTGCTGAGCTAACGATTCCTGGGCGAGGAGAGGGCGGGGTTCGATTATGATCAGGAGCATGATCATGATCAGGAGGAGAAACGGCCGCATTAGAAGCGAAGCTTAAGGCTGTCGTAGGCGAGGTGAACGCGCGGCGGCAATTTTTTCTCGTAAGATTGGGACAGCTCGTGCGCGATGTGAGTGAAGTAAGTCTCGCGCGGTTGAACGCGCGCCACGACTTCGAGCGCCTGCGCCACACTAAGATGAGTCGGGTGCGGTTTTTCGCGTAGGGCGTCGATGATCAAACATTCGACGCCAGATATTTTCCGGGCAATTTCATCTGGCACTTCGCTGCAATCGCTTAGATAAGCGACCAGCTTTCGTCCTTCACGCTCAAAGAGGTAACCGTTCACTTCGCTGTTGCCGTGCGGAACGGGCAGCGGCGTGATTCGTGTTTCGCCCAAGGTGAACGGACCGCAAACGACGTGCGGCTCGGGTTTCAAATAACCGGGAAACGGATTTGAGCCGGTAAAAGCGAATCGATAGACGCGCTCCAGATCGGTCATCGTTTCGGCGGAGGCATAGACCGGCATCGAGCCGCGCTGCCAGGAAAAGCGGCGCAAATCGTCGAATCCCATGATGTGATCGGTGTGCGAGTGGGTGAAGACGACGGCATCGACCCGGCGAATATTTTCGCGCAGCGCCTGGGTGCGAAAATCAGTGCCGGTATCGACGACGAACGCCGTCTCCGGCGTTTCGATGTAAATGGAAGAGCGCAGGCGTTTGTCGCGCGGATCGCTGGAGCGGCAGACGTCGCAATCGCAGCCGATCATCGGCACGCCCTGGGAAGTGCCGGTGCCGAGGAAGGTGAGAAGAAGTTGAGAGTTGAGAGTTGTTTGCGGAGAGTCCAAAACTGCGATTTCCCTTCTCTCTCAACTATCCACTCGCCACTCTCAACTTTCTTCCATGCGCCTCCAATTGTTGCGAATCAAAAATCTCGCCCTGGTGGAGGATTTGGAATGGGGAATCGCGCCCGGTTTCACTGCCATCACGGGCGAGACCGGCGCCGGTAAATCGATCATCATCGGCGCGCTCCAGCTCTTGTTAGGCGAACGCGCCGACAAATCGCTCATTCGTACCGGGGCCGAGAATTGTGCGGTGGAGGCGATTTTCAACAGCGATGATTTCGCGAAATGGAATGCGCATTTCGAGGAAACAGGTATCGAGCCGAGCCTTGACGATCTGATTTTAAAACGAAGCCTCACTTCCGCTGGCACCAACCGGCAGTTTATCAATGGTTCGCCCACGACCCTGGCAAATTTGAAACAGCTCGGTGATGAGCTGGTGGATTTGCACGGACCACACGATCATCAATCGCTCCTATCTAACGAGAAACAGATGGATTTGCTCGACGCTTTCGCCGGCGCGGAAGAGGCGCGGGGGCGGTTTGCGAAAGTTTTCCGCGAGTTAAACCGATTGAAAGAGGCACTGGCGGCGCTGGACACCGCCGAAACGGCGCGCGCGCAGGAGCTGGATTTGCTGCGCCAGCAGCACCTCACGACCGAGCACGCATCGCTCAGCACCGCGGAGGCGGCGCGCGAACAGGAATTGGATTTGCTGCGCCATCAGGTGAACGAGATCGAATCGGCCCATTTATCGACGGAGGAAGAAAGCGAAATCGAGACGCGTTATCGGCTGGCGAGCAACAGCCGGCGTCTGATTGAGATCGCAACCGCGGTCGCAAACAAACTGGCGGAAGCCGACGAAGCGGTGCTGTCGCAACTGGGCAAAACGCAAAAGCTTTTGCGCGAACTGGAAAAGCTGGACCCGGCGATGGCGGCGGCTGCGACCGCGCACGAGGAGGCGGTGCTGGGTTTGTCGGAGACGGCGCACGAGCTCGGCCGTTACGCGGAGAAGCTCGACCTCGATCCGCAACAGCTGGCGGCGCTGGAGCAGCGCGTTTCCATCTTCGAATCGCTCAAACGCAAATATGGCGCGACCATCGCGGACGTGATCGCGTTTGGCGAACGCGCGGCCGAACGCATGCGCAAAATCGAAGAGCGCGACGAGGAATTGCAGCGGCTGGGCGCCGCCATTGCAGATCTAACAAGAAATATGCAAAGCGCGGGCGCAAGTTTGCGGAAGTTGCGGGCGAAAGCGGCCCCGAAACTTTCCGAACTGGTGCGGCGGAATTTGCGGGACCTCGGTTTCAAACAATCGCAATTGGAAGCGAACCTAACCGAACTGGAAAGCGCACGCGCCAATGGGTTCGACGCTCTCGAGCTCCTTTTTTCGCCCAACCCAGGTGAACCGCTGAAACCTTTACGCGCAATCGCCTCGAGCGGCGAAATTTCGCGACTAATGCTGGCGATCAAATCGGCGCTGGCAGCGCAGGACGCGGTGCCGCTGCTGGTTTTCGATGAGATCGACGCCAACGTGGGGGGCGAAATCGCGCACGCGGTTGGCGCGCGCATGCGTGCGCTGGGCGAGCAACATCAGGTCCTATGCATCACCCACCTGCCGCAGGTGGCAGCCGCGGCGAGCTCGCATTTTGTGGTGACAAAGGAAGTGGTGAAAGGACGGACTTTTTCTCAGTTGCGAGAGGTGAAAGGCAAAGCGCGGCAGGACGAAATCGCGCGGATGCTCGGCGGCAAAAGCGAGGAAGCGATGAAGCTGGCGGGGACGATGATGGGCGGCGTTTGAGCGGGCTTTGCCGCGAAGGCTCTGCGCCAACCTTGTGCGCAAAGCGCACGAGGGGCGCGACAGCGACGCAGCCTGCGTGGGTAGCCTGTTCTCTCCTGGTGCCATGTATCAGACGCTTCGTGAGAAGGATGCTATACGTGATTCACGTATAGCATCGAATACGGCGTGGTTCGCGGCCGCGCGCGAAACGGTGACAGAGCGCCGGTTCATTCTCGAGTAGGTGGGCGTCCCGTCCGCACAGGAAGCGGGGTATTGGGAAGGTCCTTGGAGCGGGCTACATTTCTACAATATTTTTCATCTTTTCCTTCAATGGGGATCGGGAGTCCATCCAGCGATGGCGTCCTCACGATCGCGAACTTTTTTGCGTCGTGGAAATGGAAAAGATTGTTTTCGCGAGACGCAAAAACCGGCGGGCGAGACGCCCAGCCTACGCGGCAGCGAGCGGTCTCGACTCTGCGGAAAAGGGACGAGCTGGCCGCGTTACACCGGCTCCTGACTGCGCACCCATTGAGTGGCAAACCGCGCCACCTGCCGCGAGTTTTGCAATTGCATCTTGTCTTTGATGTGGGCGCGATGCGCCTCCACCGTCTTGGGACTCAGGTGCAGCCGCGCCGCGATTTCCTGCACTTCTTTTCCTTCGCCGATCAACTGCAACACCTCCAGCTCGCGGTCGCTCAGCCGCTCGAGTGGCGAGGTGATTTCGCTGCCGCCGTGAATGTGAGCAACGACCATTCGCTTGGACATGGTGGCGCTGATGAACATTTCTCCATCGAGAACCATGCGCACGGCAGAGATAAAGTGATCGAGCGCCTCGTTTTTCATGACGTAACCGCGCGCGCCCGCCCGCAACGCGCGCTCGGCGAAAATTGTCTCATCATGCATCGAAAGAACCAGCACCGGCAGCCGCGGTTTTTCCGCCCGAATAGCTTTGGTTAGCTCGATCCCATTGGTGCTTCCTTCCAACCCGATATCCACCACCGCGAGATCGAATTTTTGCTGGCGAATGCGGCTGAGCGCTTCGCGGCTGTTGCTGGCTTCGCCCCACACTTTGAGATCGGGCTCGTCTTCGAGCAAACGTATCACGCCTTTGCGGAACAAAGGATGATCGTCCACCACCAGCACGCCATAGGTGCGCCCATTCTTCTTGCTTTCGTCTAATGGCTTCGCGCGTTTCTTCATTCAGGACTCAATGGGAGGAGGGCGACCGGACAGACCGGCGAGCAACCTGCCGCGTTCACTAAAAAAGTAACGCAGACGCCGCCGCGATTGGCTGTGGAAAAAATAAGATTTCCTCCGACAAAATTTGGCAGACGGCTAGCTCCAATTTCCGCTTTTGCGCTTGCACCCGACCTAGCGCACGGCAGCGTAATTGTTCTGTGCCATTTACGACGCGCGAAATCGAGAACCCGGATCCTGTCACGCGCGTGGTGGCGGCGGACGCGGAAGCGCGCGACCGGCGGCAGCAGCAACCGGGCAGCGACGACATCGGCGAAAAAATGGTGCTCAACATGGGCCCGTCGCATCCCGCCACCCATGGGGTCTTGCGGCTCGTGCTCGAACTCGACGGCGAGATGATCACGAAGGCGACTCCCGACGTCGGCTTCCTGCATCGCGGCGATGAAAAAATCGCCGAGAACATGCAATACAACCAGTTTATTCCTTACACCGACCGGCTTGATTATCTCGCGCCACTTTCCAACAACGTCGCCTACGCACTCGCGGTGGAAAAATTAATGGGCTGGGAAATTCCGCCGCGCGGCAAAGCCATTCGCGTTATCTGTTGCGAACTGGCGCGCATCTCCGCCCACCTCATGGGCTTTGGCGCGATGGCGCTCGATCTCGGCGCGATGACAGTGTTCCTCTACACTTTTACCGAGCGCGAAAAAATTTACGATTTATGCGAGGTGCTTACCGGCGCGCGTTTCACCACCAGTTACACTCGCGTCGGCGGCCAAATTCGCGATTTGCCCGGGAATTTCATTCCGCAACTGGAAGCGTTCCTGGAAAAATTCGGACCGGCGCTCGATGAATGCGACCAATTGCTCACGCGCAACCGCATTTTTGTCGATCGCACCCGCGACATCGGCGTCATCCCACGAAATCGCGCCATTGCCTACGCATTGTCCGGGCCGAATTTGCGCGGCAGCGGCATCGAGCACGATCTGCGGCGCAAACATCCGTATCTCGATTACGAACAGTACGAGTTCGAGGTCGTCGTTGGCAGCGCCGGTGATTGTTACGATCGCTACCTCGTGCGCATCCAGGAAATGCGGGAGAGCGCGAAGATTTTGCGGCAGGCGATCGATAAATTGCCGAGCGGCCCGATCAATGTCGCGGATTGGAAAAACATGCTGCCGCCCAAAGCTCGAGTGATGACGAAAATGGAAGAGTTGATTCACCATTTCATCGTCGTGACCGAAGGATTGAAAGCGCCGCCGGGGGAAATTTATTTCGCGGCCGAAAATCCCAAAGGCGAGCTCGGTTTTTACATCAACAGCAAAGGCGGCGGCGTGCCGCATCGCCTGAAAATCCGCGCCCCATCCTTTGTTAATCTAAGTATTTTGCCCGAGCTGCTGCCGGGTTGCATGATGAGCGACGTGGTCGCAATTCTCGGAAGTCTGGACTTCGTCATGGGCGAATGCGACAGATGACGATGCACAGAAAATTATTTCCACTGTTCGCCCTTGTTTGCGGTTTGATTTTTATCTTCGGCGGTTGCAATCGCGCCGGGGTGGTCGCACCGCTCTCGAAAGTTTCGCTCGCTAACTATAACCAGATCACAACTGGCATGAGCAAATCGCAGGTCGAAACAATCATGGGACCACCCACTACCATGGAGACGAAGGACATGGTGATTTTCAAAAAAACGAGCTATCGCTACGAAGACGGTGCGAAGTTCGCTCAAATCACGTTTAAGAACGACGAAGTCGATAGCAAAGATACGAACTTGAACGCGCCCTGATGTGGAAAGCTTTGCGTCCACAGCTCGCCGCGGCGGTTTTTTGCGTCATGCTTTTTTCCTGCACCGGCGAGCGGCTAACGCAGGCGAATGTCGATCAGGTGACGGAAGGAATGACCCGCAAGCAGGTTGAATCCATTCTCGGCCCGCCGACGACGGTGGACTCGAAAGATTTTCTTCTGCTCAAGCGCACCAGCTATGTTTATCACCAGAAAAACGGCAACGTCACCATTCTGTTTAAGGACGAGAGGGTGGTCGCAAAATCCAGCACTCTCCAAAAGTAGCTGCGCGGTTTTCCGGTGAATTCAAAATTGCCAGTTGAATTCGAGCGCGCGGTCGCGGAGTCGATTTCACATTATCCCGCCGAACGAA
>DAIOVO010000086.1:7986-9793 GCA_036758965.1 Chthoniobacterales bacterium
CGCTGCCGTTGCTTCATCTTTGGCAGGAACAATTTGGTTTCATCGATGACGCCGGCGTAAACTGGATCGCCGCGCGGCTTGACCTCCAGCCGATCAATATCCTCGAGCTGGTAACGTTTTATCCGATGCTGCGACAACGGCGCGCTGGCAAAACGCACATCCGCGTGTGTCGCACTTTGAGCTGCGCCATGGCCGGCAGCTACCGATTAATGGAAAATCTCTGCGCCGCCACCGGCATCGACCGCCGCCGCAATGACGGCGGAATGCACAATCCAGTTTCCGTTAGCCCCGATGGAAATTACTCGATCGAGTTCGTCGAGTGCCTCGCCAGTTGCGGCACCGCGCCCGTTTGCATGGTTGACGACCACCTGCACGAAAATGTCTTGCCCGAAAACGCGCCGAACATTCTCACTAATCACTTATCACCCGTCACTCATCACTATTCTTCCCATCCGCTCGAGCACCGGCTCGTCTTCAAAAACATCGGCCGCGAAAATCGCGGAACCGATATCGAAACCTACCTGAACGAAGGCGGCTACGAACAGTTGAAGAAAGCGGTCACGATGTCGCGCGAAGAAATTGGGAACGAGGTGAAAACCTCCGGATTGCGTGGCCGCGGCGGCGCCGGTTTTCCCTGCGGCGTGAAATGGGGTTTCATCAAACCCGAGGAAAAAAAACCGATCTATCTGATCTGCAACGCCGACGAATCCGAGCCGGGGACATTTAAGGACCGTTATATCATTCATCAGGACCCGCATCAGTTGCTCGAGGGAATTCTGATCTCCTGTTTCGCGCTCGATGCCCGCGTCGCCTACATCTATATTAGAGGCGAGTTTCCCGAGGGCGCGACAATTCTCGAGCGCGCGATCGAGGAAGCGCGTGCGAAAAACTTCGTTGGCAAAAATATTCTCGGGACCGGGTTTGACGTCGAGATTTACATTCATCGCGGCGCGGGCGCCTACATTTGTGGAGAAGAAACCGGGCTGATCGAATCGCTCGAAGGCAAACGTGCCTATCCCCGCATCAAGCCGCCCTATTTTCCCGCCGTTCTCGGCCTCTACATGTGCCCGACGATCGTGAACAACGTCGAAACACTTTGCCACGTGAAACACATCATCGCCATGGGCGGCGGGCAATACGCGCAGATCGGGCGACCAAACAACACTGGCACCCGCATCGTCTGTGTGAGCGGCGATGTTATTCGACCCGGCTACTTCGAAATCGAGGTCGGCGCCGTCACCATGGGGCAGCTCATTTACGAGATGGCGGGCGGAATGAAACCGGGGCGGCAACTTAAAGCTGTTATTCCCGGAGGCAGCTCCGCCAAAGTGTTGCGCGCGGACGAACGCTTTAAGCTCAAGGACGGCGACGTTTCCATCAATGACATTCCGCTCGATTTCGATTCGCTTGCGGCCGCCGGTTCCATGGCCGGCTCCGGCGGCGTGATCGTGCTGGATGATTCGCGCGACATGGTTTGGGTGCTCAACAACATTAACGAGTTCTATGCACACGAATCCTGCGGCCAATGCACGCCCTGCCGCGAGGGCTCCTTGTGGATGAAAAAAATTACCGACCGCATGCTACTCGGAGGCGGAGTAGCGCAGGATCCGGCCACCTTAAAATCGATCGGCGACAACATTGCCGGGCGCACCATCTGCGCTTTCGGCGAAGCCTGCGCCTGGCCGACCCAAAGTTTCGTCGAAAAATTTCCGGAAGAATTTGCCGGCCGCGCCCGCAAACAAACGCCCCCACCATTGCCGCCCGAGCTGACCTCGGATGAATTAATTTCCGAAAACCAAATCCCCAC
>DAIOVO010000086.1:9803-10026 GCA_036758965.1 Chthoniobacterales bacterium
GCTGCTGGAACTATTTGAACTGGTGCTCATGCTCGTGATCGTGCTCGTAATCGATTTTTAATTTGGCATCGCAGGATGAGTTCGATTAGGAGTACGATCACGATCACGAGGTTTAACAGCGATGCCTGACACGCCACCGCTATTCAACGTCCAGATCGACGGCGTCTGGCATCGTTTCCCGAAAGGCACGCGCTTAATCGAAGCGTGCGAACAAGCTGGCGCT
>DAIOVO010000087.1:0-5808 GCA_036758965.1 Chthoniobacterales bacterium
GTGATTCGGGCCGTCTCGAATCCGTTTGTGACGATGCTGGCGCATCCGACCGGGCGGTTGCTGCTGAAACGCGACGGCTACGCCATCGACATTCCGGCGGTGATCGAAGCAGCCGCGGCTAACAATACGTGGATCGAAATCAATGCCGCGCCGAAACGGCTCGATCTCGACTGGCGTTGGTGGCCGCTGGCAAAAAGCAAAGGTGTGAAGTGCGTCATTAATCCCGACGCGCATCGCGTCTCGCGCCTGCAGGATTTGTGGTTCGGCATCGGCGCCGCGCGCAAAGGCTGGCTGACGAAAGAGGATGTGGTGAATTGTTTGCCGCTGGCGGAGATGGAAAAAGAATTAACGCGGAAGCGCGACCGATAGCAGCGTCATCCCGAGTCGCGCAGACGACGAGGGATCATCTCACATTGCTCAAGGTTACCAATTTATTACCTCGCTACCGTCTCGAGAACGATCGTCGCGCAAGACATTTGGGAGGTCCTTCACCGTCTTCGCGGCTCAGGATGACGCGCGCGCGCGGATACGCTAGGCACTCTCCCGCTGCGGCATAAACATCGTTAGACATTTGCAGGCGCCGCCAGCTTTCAGGAACTCGCTCATCGGCAATTGATGGCAGCGATAGCCGCGCTCCTCCAGCTTCCTAACAAGATTTGGTGCGCCTTCCGGCAAAACAATGTCGCGGTCGAGCACGACCGCATTGCACGAAAAACATTTCGCCTCTTCTTCTTCGACCTCGATCAGCTCCGTCACGTGCCCGCGAATAGCGCGCTGACCGTAGTCGTCGAACGCGGCCGGAAACCACACCGCGCCACCGTCGGGCAATGGACAAAAGCAAGTGTCGAGGTGATAAAAACGCGGATCGACCAGTTCGACCGAGATGACCAGAGTTCGCAGTATTTCCGCGACCGCACGATGCGATTGAATATCGCTTCGAAATTTGTAGCCGCAGAAAAGCGCCTCGCCGATGAAAAGCGCGTCGCCTTCGCCCTCAAAAAATAAATTCTCCGGCAACCACTCAATTTCGTACCCGTGCTCTTCCATCCAGCGCGCAAAATGCGGCGCTTCTCCCGCGCGTTCCTGATGGCGGAAGTTGCTCGGGATAAATTTTTTGCCGACGGCGAGACCAGCATTGGCGGTGAATACCATGTCGGGCAATTTGGGACGGGGTGGCACCAGCTCAATTTTCGTGTCGAGCTCGGAAAGCGTTTGATGCAATCCCTGCCACTGACTCTTCGCCACTTCGGTATCCGCACCGCGTGCACGGCTCATCCACGGGTTAATCTCGTATTCGATCCCATAGTAATCCGGGGCGCAAAGTAGCAGTTCGCGCATGGTTACTTCTTTTCCGGCCGGCTTACCTCGGCGCCGTGTTCGCGAAGACGCGCGACCAACTCATCCAGCTCAGCCCTATTCGGCGCGGTGATTTCGATTCGTGCGCTACTTTGATCCGCGCTCTTTTGGCCGATGCGAAATTCGACGATGTTGAAAGTCGCGCCGCGCGTGACGATTTGGTCGAGCACCTTCGGCAGAATAAGTGAGTCGATGATGTGGCCGCGGAGTTCGATCGTTTCGACAAACATTCGCCGAATGTAATCAAACCAACTCCGCGCGCTACTGGCGACGGGGTCATCTGATCCTTTCGTGCCTGATCTTGGTCCAGAGAAATTAGGATTAAGATTAGGATTAGGATTAAGAGGAGAGAGGGCGGCTGAATCATCCGTGAAATCTGCGTAATCCGCGGTAAATGAATACGAGATGGAAAAACCGAATGTCCGCGGCCCTTCGCCTTCGCTAAAAGCGCATCTCGCGCTCGGCGAAAAATTAAATCGCAAAGCAAAAACGCCGCCGCCGCTGCCGCTGCGCACGCCGGTCAATTCTCGCGGCCGAAACCGCCATCGATGAATCCGAATCTGGTGGCGATGCAGAATAAAATCGCGCGTGTTCTCGCAGTGCGACCGGAATGTTTCATCACGCATCCGAGCGAACTGGCGGTGTTGAAAACGTTATCAGCCGAAGCTATGGAAGTTTTCGCGCTTGAGCGCGGGTGGCGCGTCGTCAGCCGAATCGGCGGCCGGCAGATTGAGTTCTACAATGACGCCGGCGCGCGAGACACCGTGTAACAGGCTTCCAGCCTGAATTGTCGCGCAGCCTTCGAGGCTGAAGCGCAGGCAGGGATGCCCGCGCGACCGACCAGGCTGGAAGCCTGAGTTACGACCCGAAAAACGCGCTCACCGGACTGGTGGCCGCTGCGTTCCAGTTCTTGTTAGCCAGCCCGATTTCGCGCGCTTCCCTTCCCGCTTCGACCGCGAGTTTGAATGCCCGTGCCATTCGATTCGGATCGGACGCGATTGCAATCGCGGTATTCACCAGCACTGCATCCGCGCCCATCTCCATCGCTTCCGCGGCCTGGCTGGGCGCACCCAACCCGGCGTCGATCACCACCGGCACCGTCGCCTGCTCGATAATGATCTCGATCTGCGCGCGCGTTTCGATTCCCCGGTTGCTTCCGATCGGTGAACCAAGCGGCATCACCGTCGCAGCGCCCACATCCTGCAAGCGTTTCGCCAGCACCGGATCGGCATTGATGTACGGCAATACCGTGAAGCCTTCTTTCACCAAAATTTCCGCGGCCGCCAGCGTCTCGACTGGATCGGGCAAGAGGTAATGCGGATCGGGATGAATTTCGAGTTTCACCCAGGTGGGCAGACCGGCGGCGGCGGCCAGTCGCGCAATTCGCACCGCGTCATTGGCATCGCGCGCGCCGCTCGTATTCGGTAGCAGCAAATACTTTTTCGCATCTACGAAATCGAGAATATTGGCGAAGGGATCGCGCTTGCCGGAGAGATCAGCGCGGCGCAACGCCACCGTCACGATCTCCGTTCCGCTGGCGACGAGCGCGTCGCGCATCGCTTCGTTCGAGGAAAATTTGCCAGTGCCAATGAGCAGCCGCGACGAGAATTCGCGATCGGCGATTTTCAATTTCGACGGCTTATCCGACATTGGATTGTAAACATATTCGCAATCACACATCCGTCATCCCACGCTTGGGGACGGGCGCGGCCTCTTGCTCGTCTGGGAAAACCAGAGACGGTGCGGAGTGACTTCCTCCTCTGCGACGGCAGTTCGCAACCCTTTGGCCTCGCCCGAGACGCTTCTCGCCCTGAATCGCGCAATCGTGCAAAGCGAGGCCGTTCTGGGCGAGGAAATCTTTCGCGACCTGGCGGAATTCTTTACCGATTCCGCTGGACGGGACGTTCTTGATTGCATCATGCCTCACCCAATCAGGCGCAGAAAAATGGGCGGCCTGATAGTGGGATTGAGTCATCTTGGTGTGATTGCCGGGACCAAACTTCCCGGCGAAGCAATTGGCGCCGCGATGAAGAAGGCAGGATTCAGGGAAGAATTTCGGTCGTTCCCCAGCGAAATTTTGGCCCGCGAACTTGCACTGGAGACCGCCCGCCCATCGCTGCCGATGACAGTGCTCGCGGCCCGCGGTGTTTCTCCTCATGGTTCTGCGATGGCGCTGGAAGTTTTTCTGCCGTCCGCGCCCCCCGATTTGTCGTTCGAGAAATGGCTCAAACAATTCGGCCCAATCCATCTTGCCTATAAGTTGAAAGAGGCAGCGTGCTTCGCGGAAAGCGTGCGCCTGATGGAGGAGGCCAGCTTTTTCCGACCGCGCTTTATGGCCAGTGGGCCGCAGGTGAGCAGCGCGGAGAATATCTCAGTTCTTTATTTCGACGGGAAAATCAATGGGCAACCTTTGCGGGTGGAGTTTGTCGCGGCCCGAAATGACGGCGTTTGAGCTTTCGACGAAAGATTGCCTCGCGGGAATGCGCGAGTTGGCCGCGGAATCGATCGACCTCGTAGTGACTTCGCCGCCTTACAATCTCGGCGTTCGATATTCAAAATTTTTCGATCTCGCCAATCGCGTCGGCTATTTGCGGTGGTGTCACGAGTGGGCGGCGGAAATTGCCCGCGTGTTAAAGAGCGACGGCTCGTTTTTTCTCAATCTCGGCGCGTCCCCGGCCAATCCGCTTTTCCCGCATGAGCTGGCGCTGGAGTTGCGCGATCTCTTCGTCCTGCAAAACACCATTCACTGGATCAAATCGATCAGTCTCGCAGAAGAAAACGGCGGTTTTATTTCGCGCGGACATTTCAAGCCGATCAACTCACGGCGTTTCCTGAACGATTGCCACGAATACATTTTTCATCTAACGAGAAGTGGGAATGTTCCAATCGATCGCCTGGCCTTGGGAGTTCCGTATCAGGACAAAACCAACATCGCCCGCTGGTCGCATACCGCTGGGCGCGACCGGCGTTGCCGCGGCAATACCTGGTTCGTCCCTTACCAGACGATTCAGCGCCGCGAAAAGGAGCGGCCGCATCCCGCAACGTTTCCGGTGGAGTTGGCGGAAAATTGCATTCGCCTGCATGGCGTCAAGCGCGTGGAGACGATGCTCGATCCATTTTTAGGCATTGGAAATTCGGCGGTCGCTGCGAAGAAGTGCGGCGTAAAGAATTTCATTGGTTTTGACATCGACGAAGAATATCTGGCGGAAGCTAGGCGACGCGTAACTCAGGCTTCTAGCCTGACCAGTCAGGCGGGCATCTTGCCTGCCAAAGCGCGCCAGGCTGGAAGCCTGCGCGACCTATCAGGCAAGGATGCCTGAGTTACGGCGTGCCGGGCGAAAATTTTTCGAGCGCTTGAACCAAATTTCCCGGCAGTGGCCGCACGCGCTCGAAAATGCGCTCCGCGATCGGCTTCGCCGTTTCGTAACCAGCGGCAAACATTTCCAAGCGCGCGTCGAGATTATCGATGTAATGCAGCGCCATTGCCTCCGGCGTTTTCGGAAAGACTGGCGAACCGAATTGCATTTCGCCGTGGTGCGACGCGATCAAATGCAACAGATGCATCCGGCAATCTTCCGATGGCGGCGTCAGATTCTCCCAGGCGCGCATGTTCTCTGCCGTCTGCAGTTTTCGCCAGAGGGAATTGACCAGCTCCAGCCCGATCGAAATGTGCCCAATTAATTCGCCGCGCTCGTCGAAATCCATGGTGAAACCATTTTCCGGAAGATGGTTTTCCCAAAGCTTGCCGGAATCGTGGAAGAGAACTCCAGCTAACAAGACGTCGCGATTGAGCTCGGCGTAGATCGCGCTCAAGGCTAGGGCCGCTCGCATCATCTGCGCGGTGTGCTCGACCAATCCGCCTCGCCGGGCATGATGATAATTTCGCGCCGCCGCGGTGCGACGGAAACGCTCGCCAAATTCGCCCAGGAACAATTGGCAGAGCTCGCGTAATCGCGGATCGCCGATGGTGCCGACGGTGGTACGGATAAATTCGTAATCGGTATCTTGTTTCGCGCGCAATTCCGGCGGCCCGGCGAGAAGCGCGGAAATTTCTTCTGCGTTAAGCGCGCGCGACCGCCAGTTTTTCGCTTCGAGGCCGAACTGCTGGTGCTGGGCAAATTCACCGCTGATTTCGACGAAATCGCCAGCCGCGAGCGCACCGCAGATTTTGTAATCCGGATGATCGCTCCAGACGCGCAACGCCATCCGATCGCAGGCATCGGCCAACGCGAGCTCGCAAAACGGCTTGTTCTCGCGCGTCATTTTCGCGGACGCGCGCTCGACTTGCGCGTGCACTCGCGCGGTCACGATCCCATCCTGGGCGCGCCGCCGAATTTCATTGATCGAGAGCAGCTCGTGCGTAATACCAGAAAGCTTCGCCGCGCGGAGCGAAAATTGCAGCAACAAGTTGTTGTAGCCGCGGTCGCCGGCCGCGGCTCGCCCCCAAGAAAA
>DAIOVO010000087.1:5818-9799 GCA_036758965.1 Chthoniobacterales bacterium
GCCGCGGTCAGCGACCGCGGCTACAACTTACGGCTTCGCCACGCCGATCACACCACAGGCGATGCGTCCGCCCGCATCACCGGTGGGCTGCGTTTTCAGATCGTCCGTTTTTTCATGAACGATAACCGCGTGCCCGACGATCGAATCGGTGCCGTTGAGTTTCATGACTTTGTCGGTCCACTCCAGATGCGCTTTGCCTGAGGAATCGGCTTCGATATTCCCGAGATCGCCGGCGTGCCGGTCGCCCGCGTCAGGCGCGCCATGTTGGTGATGGGCCGGATTAAAATGTCCGCCGGCCGAAGCCGCTTTCGGATCGGAACAATCGCCGAACTCGTGAATATGAAATCCATGTTTGCCCGGCGTCAGTCCGGTGACATCGGCAACAACTTTTACTTCGTCGCCTGATTTCATGAACGTGACCGTGCCCATGACATTGCTGCCCGAAGCGGGATGCAGAACTGCGATCGCTTTGGTTGTTTCCTGTGCGTTGGCGAGGCAAATGCCGGATAGGAAGGCAAGGACGCTAAGAAAGATTTTTGTTCTCATCGCGTAAACTAACGGTCATTCCGCGCTACGTCGAGGGATCCGGCAAAATCCGCAGGTAATTCAGGCATCCCTGCCTGATTTGTCAGGCGGCCATCTTGCCTGCTTCAGGCTGGAAGCCTACGCGAAGGATCAGGCAAGGTGCCTGAGTTACGCGAAACGCACCGCCGACTAATCGATCAACCGCTGCTGAATTCCTGCGTAAGCATCTATGCGGCGATCGCGCAGAAATGGCCAGTGCGTGCGGTGTTCGTTGACTCGTTCCCATTCGATCTCAGCCGACACGATCTCCTCCTTGTCGATGGAACCTTGCGCCAGAATCTCGCCGCTCGGCGCGCAGATAAAACTTTGCCCCCAGAATTCGATCCCGTCGCCGCCGGCGGGATTTTCGTGGCCGACACGATTGCATGCGGCAACAAAACAGCCATTCGCGATGGCGTGGCTGCGCTGCATTGTTTCCCAGGCCGAAAACTGCGCCGCGCCATATTTTTCCTTCTCGCGCGGATGCCAGCCGATCGCGGTCGGATAAAATAAAATCTCCGCCCCGCGCAACGCTGTCAGCCGCGCCGCTTCCGGATACCATTGGTCCCAGCAAACGCAGACGCCGATCTTGCCGCGCGCAGTGTCCCACGCCTTAAATCCAAGATCGCCCGGCGTGAAATAAAATTTCTCGTAAAACGACGGATCGTCTGGGATGTGCATCTTGCGATATTTGCCGAGTAATTTTCCATCGGCATCAATAACGACGGCGGTGTTGTGGTAAACGCCAGCGGCGCGTTTTTCAAAAAGTGAAGCGACGATCACGATTGAAAGCTCGCGCGCAAGTTTCGTTAGCGCTTTGGTCGATGGACCGGGAATCGATTCGGCTAACGAGAAGTTGGCGTGATCTTCGCTCTGGCAAAAATACTGCGAACGAAACAATTCCGGCAGACAAATAATCTGCGCACCGTCTTTCGCCGCCTTGCGAATCAATTCGATCGCGTGGGCGAGATTTGCCTCCGGTTCCGCGCCGCAACGCATTTGCACGAGCGAAACCTTCGTCATCCCGAGCGGAGCAGAGGGATCCCGCGGCGAAACCTTTAAGGCAGCATCGCGGGATGTCTCGGCTTCGCTCGACATGACGAGGCTGCGGTTACTTCACCGAGCTCGCTGGCACGATCTCGATGCTATTGATCGTGACCCGCTGCGTCGGCTTACTCCGTTCGCCGCCCGCACTCATATCCACTGGCGTATTGCCGATTTTATCCAGCACGCTCTCGCCTTTGATCAATTTTCCGAAGGTCGTGTATTGATGATCGAGCCGATGCACCGGCCCCAGGCAAATGAAAAACTGGCAGCTCGCGCTGTTGGGATCGGACGAACGCGCCATCGAAATCACACCCTTGTCGTGGCTGTGATCATTGAACTCCGCTTTAATTTTATAGCCGGCGTCGCCGGTGCCGTAGCTGCTCTCTTTCGCCAGATCTTTCGTGTTTGGATCGCCGCCTTGGATCATAAAATCTTTTACAATCCGGTGAAAAATCGTGCCGTTGTAAAATCCGGTGTGCGCGAGTTTTTTAAAATTCGCGATTGTCTCCGGGGCGGCATCATTCCAAAACTGCAGGGTCATGTCGCCCTCACTCGTTTTGATGATGGCGATTTCGTTAGTGTTATTCATAGGCTTGTTCTCCTCGGCGCGAGTGCCGCAGAGGGCAAGAGCGTAAAGCAAAGCGCAGCAAAGAAAGCGAGTCGGTTTCATGCTGGCAACAATTCCTGCGGGAGCGGCAATTTCCAACGGGAAATTGCGCGCTTGGAAAGTTCCGGGAAGGCGGGTCGCCAAGTAAGTCAGGCTTCCCAGCCTGATTCGTCGGGCGAGCATCCTTGCTTGCGCGTTTAAGACTGCAGCCTGGAAGGCCGCCCGACGGTTCAGGCTGGAAGCCTGACTTACTTGCGAGTTCCTCCGGCGTGATATTCCTGAAGCGAGCGCACGCGCAGCTTATTTTTCTGGAGCGAGCGAATGCCGTACACGCTCGCCTGCGCCGCGCGCAACGTGGTCATGATCGGAATTTTTTGGGCAATGGCGGCGTTGCGAATTGTCACTTCGTCCTCGCGCGGAATTTTCCCGCTCGGAGTGTTGATGATGAAACTGATGTCGCCATTCTTCACCCGGTCGAGGACGTTTGGACGGCCCTCGCGGATTTTGAAAACGCGCCTCACCGGCACGCGCGCGGCTTCGAGCGTGCTGGCAGTACCACTGGTGGCGATGATGCCGAAGCCGAGCGCAACGAAATCGCGCACCACGGAAACGACCGAGGTCTTATCGGAATCCTGCACGCTTACGAAGACGTTGCCTGATTTCGGCAAGGGCGGCGGCGCGGCCATTTGCGATTTGGCGTAGGCCAGCCCGAGGTCCTGGTCGATGCCCATCACTTCGCCGGTCGATTTCATTTCCGGGCCGAGCGCGATGTCCTGCCCCTGATAGCGAAGAAAGGGGAAAACCGCTTCTTTGACGGAGAAATGTTTCGGCACGATTTCCCGGGTGAATCCAAGTTCCGTTAGTTTTTTTCCCGCCATCACTTGGGCGGCCAGTTTCGCCAGGGGAACGCCGATCGCCTTGCTCACAAACGGCACCGTGCGCGAAGCGCGCGGATTCACCTCCAGCACGTAAACTTCTTTGCCTTTGACCGCGAACTGCACGTTCATCAGTCCGCGCACGTTCAATTCGCGCGCCATCGCCTTGGTCGCGTCGGAAATTTCCGCCAGCACAGCTTTTGTTAGGGAAAAGGTCGGGATGACGCAGGCGCTGTCGCCGCTGTGAATCCCAGCCTGTTCGATGTGTTCCATGATCGCGCCGATGACGGTGGTTTCGCCATCGCTGATGCAATCGACATCCACTTCCATGGCGTCCTCAAGAAAGCGGTCGATCAAGATCGGGCGTAACTCAGGCATCCTGCCTGATTCGTCCCGCAGGCTTCCAGCCTGGCGGTTGCGGGCAGGATGCCCGCCTGACCCGACAGGCTGGAAGCCTGTGTTACGGTCGCGGGCAATGTCTATCGCCTTCGCGACATAACGCCGCAGATCGCTCTCGTTGTAAACCAATTCCATCCCCCTTCCACCCAGAACAAAACTCGGCCTAACAAGAACTGGATAGCCGATGCGATTGGCAATCCCGATTGCTTCCGGCACGCTGGTGGCCGAGCCGCTTGGCGTTTGCCGCAGCCCCAGTTTATCGAGCATGGCAGCAAAAAGTCTTCGGTCTTCCGCGGTTTCGATGCTCTCCGGTTGCGTCCCGAGAATCGGCACGCCCGCCGCCTTCAATCCCTCAGCCAGATTCAACGGCGTCTGACCGCCGAACTGCACCACCACCCCTTCCGGTTTTTCCTGGTCGTAAATATTGAGCACGTCTTCCAGCGTGAGCGGCTCGAAGTAGAGTTTGTCGCTGGTGTCGTAATCAGTCGA
>DAIOVO010000088.1:0-9352 GCA_036758965.1 Chthoniobacterales bacterium
GTTTTTCACGCCGGCGAGTTTGAGCGCGTCCATCACTTTGATGATGGTTCCGAAAGAGGCTTTTTTGTCAGCCTGCAAGGCGAGCGACGCTTTTCGGGTCGCGTCCAAATCCGTCACCGCCTGTTGCAGTTCCCCCATCGCAATCTCGCGTCCGTCGAGTTTGACGACATCATTTTCGTCCACGCTTACGATCGCGTGCTCCTGTTCCGCCGGCGCCTTGGTGGCGGTTTTGGATTCGGGCAGATTGATCTGCACTTCCGGCTGATCCTTTTTGAAGGTGGTCGAGACAACGAAAAAAATGAGCAGAATCGTCAGAATATCGACCAGCGATACGATAATGATCGAAGGCGCTCGCCGTTTCCGGACCGCGAATTTCACGTCTCGTTAGCCCGCGTAGGCTTGCGCCCGAGCTGGCGTGCGCGCCGGCGGCAAGTCTCCACCGCTCCGCCCGAAATAACATTTCGCGATCAATTCCACCACCAGCGTTTCCATTTCCACCGACATGACCTCCACTTTTTTAGAGAAATAACTGAAGGCCACCAGCGTCGGCACTGCGATCGACAATCCGAATACGGTCGCGTTTAACGCCTCTGCGATTCCAAGCGCGATCTGGCGCGTATCCGAAGCGCCGTTGCTTAAACCAAGATGCGAAAAAACATGCACCAAACCCGAAACCGCGCCGATCAAGCCCAGCAGCGGCGCAATTCCAACGATCACTTCCAGCACGATCAAACCCTTTTCCAAAATCACCATCTCGTGGCGCGCGCGCGTTTGCACCGCCTCGACATTTTCCGAGCGCGGCGAGCGCAGATGTTGCAGCGCCACCCGCACAATCCGACCGAGCGAAGAATCATCATGTTCCACCAGGCGCGCCAGACGTTCGGCGCTTCCGCCCGGCACCAGCCGCTCGATCTCACTCTCCACCACCAGCGGCATGACATTTCGGTCGCGCAACGCCAGCCCGCGCAAAATAATTGTCGTCACCGCCACGATCGAACAAACCAGCAACGGCCACATGAAAAGTCCGCCGCGTTGAAAAAAGCCGATGAAATCGCGAAACGCGCTGCCGGTCTCCGCCAAAATTGAAATCACGCTCATTGGTTAGAATATATCGTAAAAGCAATTTCGCTTTGCATTCCTTCCGAGGGCAAGACTGCGGCGACATCTTCCGGAATGGGCGGCAGTTTCGCATTTTGCACCGATTGAATGCAGAGGTTGGAGAAAGATTCATCGGAACTATTCTGCACTACTCTCAGTTTCGTGATGCGGCCGCTGCGTTCAACCACGAATGTCACTCCCACCGTGCCAATGTTAATGCGATCTACGTTGTTTTCCACGTAGCCATACCAGCGCGAACCAATCGCATCCTGCACCTGTTTGGTGTAACGCCCGAGCGGCGTGCCGACGGCATTGACCGAAGTAATTCCGCGATTGGAAATGTTGCCTGCCATGCGCGTGAGCCTTTCTTCGCGGCGATACGATGTGGACGGCGCCGGTCGCGCGGTGGGTGATGGCGGAATTTCCGGCGACGGCGTTTCCGCCATTTCCGGCGCGCGAATGGTCGGCGGCGGAGTCGCGCGCAGCATCGCCATTAATTCTGGATTGGGGGTGGCGCTAGGTTCCGGTGTGCGAGCGGGCGTTGCGGTCGGAGAAGGCGTGGGCGGTGGAGTCGGCGCCGGGGTCGGAGCGATGGTTGCTCGCGGCGTGGCGGTCGGTCCTTCCTCCGGCTTGCCCAGCGAACTCGGATGTTTGTCCAAATCGAAATCTGGCTGCTCTTTCCCTTCCCGCGTCGGCACCGGCAATTCGCCGCTGGCCGCCTGCTCGCTGGCCGCGATGGAATTTGCATTCGATTCAAATGTCTTCTCTTTCGGCGCTTCCTGCGTTTCCCGTTTTTTCGGCGTGTCCACGAAAGGCGCATTCACCGGCGTAATCGGCGGTGGCGACGGAGGTGCGAGCGATACCAGCGTTAACTCCGCCGGTTTCTCCTTCTCCGGCAGCGCCGGCTGAAGTTTATCGCCGAAGGACGCAATCGAAATGCCGACGGCGAAATGCAACACCAGCGAAGCGATGATCGCCAGCAGCAAGGTCCGTCGTTCGCGTTTCATTTTCATCAGCTAATCGCGTCGAGTTCCCGTTAGTTCAGCATCGCCTGCGCCGTTTGCCCGGTGGATTCGCCGGAATATCGTGTTATCCCCGGCGAAGTCGAGCGTCCTGGCTCGAACGCGGCCTGCGGCTCATTCGCGCATGATGAAAAAGATATTGCTGCGCATAACCGCCGTGCGGCCCGAAATGATTGGCAGCGAACTCCGCTAATGCTTTCGCCGTCACCTTGCGCTTCCGCGCGAAATATTCCGTTCGCAGCACGCGCTCGATCCAGACATCGATCGGAAAGGCCGCGATTCGTTCGTAGCTGAAAAGCATCACGCAATTTGCCACTTTCCTTCCTACGCCGGGCAATTCACAAAGCTTCCGGCGCAGCTCGTCATCACTTAACTTCGCCCACGATTCCAAATCCGCTTCGCCGCTCGCGATGCATTGCGCCGTGGCGCGTAAATTTCTCGCGCGATAACCGAGCGCGCAAGCCAGTAGTTCGCGTTCCGTCGTCTGCGCCAGCCGCTCCGCGCTCGGGAAAGCATAAAGTTGCGTCCCGCAAACTTCGTCCCGCCTTCCGTATCGCTTTCGTAGGGCCTGAGAAATCTGCCGAATGTGCGCGACCTGTTTCATCGAGGAGGTGATGAAGCTCGCCAGGCATTCCCAGGATGATCCAGCGCAAAATACCGCGCCACGATTCCGGGGAGCGCACGCGGCCCGCGTGCTGGCGACGGCGGCCCGCCGTCGCGAACTTTTAAAACCGTGCCCGTCTGCTCCACATAAACCGCCCGTTCCTCAATCGTTCCGACAAAACCACTTTCCCATTTCTCCCAATGAAACACCTGCCCGCAATTCAACGTCTTTTCCAAATCGAAATCCGGGGCTGCGATCTTCGTCAATTTCACGGCCGACTAACTATCATGATGAAATGACGAAGCACGAAATCCGAATGACGAAACAATGACGAATGACGAAGTCGCCTGCGCGACGGTTTTCGCTATTCGGAATTCGCTATTTATTCGGGCTTCGTCATTCGGATTCAGTCATTTTCCTTTGCGCTAGCACAAATCTTTGTCACCTAAGGCGGCGTGGATGCTCGCCTCGCCATCGATTCCCTAGTTCTTCTCGCCTACTTCGCCATCATCATCACCATCGGCCTGCGCATGGGGCGCAAGGAGGACAACCTGGAAGATTTCGCTCTTGGCCGCCGCATGATCCCGTGGTGGGCCGTGCTCGCCTCGCTCATCGCGGCTGAAACCAGCGCCGGAACATTCTTCGGCACACCCAATGAAGGATACACCCTGCGCAACTACACCTACTTGCAGCTCGCCTTCGGCACCATCATCGCGCGAGTTCTCGTTAGCTTCATTTTCCTAAAGCCCTATTACGATTACAACGTTTTCTCGATCTACGAATATCTGACCCAGCGTTTCGGCGTCGCGACCAAGAACGCCGCTTCCGCCGTCTTTCTCTTCACCCGCCTGCTCGCGTCCGGCGCGCGTTTGTATGTCGCCGCCATCGCGCTGGCGCTCGCTTACGAAATGATCACCGGCACCCGGCCTAACGAGACGCAGACACTTTGGATTTATATCGGCGCCAGTGCTGCAATCGTCGTTTTGACCGCGATCTATACCACCCTGGGCGGAATCAAAGCCGTCATCTGGACTGACGTCATTCAAGCTTCGATCATGATCGGCAGCGCGCTGGTGGCGCTGGGACTGCTCTACTTCGCCATTCCCGGCGGCTGGCACGAAATCGTCCAACGCCGCGGTCCATTTCATTTTTCCGATTTAATTACCACCGGCCTCGATCCGGCCAAACACGGCTGGCAAAAAATCGCCGGCATGTTCGCGATCGAGTACACCATTTTTGCCGGGCTCATCGGTTCCACTTTCATGACCATGTCCACCCACGGCACCGATCAGGACATGGTGCAACGCATGCTGACCGCGCCCGACGTTCGCCGCAGCCGCCGCTCCCTCATCCTTTCCGGCCTCGCTGACATTCCGATTGCCTTCACCTTTCTCAGCATAGGCGTCTTGCTTTGGGTTTTTTACCAATCGCATCAGGATCCGGCCTTGCCGAAAACCTCGAACGAAATTTTTTGTCACTACATTCTCTACGAAATGCCGGTCGGCCTGCGTGGATTATTGCTCGCGGGAATATTCGCCACTGCCATGGGTTCGCTCAGCACTGCTCTTAACGCACTTGCCACCAGCTTCACCCGCGATTGGTACCTCACTTACATTCGACCCGGCGCGAACGGCAAAGAAAGTTTGCGCGCAGTGCGCTGGGCGACAGTCGCGTTTTCGGTGCTCATGATCGTCGTCGCTTCCGCCACCTCTTACTGCGTCATCGTCCTGCCGAACGTGCGCATCATTCCGATTGTCCTCGGCATTTACGGTTACACCTACGGCTCGGTCCTAGGCATTTTCCTAGCCGGCATGCTCACGAAAAAACGCGGCAACGATTCCGGCAACATCATCGCCATGCTTTGCGGTTTCGCCGTCGTCTCCTTTATCAGCGGCCTGCCCAACGCCATCGCAAGATTGTTCGGCGTCCAACTCTACCAGCAACCAAACTGGCTCCCGGTGATGGAATTTCCCTGGTGGATTTGTTTCGGCAGCATCGTCACTTTTTGCGTTGCCATCTTATTTCGCACTGGCCGCGAACATCATCCGCCGGCAGCCGTTTAAGCGCGGACCCGGTCCACGGTAAGCTTAGGTCACGTGCCGCGATCTCCCTTTCCAAAAATGACAGATCGACATCCGTCACCGCCAGCATCCCGCGAATGTCGCGCAGATGTTTTCGCTGCCGCCTTCGCGAAAGAATTCCAGCTTGTGAATGATCACGTATTCGGGAGGCGCTAGCCAGAGTGTCCCGGCAGCGATCTCCACGGGGCGTCGGTTACGCAACGCCCAAACGTGTAGCGGATCAGTGCTGCTCGGATAAACATCGGCCTTATATCCGCTTTCAGAAATGGATGATATTAAAGTGACCATGTTGCCCCCGTGCTCGTTCAGTTTCGACGATGTCGCGTGGCGGACAATAGAACTCGGTTTCTGGAATTGAGTTATTAGCGCAGCCAACGCGCGCGCATCAAAAAGAATGATGACATCGATATTCTGCGTCGTGCGGACTTCACCGTAGATAATCGACGCGATTGCTCCAGTCGCCGCCCAAGGCGCGCCCAGAGCGTTCAGTCGCGGAACGAAGATCGCCGCCGGATCAAGAGCCGGCATGCGATGAAAACCGGCGAAGCTCCGCGGAAATTCTTTCTTCGCTCCAGTCCGGGTGCTGACTTCGCAACGCCGTCGCTTTCAATTCGGTCATTGAACGAATGAAGCCGAGCGCGAGCTCCGCGCGCCGTTCGAGCGACATCGCGCGGAGTAATCTCACCTGCTCGGGATGAAGGCCGCCTTCAACAAACATGGTCCAATTTAAACAGCCCTCTTGTCCGCTTCGAGTCTGATTTTCAGCTCGCGCAACTGTTTCGGGTCCACTTCGCTCGGTGATTGCGTCATCAATTCCTGGCCGCGATTATTTTTCGGAAACGCCATTACCTCGCGGATCGATTGTTCACTGCAGATAAGCATGACCAGGCGGTCGAGGCCGAGAGCGATTCCGCCGTGCGGTGGCGCGCCTAGACGAAACGCGCGCAGTAAGTGACCAAATTTGGTCTGCTGTTCTTCGGCGCTGATTCCCAGCACTTCGAACATTCTCGCCTGCAATTCCGGTTCGTGAATTCGAATGCTGCCGCCGCCGATTTCCACGCCGTTGAGGACGACATCGTAAGCATCGGCCCGCATGTCGCCGAATTTCTTCTGCTCGAGCAACGGAAAATCTTCCGCCTTCGGGCGCGTGAACGGGTGATGCACTGCGTTCCATTTAGTTTCCGTGGCGTCGAATTGCAGCAGCGGAAAATCGGTTACCCACAGGAAATCGAGCACGTTGGAATTGACCGTGAGCTTTTGGATTTCTGCCACTCGCAATCGAATACGGCCGAGCACTTCGCAGGCGATCTCCCATTTGCCGGCTGCGAAAAAAATGCAATCGCTCTCCTCAATTTCTAGCTTTTCCCACAGCGATTTTTTCTCTTCCTCGGAGAAAAATTTTACGATGGGCGATTTCCATTCGCCGTTCTCGATTTTGATAAAAGCGAGGCCTTTGGCGCCGAATGTTTTCGCGATCCCGGTCAATTCATCCACCTGCCCGATGGTAATTCCGGCAAATCCCTTGGCGTTGATCGCCTTGACCACGCCGCCATCTGCCAGCGCGCTTTGAAAAACTTTGAATTGGCTCGAGCGAAAAACCTCGCCGAAATCGACGAGCTGCATTCCAAAACGGCGATCTGGTTTGTCGCTGCCGAACGTGTCGATCGCCTCGCGCCAAGTCAGCCGGGGAAATGGCGTCGGAATTTCCACTCCGCGCGTTGCTTGAAAAATCGCCGCCAGCATTCCTTCGGTCAGTGCATAGATATCGTTAGGGGTAACGAACGACGCTTCGATGTCGATCTGGGTAAATTCCGGCTGGCGGTCGGCCCGCAAATCTTCGTCGCGAAACGCTCTTGCGATCTGAAAATATTTTTCCACGCCGGCGACCATCAACAGTTGCTTGTATTGCTGTGGCGCCTGCGGCAGCGCGTAAAATTTCCCCGGCGCGAGCCGGCTCGGAACCAAAAAATCGCGCGCTCCTTCCGGAGTGCTCTTGGATAAAATCGGCGTTTCGATTTCCACGAACCCCTGCGCATCGAGATAATCGCGGGTCGCTTTGGTGACGCGGTGACGGGTGCGAAGATTTTTTGCGAGGCGCGGCCGGCGCAAATCGAAGTAACGATAAGTAAGCTCGAGGTCTTCGTTGCTTAAATTCGCATCCAGCTGGAAGGGCAGATTTTCCGCCCGGTTCAAAATCGTGAGCGCGCTCGGCAACACTTCGATCTCGCCGGTGGCGAGTTTTGAATTTTCGGTGCCGGGCAATCGCGGCGCGACCCGGCCAGCAACCTGGATAACATCTTCGGCGCGCAAACCATGCGATTGCTTCGCCACTTCTGCGTTTTCCTCCGGGCGAAACACAACCTGGGTCAAACCTTCGCGATCGCGCAGGTCGCTGAAAATTACACCGCCGTGATCGCGCGTGACGTTGACCCAGCCGGCGAGTTTGACCTCGCGACCGATGTCCACCTTGCGCAATTCGTTGCAGTGATGGGTTCGATAAGTTGTCATTCCGAGCGAAGTCGAGGAATCCCGTTGCGTCAGCTTCTCGTTTCGCCGCGGGATCCCTCGGCTTCGGTCGCCGCGGCGACCTGCGCTCGGGATGACAAGGTGGGGAAGCTCGCGAGGTGCGCAAGCAGCTCTTCGCTTGCGATGAGCTGCTGCTCGCCGCTCGCCAGATTTTTCACTGCCACCTTCGGCCATTCGTCGCCGAAGATGATCGCGGCCCGCGCGCCAAGCGTTTCGGCGGCATGAAATTGTTTTGGAATGTTCATTTTCCCGAGCGAATAATCGACCCGAAATCCGCGTTCGCGCAGGTTTTGCACATACTCAATTGCGTTTGGCCGGCATTCCTCTTTCGCGATAACGGCAAAAATCTCGATCGGCCGCTCGTGTTCCAATGCCTGTTGCATTTGCCCAGCAGCAGACTTGTTTGCCCGAATCATTTCCCCCAGCACCACGTCGCCGATGGCAAAACCGAGTGCCGGCAGAGTGACGGCGTCATCACTCAATTGCGCGACGAGATGATCGTAGCGGCCGCCGCCGGCGATGGCGCGAAATTTTCCGCTGCGATCGAACACTTCGAAAACGACGCCGGTATAATAAGCCAACCCGCGTACGATGCGGACATCGACTTTGGCGAAATCCGCCAGACCGCGCGCACCGAGGTTCTGCATAATTTCTGTTAGTTTTTCGCTGGTGCCGTCCTTTTCGAAGATATCGAAAACCGGCTCCGCCAGTTTCCCGAGCCGCTCGACGGTTTTCTCGCGCGGCTCGCGCTCCGACTTATCGATTGTTTGCAGCGTTTCGGCCCACTGCTCTTCCGGCACACGCTCGTTTCGCAAAAATTCCGTCCAGAATTCGCGATCGGAAATTCGGACGACAAAATCCTGCGCGTTAAAACCAAAGGCGCGCACGAGGTCGATCGCGAGCGCGATCAGTTCCGCGTCCGCAGCCGGCGAATCTTCGCCGATGATGTCGCAGTTCAGCTGAAAATGTTCGCGTAAACGCCCGCGTTGCGGCCGTTCGTAGCGGAAAACCTGTGGAATGGAAAACCACTTGAGCGGTTTACGAAAATTACGGTGTTGTGCCGCGACCATGCGCGCGAGCGTCGGCGTCATTTCCGGCCGCAAGGCGACGGCGCGCTCGCCTTTATCGACGAAATCGTAAAGCTGGCGCACGATTTCATCGCCTGATTTTTTGGTGTAAAGCGCGAGCTCTTCCAGCGGGGGCCCGTCGTATTCGACAAAGCCGTAGCGTCGCGCGACTTCGCGCCAGGTGGCAAAAATGTAATTTCGTTCTGCCAAAGCCGCGGGCAGAAAATCCCGAAAGCCGGTCAGTGCTTGCATAAGGGACTGGAGAGGGAAACCAGACGCAGCCATCGACCGGGATATTTACGAATCACAATGAGCGGATGAATAAAGTCCGGGGCCAGACAGTCGGAAAAGGCATCAACGGAAAACATCCGTTCTAACCAAAGCAAAGGAAACACATGAAAGAAAACAGATTAAACAAAATGTTGGCAATTGGGGCAGCTTGCGCACTGGCTGCCGGCACGGTTTTGGCGCAGGAAAGTGCCACCACTACTACCTCAACTGACTCGGCTACCGGTGAAACGACTACGTCCACCACCACTAGCTCGGGAATGTTCGCGGCCGCGCCCAGCTCGGATTACTTCACCTTCCGCGCCAGCGCGGGAGCGGAACCGACGCGCTATTACTACTCGAAAAAGACAGTAATCGTGGACCCTTCCGGCAACACCGTGGAATGGTCGGCCGTTCGACCGGACATGCCGGCGACCGTCTATTACGCAAAAGAAGGTGATCGCATGGTCGTGACTAAGGTCATGCTCAGCAAACCCGTGGTGACGGAAAAAGAAAGTACCACCACGACGACGACGCATCCGTAAATCGAGCGGAAAAGAAATTGATGCCCGCCGGTTCGCCGGCGGGCATTTTTTTTAATCGCCGTAGCCCCCGGGAAATTTTTCGCTCCATCGCCAGGCGCTGCCGATGATTTCGGTGAGCGACTGAAATTGCGGTTGCCAGCCG
>DAIOVO010000089.1:0-9219 GCA_036758965.1 Chthoniobacterales bacterium
TGCCCACCAATGTGCTCGGGACCGAGTTGAAAAGTTGCTGCCGCGATCCGCTGACTGGATTTTATCGTGACGGTTTTTGCCGCACCGGTCCGGACGATGTCGGTTTGCACACGGTCTGCTGTCAGGTGACGCGCGAGTTTCTCGACTTCTCGGTCCTGGACGGAAACGATCTGGTGACGCCGCATCCGGAGTGGCAATTTCCCGGGCTCGAGCCGGGCGATAAATGGTGCGTCTGCGTGACGCGCTGGAAAGCAGCGCTCGATAGCGGGCGCGCCTGCCCGGTGGATTTGGAAGCGACGCACTTGAGCGCGCTGGAGTTTGTGACGCTGGAAGAATTAAAGGCGCACGCGCTGCGATGAAAAAAATCGAAGGTGTTCCCGACCCAGCCACGATCGATGCCAGCGGCGAAAATCTTTGTTCGTTACCCGCGGGCGTAAAGACGCGCGCACTCGTTCCTCACATCGATGAGCGCGGGATGTTGTTCGAGATTTTCGATGCCCGCTGGAATTGGCACGCGGCGCCACTGGTTTACAATTATCTTTTTACTCTGCGGCCGGGCGTCATCAAAGGCTGGGCCGTGCACAAAAAACACGACGATCGTTACTGCATCCTGTTTGGTGAAGTATTGCTCGTTCTCTTCGATGATCGCGTCGAGTCGTCCACCCGCGGCGCCGTGAGCAAAATTGCACTTTCTGAATTCCGGCGGCAATTGATCAACATTCCCGCGGGCGTCTGGCACGCGACGCAGAACATCGGCGGCAAAGATGCGGCGCTGCTCAACTTTCCCACTGCACCCTACCAACACGATGCGCCTGACAAGTTTACTCTGCCATTCGATACCAACAAAATTCCGTATCGTTTCGCGGCGCGCGTGTGAAGTTCAGCATTCTCCTTCCCACCCATAATCGCGCGGACGTTTTGCCACTCGCCCTCGCGTCGCTTCTTGCCCAAACCGAGAACGATTGGGAGCTTTTTCTCGTCGGTGACGGCTGCACTGACGGCACGGCTGAGGTTGTCGCAAAATTCAGCGACCCTCGCATTCAGTGGTTTGATTTACCGAAGGCGCCCGGCTTCGGCTACCGCCATCGCAATTTCGCTTTTCGACAAATGCGAGGCGATCTCGTCGCATATCTCACGCATGACGATCTTTGGCTGCCCGATCATCTCGCGTCGCTCGCACATTTTATCGAGCTGAACAACTTCGCCATCGCTTACAGTCGCGTGATCTGGGTCGAACCGGGCGGGGCGCTTTTTCCGGGCGATTTTGATCTCAACGATGACGAGACGCGCGGAAAATTCCTCGCCTTCGCTGCCAACGGTATCCCCGCCAGTTGCGTCGTGCATCGGCGCGACTGTTTTTCGCGCTACGGTTTCTGGGATGAACAGCGTCCCTCCTGCGCCGATTGGGAAATGTGGACACGCATAATTTCCGGCGGCGATCGCGTTGGATATTTTCCTACTCCGACCTGCCTCCATTTCCGCGCTAACTGGCGCGAGGCGTCCAACGTGCTGTCGCCGCTGGTCGCGCGTCCTGACCTCCGGGCGCAACTGCCCGATTTGCAACTGCCTACCGCGCAAAACGAACAAACAGCCGCCTGGGAACGCCTGGGCGAAAATCCCGGCAGAACGCATTCGTTGCGCGCCGCGGTGCAGCGAGCCGATGAATTACTGAAGCGCGCTCCTGTCCAATCCCGCTTGGAATCGACCCAAACTGCGGCAACCTAGACGCGCTTTGAAGCTGCCGTTCAGCCTTTTTCTCGCGCTGCGTTACCTCAAACCGAAACGCACTTTTCTTTCCATCATCACGCTGATCTCGGTCGTCGGCGTGCTGCTGGGCGTCACCGTCCTAATTCTCGTTATCTCGGTCATGACCGGGTTCGATCGCGAGCTGCGGCAGAAAGTGATCGATTTCGACGCGCACATTTTAGTCACCAGCCAGGATACGTTGACCAATTGGCGCGAGTTGACGGAAAAGATTCGCGCCATTCCCGGCGTGGTGGCGACCGCACCTTACGTCCAGGGGCCGGTGATTTTGGAACACGACGAGCAGCGGCTGGCGCCGGTGATTCGCGGCATCGATCCGGCGCAGGAAGAAAAAGTGATTCCGCTGCAAAAATTTGTGAAACGGGGAACGCTCGATCTTAGCGGCGACGACGCGGTGCTCGGAGTCGATCTCGCGCGCGCGCTGAACGCGCATGTGGGCGACAAGGTAACGGTCTATTCGCCGGGCAATCTTAATGAAATTCTTGGCCGGATAAAAAAACTCGAACAAGCCAAACCGGACGAGGAAAAAAAAGCGATCGCCGATTTGCGCGAGGTGGTTTTACCGAAGGATCTGACGGTGACCGGAATTTTTGAAACCGGCCACTTCGCGCACGATTCGCAGTTTCTGCTCGTGCCGATTTTTATTGGCCAGGAACTTTATAATCTCGGCGACGCGCTGCACGGGATCACGATCAAGACGACCGATCCGTATGATGTCAATCGCGTGAAAGCGCAGATCGAAAAGTTTTTGGAGCCGCCGCAGTACGCCCAGACGTGGATCGAAATGAATCACCAGGTTTTCGAGGCCATCCGACTGGAGCGGAACGTGATGTTCTTCCTGCTTTTCTTCATCGTGGTGGTGGCGGCTTTCGGCATCATGAGCACGCTCATCACGGTGACGGTGCAAAAACGGCGCGAGATCGGAATCATGAAAGCGCTGGGCGCGAACATTTCGCAAATCGTGTGGGTGTTTCTCGGCCAGGGAATGGTGGTGGGATTTTTCGGAACGCTAACGGGACTTGGATTGGGAATGGCGCTCATTCGATTCCGCAACGAAGTGAGCCACTGGCTCGCCAGCGTTCTCCACATCGAAATTTTCCCGCGCGAAGTCTATCAGTTTTCGTCCATTCCGGCGGAAGTGATTCCGTGGGATGTGGCGCGGATTTGCGTGGCGGCGTTTTGCATTTGCTCGATCGCCGCCCTCATTCCCGCCTATTTCGCCGCCCGGCTCGAACCCGTGAAGGCATTGCGTTATGAGTAAACGCGCCCGCGCCCCGAACTTCGAAATTATGTCAGAGGCAATCTTATGGCAAAGAAAAGCAAGAAGAGCATAGAAACGAACATCAGCGGCTCAGTGAAGCAAAGTCCGGGCGTTACCACCGGGCGCCAGGAACGCGCGCAGCGGATCGCGAGTGGAAATACGCGAGGCCCATCGGCCGCGGCGGCCGAGCGTGCGCTCGCCGCTCGGAGAACGGGTAATCGCGGCAAATAAAAAAGGCGACGGCCTCGCAGCCGCCGCCTTATCTCCTCAGCTCGCAAATTATTTAGCTTCGGCGTCGTGCATTTCCTTACCGGCATTATGCATGTCCTGATGCGCCTTGATCATCGCGTCCAGCTTGGTTTGCTGCTCCGCAGTGAGTAGCGGCCGGATTTGCGCGAACGAATTATCCATGACGGCTTTGGCTTTCGTCATCGCCTCTTCATGGATTGCTTTCATTTGCGGTTTCGCCGCGTCCAGAATTGGTTGCACCTTGGTCGTCTGTTCCGGAGTCAGATTGAGTTGCGCCGGCAAATCGGCGAGTTCGTTGTGGTGTCGATGCCCATGCGGGCCGCCGGGCGGCGGTTGTGCCTGAGCAACAACGTTAAGGCCGGCAAGCGCGATGGCTGCGGCCAGGGTAATCATTGTTCGTTTCATATTTTGTTAGGTTTTTTCGCCAGCGCGTGATTGCGCCGGTTGTAAATGATGAGCGGGAGAGGAAGCGACTGGTTACAACATTTCGTCAGTTCGAAGCCACGGGATCCGTCGACTTCGTTCTACATGATGAAAATGTTGTAACCATTCCCATTTGGCGGCGGTCAAACTTCCCGGTGTGGATACTGTTCTCTACGCATGGATGACGATGAGCACGATCACGCATTGGTCGATCGCGCACGCCGTGGGGACGAAGAGGCCGCGCGTGACCTCATTCGCCAGTTTTATCCGCTGGTCGCAAAAATCGTCCATGGTTACCGCCCGCGTCGCGCCGCCGAGGAAGACCTTGCGCAAATGATTTTCATTAAAGTTTTTCAAAACCTGCATCAATACTCAGCCAAAGCGCCTTTCGCGCATTGGGTGGCGCGGATCGCGAGCAATACCTGTCGCAATCAGATCGCAGCCGAAAAATCGCGGCCGGAATTGCGCCACGCCGATTTGAGTGAGGAACAAGTAGCGGTGCTCGAGAATCTGGCGAGCGACCAGGAAGAGATACCGGCGACGGAGAAATTTGCCGCGCGCGATCTGGTGGAAAAATTGCTCACCTTTTTAAAACCGGCGGAGCGCCTTGTTATCGACATGCTTTATCTACAACAGAAAACCGTCGCGGAAGTGCGCGCGCTCACCGGTTGGAACACATCGCTCATCAAAGTGCGGGCTTTTCGTGCGCGGCAGAAAATGAAAAAACGCATCGAGACTTTTTCATGAACGAAACTCCACTCGACCGCTTGCTCGCTCGCGCCCGAGACATCGAGGCGCCGGCCGAAATGCCGTTTGGATTTGATACCCGCGTGCTCGCCCAGGTGCGCGCGAATCCGCTCAATGGCTCCGCCGTCATTACGCGTTTCCTGCGCCAGGCCTCCGCTCTCGCGTCGATTGTGATCGCGCTCGGTGCGATCGGCGTTTATCGCAGCGGCGATGCGAGCGCGAACGACGATGACACCAGCGGCTACGGAATGGCGGACACCGCGATCGAAAGCAATTTGAGCGAATGAACCGTTCTTTGCGCTGGAAACTTGCTCTCGCTTTTGCGCTCGTCTTTCTTGCCGGCGCCACCTGCGGCTTTTTCGGTTCATTTCATCTGCATCGGCTTTTTTTTCATCCGCATCACGGGGAATTGGCCGAACACATGAAGCGCAATTTGCGGGCGCAATTAAATCTCACATCTGAACAAATACAGCAGCTCGCGCCAATCATCGACCGCGGCGCCGCTCAACTCGATGCGCAGCGCAAAGCCACTCACAAAGATGTTCGCGCAATCTTCGAGCAAACGCATCGCGAGATCCTTCCATTTTTGTCACCTGAACAAAAAACGAAGTTGGAAACGCTGGAAAAACGTCATCGCCAGTCGATGCATCACCGTGGCTTCGGCCCGCCGCCGGCGCCGCCTGAAGATCACGGCTGATTTTTACTCTTCGCCGTCGAAGTAATCGGTCTCGGCGCCTTTTACCACCACTTCTTCGCCGCCTTCCTTCAAGCCGATGAACTTCCCACTGTCGGGATAAAAGCAGGTATCGCCGCGCGGATTATCCGCGATGACGTAGTAAACGAAATCGTCCTTACCCCGGTTGCTTAGTTGGTGAGCTTCGCCCGGCCCGAAAAAGAATGCATCGCCAGCTTCTACTTCGGTAATTCCATTCTTATCGCGAATTGCGCCGCGCCCGGAAACGACCAGGTAAAACTCCGTTTCACACGAGTGCGAATGATACGGGCAGATCGTTTGGTCCGGTGCGACCCGCACCAGCGCGACATCAAATGGATGTCGCTTCATCAAATCGAGCGATTCAGGATCGCGCCCGAGCGCGACCGAAATGTCTTTTGAAGCGCGCCCAAATTTTCCTTTGGGCGACTGGCGCTTTTTTTCTTCAATGTCCTTCAAGTTCACTGTTTTCATGGATCAGGCTTTCCAATTTTTCGGCAGTTTTTGTTTCAACTTCTCGACCGGTGCAAACAAATCGCCCATTTTTTCGACGCGCTTGAGTGTTTGCGCAGAGCGAAATTTCAACAAGTCCGACTTCTTTTTTTTCCAACAATTCGCCACTTCCTCCCAGGTGACTGGAGTCGAAACCGTCGGCTCTTCCCTCGCGCGCAACGAATAAACATTGATGGTGGTCTTGTGTTCGTCGTTCTGGCTCCAATCGACGAACACTTTGCCCTTGCGCAGCGCGCGCGACATTTCGGAAAGCACCAGCGCCTTGTGTTCGCGCTCCAGATAACGCGCAATTTCGTGCGCCAGATATTTCGTTTGCTCGAAACTGACCTTTGTATTTAACGGGACATAGACTTGCAGTCCTTTCGAGCCGCTCGTTTTCGCAAAACTTTTCAGCTTCATCTCGTGAAGCAAATCGCGCAGCCAGATCCCCACCTGGCAGCATTGCACGATGTCGGCCGGCGCGCCTGGGTCGAGGTCGAACACCATCATCGTTGGTTGCGCCACATTTTTTTTTCGCGCGAGGGAAGTGTGCAGCTCGAGGTCGGCCAGGTTCGCTCCCCAAACCAGCGTCGGTAAATCCTGGAACAGACAATAATTCATATGGCGCTGATTCCCTTCGCTCCAGACCTTCGCCGTTTTCACCCACGCCGGCCGATGCGCCGGACAATTTTTCTCGTAAAAAAATTCCTCATCCACGCCGTTGGGATAGCGCTTCATCGTCAGCGGCCGGTCTTTCAAATGCGGGAGCAGCACCGGCGCGATGCGGATGTAGTAATCGATCACCTCGCCTTTGGTGAAACCAGCCTTTGGATAAAGGACCTTGTTCAGGTTCGAGACGGCCAGCTTTTTTCCGGCAACAACCAACTGCGCCTTCTCAGACATGCTCAGACTGTAGCGGCGGTCTCCGACCACCGCATGTAACTCAGGCATCCTGCCTGATCCGTCTGGCGGGCATCTTGCCTGCCATTGAACCGCAGGCTGGAAGCCCGCGCGACTTATCAGGCAAGATGCCTGAGTTACGCCTGCGACGGTGGCTTCCCGGGCCAGAGACGGCCGCTACAAGAAAATTCAGACCGTTATCGGGTGCGGGCGTTGCTAGGCGAAAAATCTTTCGGGCGAAAGCAACGCTTGCGGCTGGCAGATTCGCGCCACGCAATGATCCCAGGTCTCGTGCCCGCTAAGGATTTCGATTTCGACTCGCAAAAAATAAATCGGCACCTCCGTTTGCGCCATTCGCGGAAACCGGACCGCATCTTTCTCCGTTGTCACAATCATCTCCAAATCGCGCCGGATACTGCGTGAGATAAAATTTTGCAATTCCGCCTCGGTGTAACGATGGTGATCGGCAAAACGTTTCGCGATTTCGATCTTCGCGCCCAGCTTTTGTAATCCACCTTCGAAACTTTCCGGCGCCGCGATGCCGCAAATCGAGCCGATGAACGCGCCCTGCAAGTTCTCCAGTGCCACCACTTCGCCGCTAACGACATCTTGCAGATGCAACGGTTTGTGCGCGCACTCGATGATTTCCGCCGTGCGATTGTAGCGCCGAATGCGATCGATCAGTCCGGCATTCGATTCGCCGGTGCTCTTGGTGATGAAAATGTAACTCGCCCGGCGGAGATTTTTCGGTGGCTCGCGCAGGGTCCCACGCGGAAGCAAAAATTCATTTCCAAACGGCGCCTGCCGATCGATCAGCACAATATCGAGCCGATGCTTGAGATGCAGATATTGCAGGCCATCATCGAGCAGGAGCGCGTCGGCATTCATATTTTCAATCGCGAAAAGCCCGCTCTTCACCCGGTCCTTGTCCACCAGCACCACCACGTCGTGGAGATTACTCGCGAGCATATACGGCTCGTCGCCGGCAATGAGCGAATCGAGCAACAAGGCGCGCCCATCAGAAACAATTCGCGGCGGCTCGGAATCGCCTTCGCGCAAACGCGAAAGCAAAGTTCGCTTCCGCCGATGCGGCACACTTTTGTAGCCGCGACTTAAAATCGCGACCCGCCGCCCGCCATCCTGGAGCGCGCGTGCGAATTTTTCCACGATCGGCGTTTTGCCGGTTCCGCCGACGGTGAGATTTCCGATGCTGATGACGAGGCAACCGAGAGCGCGCTCGCGCAAAATCCGTTTGCGATAAAGCCAGAGCCGCAGTTGCACGATGCGTTCGTAGAGCAGCGACAGCGCGTAGAGAAGCCAGCGCAAGATGGCGGCGCGCACCCCGCCGCGGCGCTCGAGAATCACGTCAATCGCAAACTGCTCCAGATTTTCGTAACGGCTCATCTTCCGGCAACGCAGGCGCCATCGTTATCGGCGCGCGCAATAATAGTTCTAGCTCTCGTTAGGCGCGAAGCGGTTTGCATGGCCGCGCCAATTTTTTGCGGCGAGCGCAACGTGATCGCGCAAATGCTCGAGCCCGAGCCGCTCAGAAAAGCGCCGAGCGCGCCGGCATTTTCGGCCGCGGCGATGACCGCATCGAGAAACGGCACGAGCTTTTTCCGATACGGCTGGTGCAGGCAATCGCGGAAAGCGCCGCGCATCTCGGCGTATTTGCCGCAGGCAAACGCGGCCGCCAGGGCGCTCGCGTTTCCCACGTTTTCGATCGCATCGCGCAGCAAAACTCGTTTCGGCAAAAGTTTCCGGGCGTGGTTAGTAGCCACTTCGAAATCCGGAACCAGAAGAACAAATCGCAACTTTGAAGAAATCTCGAAGCGCCGCACGCCATCGTGCGTTGCAATCGTAAATCCACCGAAACTCGCCGGGGCGGCGTTATCGGGATGGCCTTCGAGTTCCGCGCACAAACGAAACAAATCGTGCCGGCTAATTTTTGCCCGCGAAAGTTTGTTCAGCGCGTGCAGCACACCCAGCCGCGCCGTCACGCTGCTCCCGAGCCCGCGCGCAACTGGGACCTCGCCCGCAATCGAAACCGAAATTTGGAATGGCTGCACTCGACCTGCGCGAAAAAATTTCGTCGCCGCCTCGCTAATCATTTTCGAGTTACGACCCGCCTGCTCGCGCCGGACCGTCACCTCATTGTAAAGGTTCAGAGCGGCGCCGAAACAATCCAGCCCGGGGCTGAAGTTTGAAGTGGTGGCCGGTACGCGCACAGTTACCTGCTGCATCGCGCCGAGCTTATCGCGTCGCTCGCAAGCGGCAAGAAACGTCGCCAACCACGATTTCTAAGATACGACCCCGTGAACGCGATCTGGATTTCTCCGCCACTGCTGCGCGAGCTGGAAGCCGAAGGCACCAATGCGTTTCGTCTCTGCACTGCGACCGACGGCTGGCTGGAACGCTTCGACCGCGATTTGCTGCTCTCGTTTAAAACGGAAGCGGCGCGCGAATTTTTGCTGGCCGAACAGCAAGTGCGGAGCGCCAGTTTTGTTTTGGACCGAATCTTTGCGCGGTTTCTCCCGCGGAAAAACGCCGAGCGCGAAGCTCCGAAACTTTTGCAGGGAAACCCAGGCGCAAGCCTGCGCGCGGTCGCCACCGAATCTTCTCTCCGTTACGCAATCGATTTTGGCGCCGGATATTCCGTCGGCCTTTTTGT
>DAIOVO010000090.1:0-8891 GCA_036758965.1 Chthoniobacterales bacterium
CCACTATGCCCGGCAGGCGATTGTTGTAAAAACTTTCGCCTCGCAGGATGTCATAACGCACGCCTAACAATTCGTAAACGCGATTGAACTCCGCTAACGAGAGATCGACACATTGTTTCCAGATGGCGGAATTGTCCGCGTCGCCCGCCTGCAATTTCACCAGCTCGGCCCGGCAGGACTCGCGCACTGCTTCGTCCCGCGCTGCCAACTCGTGCGTTTCCTTATAAATGCGAACCAACTCAGCAATCGGATCGCGCGCCAGCGCCGGGCGATCGAGCAGATTTTTCCAGCCGTAAATTACCATCCCAAACTGCGTCCCCCAATCGCCCAGGTGATTATCGCGAATGACGTCGTGGCCGAGAAATTCGGCGATCCGCGCCAGGGCGTCGCCCAGAAAAGTGCTGCGAATGTGACCGACGTGCATTGGCTTGGCGACGTTGGGTGAACCGAAATCGATCACGATTTTTTTCGGCGCGGAAGTCGTCGCAACTCCCAGCCGCTTATCCTGCAACAAAAGGCCAAGCTGCTTCTCAACCGCCTCGCGTTTTAGAGTGAAATTGATGAACCCGGCGCCGGCCATCGCCGGTTGCTGGCAAAGTTCTGCCACATCCAACTGGTCGATAATCGCCTTCGCAATTTCGCGCGGGTTCTGGCCGCGCTGCTTGCCAATCACAAGCGCGACGTTGCTTTGGTAATCGCCAAAGCGCGGATCGGTCGCCGGCGAAATTTCCGCCGCCAGATCGAAACCAGCGGCGGCGAGCGCAGCAGAAAGCTTGTGCGCGAGTTGCGACTGAAACGTTTCCATCGCGGAAAAATTTCCGCTAGGCCTGGGCGCGGGCGCGGAAGATGGCGAGAATTTGCTCGGCCGATTGCGCGCTGGCGAGCTGATCGCGCACGGCGCGGTCGTTCAAAAACTTCGCGATCGAAGCGAGCGTGCGCAGGTGCGTCTGAAATTGATTTTTCGGCACGACGAAGAGCACGACGAATTTTACCGGTGCGTTATCGAGCGCATCGAATTCGATTCCTTTGTTCGAACGACCGAAGGCGGCCACCACATTTTCCAATCGATCGGACGAACAATGCGGAATGGCGATGCCGAAACCGATGCCGGTGCTCATCGTTTCCTCGCGCTGCTTGAGCGAGGCAAGAATGCCGTCGCGATCTTCCGGGCGAATTTTTGCGCGGGCGACGAGCAAATCCATCAGCTCGACGATGGCGTCCCAACGTTCGGTCGCCATCATCTCGGGGATGATTTGGTCTGCGGAAAGAAGTTCGGCCAGCGACATGCAAAAGCCCAGTGGGGACGGAAGCTTATCGAGAGCCCTTCGGATGACAAGATGATTTGGTCGCGTCGAAAGGCGACGCATTGCATTAGTGATTTGTTCTGGAAAAATTCGACATGTTCCGGGCTCTCTTTCGCGCTCTGATAATTTTCGCCGCCGCTCCGTTGCTGGCGCGGGCGGAGCCGGCGATGTGGGTGATCCGACAAAATAACGCCACCGTTTATTTGCTCGGCACCGTCCACCTCCTCCGGCGCGAAGCGGAGTGGGACAAAACGAAAATGGAAAAAGCACTGGGAGAAAGCTCTGAGCTTTGGCTGGAAGTGGCAAACATCGACGATGCGACCGCCGCCTTGTCCCTTGTGCAAAAATACGGGATCGATTCCGCCAAACCGCTTTCGAGCAAGCTCAACTCAGAGCAAAAAGCGAAGCTGGAAAAGTCCGCGGCACAATTCGGCGTGACCCCGATATTGTTCGAGCAAATGCAACCCTGGGTCGTCGCCCTTACCTTCGCCGTTCTCCCGTTGCAAAAAGCCGGTTACGATCCAGCCGCCGGGGTCGATCGTGTTTTGAAAACGACGGCGGAAAAAAAGAACGAGCCGGTGCGCGGCCTTGAGACGGCGGAGGAACAGGTGCGTTATCTGGCGGAACTGCCGCAAAACGACCAGATCGCATTTCTGGATGATACCCTCGATGACGTCAGCAAAGGGCTCGCGCTTTTTGATGAAATGGCGACCGCCTGGATCAATGGCGACACCAAAAAACTGGACGATTTGATCGTGGAAGAAATCAAAAGCAAAGCGCCGACGCTTTACCAGAAATTGATCGTCGAGCGCAACGAGCGTTGGAGCGGAAAGGTGGCCGAGCTTCTAAAAACGCCGGGCACGAAAATGATCGCGGTCGGAGCCGGCCATTTGACCGGGCCGGATAGCTTGCAAGTACAGCTGACGAAACGTGGGATAAAGGCGGAGCGCTACTAGTCTAGGTAATGAGCCACTGAGGTCTTACCGAGTAGAGCAGTCATGCCCTAGTGCTCCTGCTCGTAATCGTAATCGTGCTCGCTCTTTTCATGATAATTCGATTACGAGCACGATCAGAGGCGCGAGCACGAAGGCTACGGGATGCTCTACGGCTCCCTCACACGAGGAAGCGAGTAGCCCCACGGGTCTGTGAGCCGTGTTGAGCCGTGTTGAGCCGTGTTGAGCCGTGTTGAGCCGTGTGAGCCGTGCGAGACGTGCTCGGCTGGAACTCTGCCCCGCGCGTCTCACAGAGACGCGACTAAAACGAACGCGGTCTAAAAGCGCAGCAAAAAATCGAAATGGGCATCCACGTATTCGAGTTTGACTTCGTGATAACGGGCGCAGGCAGCGATCAAGACATCAATCGCCGGCGCGGTTCTACCGGCTTTTCGGCACTGGCTGCTCAAAGCGTATGCGTCCGACCAGACTTCCTCCGAGATTGGAAGCTCCGGCAACCAGAGTTCATGATCGCGCAGGATTTTGCGATCGGAATCACTTCCCACTCCGTTCCAGAGCTCCAACCGAATAGGAGCGCACCAAGTCGCTTCTCCACTTCGGAGCAGCCCGATAACGCGTTCTCGAATCCTGGTGTCTCCGCGCTGACGAAAATAATGAACCCAGCAGGAAGAATCGATCAAGACCATTATCTCGACTGACGCTGCTTCATTAATTCGCTCGCGGTCATGAACGTCTTTGATTTGCCGGCATGCCTGGTTAATGCGGCCAGTCTTTGGCGCCGGTTGAATTCCTCGACCGCCCGGACAATAGCTTCGCGTTTTGTCTTGGCCTTGGTAAATCGCAGGAGATCCCCCAGTTCCTTGTCGGGAATATTCAGGCTAGTTTTCATGATTCCAATATTGAACGAAACGGAATCTATTTCAAGCAGAACAGATTCCGCAGGTCGGTAATACCCTCCGGCGACGAGGGCGTCGCTTCTACAAAGAAGCGATGTAGCCACGGCTCTGTGAGCCGTGCGAGATGTGCTCGGGTGCGATTATCGGCCCCGCGCGTCTCACAGAGACGCGGCTCCAACGGGCGTTTCACATCGCTATCGATTTCGCAGTTTGTAATTCAGTTGGCGCGAAAGCAGCCAGCGCACGCCGAACATATCGATGGTGGCGCGCAGGGCGCGGTTGCCGAGACCGTATTTGCTCACGCCGAAACGGCGCGGGCGATGGTTCACCGGAATCTCCACCAAATTGTAGCCGGCTCCTTTGATCAGCGCGGGAATGAATCGATGCATGCCTTTGAACGGCACCAGCACGCCGATGCATTCACGTCGCATCGCCTTGAGTGTGCAGCCGGTATCGCGCACGCCGTCGCGGGTGAAACGGCTGCGCACGAAATTCGCCACCCGGCTGCTGATTCTTTTTACTAACGAATCCTGGCGCCGCGCGCGATAGCCGCAGACCAGATCAGCCCCGCGCGAAATTTCTTCCAGCAATCTAGGAATGTCGCCCGGATCGTTTTGCAGATCGCCATCGATCAAGACCGCGACCTCGTTGCGTGTCGCTTTCAGCCCCGCAAACATCGCTGCGCTTTGTCCGGCATTTTCTTCAAATTGCAGAATTTGCACGCGTGCATCTTTAGCGATTCGCGCCACGGTTTGATCGCGCGAACCGTCATCGACGAAAATAATTTCGTAATCGAGGCCGCTCAGCGCGTCGCTCAATTCCTGTTGCAGAATGGCGACGTTATCCTCTTCGTTGAAAAGCGGCACGATTACCGACACGCCGCTCATAACGGCAGCGTGCGGTAATGCAGGCACAGGTAAACGTCCCAGGCGCGCACCATTTTGCCGTAGCGGCGCACTTCGATTTTTCCGACCCGGTCCGCCCAGGTGAAGGCCGCGCGAATGTTGTGCGGAATGCTTTTCTTACCGGCGTCCTGCAGGTAAAGCGCGTTGCGGCCTTCGAAAAGATTGACCCCGCTTTCCTCGGTGTAGGCCTGGTCGGCCGCGGCCGTACTCGAAGTGGGGGCGACGAATTCATCGTAGCGCGGCCAGAACGAAAATTGGTTCACGATGTCCTGCGACTCGACGATGTAACAGGGCGGATGGCCGGGACCTTCCATCCGTTTATCGCGGAGATAGAACGAAATTTCCGAAGCACGATCGCGTTCGTCCGCGATCAGGAAAAATTTGTCGTCCGCCTCCACTTCCAGCTCGCCTCGCATTTGTTCGAGCGCGTTGGTCGCAGTTTTCCAGCCGCGCATGCGATCGAAGGGATCGCGCCGGTTGAGTTGAATGCCGGCGGCGCGCAAAATATCGGTGTCGAGCACCGGCGCGGTCATGAGCAAACCGACCGCGAACGCACAAGCAGCGGCGAAACGCCAGCCGCGTTTCATTTCCAATCGCTCGCGCCAAAATGCAATCGCCAGCAACCCGAAGCCGGGAAAAGCGAGCGCGTCCCAATTCGGCGCCGCTGCTTTATTGAGTGAAAGCAAAGTGTAAAACGCAAATACCGGCAGACCGAACCACAAGAGAAAAAGCCGTTTCGGTTGCTGCCAGGAACGTCGCCAGATGCCGATGACCGCGACGGCGACTCCGAGAAAAAGAAACGGCGAGTAAGCCAGAAAGTGTTCGCCAATAAAGGCGAGCAATTCGATCGGATGAATCCCGATTCCCTCCGAAAGTCCGCCGCGCGCTTGCAGATGACCGAGCGTGGCCCAGGCGTGGTTAGCATTCCAGCTCCAGGGCGGGACGCAGGCCGCCACCACCAGCGCGAGCATCAAATAAAAACCGGGCCGCCGAAATTCGACCCGCGCGCGCGGAATCAGCGCGATGATCACGATGATGGAAACCAGCTCGAGTGCGTTGGTGTATTTGCACAAAATTCCCAGGCCGATGAACAAGCCAGTCCAAATCCAGTGCCAGGAAAACTTAGGGCTGCTTTCGATGACGTGGTAAAACGAAAACATCGCCGCCACCCAGAAAAAAAGTGAGAGCGGATCGATCGTCATGAGAAACGAGCCGAGATTGAAAATAGGCGTCACGTTCAATGCGATCACCGCCCAGAGCGCCGCGCGCGCGTCGAATAATCTTCGCGCGAGATAAAAGAGGATCAGGCTCGTGCCGGCGCCGAGCAACGGACTGAAAAAACGGACGCCAAATTCGGTCGCGCCAAAAATCATTGTGCTCGCGCGAATGACGAAAGCGACGCCGGGACCTTTGCTGAAATAAGCGGGCGCGAGCCGTTGCGACCACAACCAATAATGCGCTTCGTCGAATTCCAGATCGGTGGTGGCGAGCAGAGCCAGCCGCAGCGCGGTGAGCACAATGACGAAAATCCAAACCGCGCGCTCGATTTTCATCGGGAAGAGGGTTGTTGTGTTTCTTGCGCGAATGCCCGCTCGTCAGTCAAAAACAAGCGCGGATGCAGGGCGGCGGTCTGTGGCCAGCGGGGCGCGAGAATTTTTTCCCAGACGAATTCACAAAGCGCCAGCACGAGAAAAGTCTCGCCCGCAGACAGAAAAATTGTCGCCAGAATATCGCTCGGCCAGTGCGCGCCGAGATACATGCGTGAGTAGGCGACCGCCAGCGTGACGAACCAGTAGAGCCTGCCCCAGCGCCGGTAAAAAAGCGTGGTGCAAATCGCGATCACAGTGTTGTTGTTGGTATGGCCGGAGGGAAAGGAATTGCCCGAGCGCGCGCGTTCCGCCTCGGTCGAAAGCCGTACCCGCGCGTGCTTAAATATCGTTAGGAAAGCGAAGCGCGTGTGCGGCAGCTCGAGCATCCGCACTGTTTGCACCTGCTTCGGCCGCGCCCGGCCGACCGCGTTTTTGAGCGGATCGACGAGCGCATTTGAAAAACCAAGCGCCAGCGCCGTGCAAAGAACAAATGCGCGTCCGCGAAAACCGCCGAAGATGAGAAGGAGCACGGCCGCGAGGAGGAAAAGCGGTGTCCAAATCTTGGCGTAACTGACCAGCGGCATGAAGAAGTCGAAGGCGGGATTCGTCCACTGCTCGTTAATTAAATGAAAAACTTTTTCGTCCATCTTCGCTGGGTGCCCGAGAATAGGAGCACGCGGGCTTTGAAACAAGCCGCACTGCTATTCGCCTTCGCCGCTCTCGCGGCCGCTCAAACTTTGCCCGACGCCCAGGAAATACTGGCGACGGTGCGTTTGCGCCAATCGACCCAGCAGCTCGATCTTCATGGACAGCTCCGCCAGGAAGCGCTGGTGATTCCGTTTCGCCTGCTCCAGCAACAATCAATCGTGCGTTACATTTTCACCAACCCCGACGAAACGCTCCAGCTTCGGCTCGGCACAAATGATTCCCGGCTGGAAGAGATTTCGCGCAAAGGATCGGATCGAATTTCCGGCGCGGAACTAAAGCAAAGTGTGCGGGGGACCGCCGTCAGCTACGAAGATTTGGCGCTGAAATTTCTTTATTGGCCAAACACTCGCGTCATCGGTACCGATTCCATCCGCACGCGACGCTGCTGGAAAATGCAATTGCTGCCGGGCAAGGAAACCTCGCAATACGCCAGCGTTTTATTGTGGGTCGATCAGGAGAGCGGCGCGCTCATGCGGATGGAAGGTTACGACGCGGCGGGGAAACTGACTAAGCGTTTCGAAGTCGTCAGCGCGCAGAAAATCGAAGGCCGCTGGTTTTTGAAACAGATGCGCGTGGAAGCGATCGACCCTGCCTCCGGGCGGGTAACGGCGCGGACGTATTTGGAAATTAAAAGCTAAACCCCGTCATTTTTCGCTTTCGCCTTCGTCCGCCTCCGCCGCGCGGACGATCTCGGCGAAGCTGCGCGGATCAAGGCTCGCGCCGCCGACCAGCGCGCCATCGATGTCGCGCTGCCACATGAGCGCAGCCGCGTTTTCCGGTTTCACGCTCCCGCCGTATTGAATGCGAACCCGCGCGGCGGTCGCCTCATCCGACAACTCGCGCAACATCTGGCGAATAAACGCGTGCGCTTCCTGCGCCTGCTCCGGCGTCGCATTACGACCGGTGCCGATCGCCCAGACCGGTTCATACGCAATCACGGTTTCGAGTAATTCCTTCGCGCTCACTCCAGCGAGGCTGCCGCGCAATTGTAACGCCAGGATTTTTTCCACGCTCCCGCGGTCGCGCTGCTCCAGCGTTTCGCCCACACAAACAATTGGACGCAGGTTTGCTTCGTGCGCCGCTCGCATTTTGCGATTCACAATTTCATCCGTCTCCCCAAAAAGCTGGCGGCGTTCGCTGTGGCCCAGCACGACGTAGCGCACAAACAAATCGCGCAACATCCCGGCCGAAATTTCGCCGGTGAACGCGCCGCTCCGTTCCCAGTGCATATTTTGCGCGCCGACCCTGATGCCCTGCGCCTTGCTCAGCGCTTCCGCCACTTTCGCGATGGCGGTGAACGGCGGCACGATCACCACTTCCACCTCCGAGATTTCGCCTAGCTCGAGCAGCAAGTCTTTCACAAACTCCGCTGCCTCCGCTTGCAGCATGTTCATCTTCCAATTGGCCGCGACAATTTTTTTTCTCATTAGCTCATCATCCCGAGCGGAGCCGAGGGATCCCGTTGCGCAGCCTTTAAGATAACGCGTCGGGCTCCCTCGACTTCGCTTCGCTCCGCTCGGGATGACATCATTTCTTTTCCGTTAACGCGGCCACGCCCGGCAATTCTTTTCCTTCCAATAATTCGAGCGACGCCCCGCCGCCGGTAGAAATGAAAGTCATTTTATCGGCCACCCCGGCCTGCTTCACCGCCGTCACCGAATCGCCTCCGCCGATGATGGTGGTGGCGTTGCTCTTCGCCAGCGCGCGCGCGATTGCACAGGTCCCGTTAGCAAAATCCGGAATTTCGAAAACACCCAGCGGACCATTCCACAAGACGGTTTTGGCGATTGCGATTTCACTCTCGAATAACGCAATCGTCTCCGACCCCGCGTCCAGATTTTGCCAGCCATCGGGAATTCCGTGCTCCGGCGAAAGGAGGCCTGAGTTTTTCGTTTCCGCGCCCGCCCGCACTTCGCGTGCGAGGATCGCATCCACTGGCAGCACCAGTTTTACCCCGCGCTTTTTCGCCAGCGCCAGCAGCTCAGTGGCAAGGTCCACCTTGTCCGCTTCCACCCGGCTGGCCCCGATCGGGATTCCCTCCGCCTTGAAAAACGTGTTCGCCATCGCGCCGCAAATCAAAAGCGCGTCCGCCTTTTCCATCAACGCCTTGAGCACGCCGATTTTATCCGACACTTTCGCGCCGCCCATGATGACGACGAACGGCTTCGCCGGACGATCGAGTTCCTCGTGCAAATAGCGCAGCTCCTTTTCCATTAGCAGCCCCATCGCCGCCTGCGACACAAATTTGGTAATGCCGGCCGTGCTGGCATGCGCACGATGGGCCGCGCCGAAAGCATCGTTCACGTAAATATCGCCCAGCCGCGCCAGCGCTTCGGCAAATTTCGGATCATTCGCTTCTTCGCTCGGCTGAAAACGAACGTTCTCCAGCAACGTCACATCCCCATCCTGCATGTGCGCAATGATTTCCTCCGGAATTTTGCCGACCGTATCGTGACTGAACGCGACCGGATGATCGATCAGCGAATGCAAATGATCCGCCACCGGGCGTAGTGAATACTTCTCGTTAGCTTTTCCT
>DAIOVO010000091.1:0-8668 GCA_036758965.1 Chthoniobacterales bacterium
CCGTCCTGGTCTCGTTAGTTCTGAGCGATTCCACCGCGGCAAAAATCGGCTCCGGTTTCATTACCATCCCCTGCCCGCCGCCGAAAGGCGCGTCATCCACCACGTGATGTTTATCCGTCGTCCAATCGCGCAGGTTGTGAATGCGAAGTTCGAGCGCGCCATTCTCCTGCGCGCGCTTCATCATGCTTTCGCTCAGCGGGGCGCGGCAGATCTCCGGGAAAAGTGTGAGAATATCGATTTTCACTCGACCCGGCGCAAAAAACCGCGCGGATTCCACGTCAGCAAAAATGCTTCGCAGGCACGATCGATCACAAACGCGGTATTACCACACATGAAATCTGTAATCGCTTCGTACGGTCCGGGCGAAGGCCCCACCTCCAAGCCGTGGTGACAAATTCCATCTTCAACGATGAAGTAGCTGCCGGGCGAAACGAGATCGGAGTAAGCCTTCAAAATTGCCAGCGTGTTCTCAAAAGTATGTGAACTGTCTTCGATCACGAGCACGCGCGTATTAGAACCAACTTCCTCGCGCACACGCGAAAAGTTTTCCACCGCGTCGCCTTCAATCAAAGTTATCCGCGGGTGCGCACGAACGGCGGCGGCGATTTCCTTTTGGTCACAATCAATTCCGATCACGCGACCGCTTCCAAGAGCATCAAACCAGTGCGCAAGTGCGAGCAAAGTTCCGCCGCGAAAATTTCCTATTTCCACCACTACATCGGGAAGAATGCTGCAAATCAGTTCCTGATAAATCCAGAAATCGAGCGGACTCTTGATTGCGGGAATTCCAAAATAAGTCGTCCGCTCCACGATGCGCTCCTGCAGAACCGGCAACAGTTCGCGCACACTCAGATTAAGACTCTCTTCAAGAAATCGCTGGCCGGGAATGGTCGCAACCGCTTCCGAAAACGCGTCCATGCGCGCGAATTTACTCGACGATCTCGATCGTCGCGCGTTGATTATGTCGCGCAGCCGAGCTGGCGAGCAACGCGCGAATCGCCTGGATGGTTTGGCCGTTGCGGCCGATCACCCGCCCGACGTCGCTTTGGCGCATGGCGACCCGAAAAATAGTCGTCCGACCCGATGGCGCTTCGGTAATGACCGCTTCATCCGGAAATTCAATCAGTTGGCGAATTACGAATTCGAGAAACTCACGCATACGTTGTCATCCCGAGCGACAGCCGAGCGATCCCGTGGAAGTTAGCTTTCCGTTTGCGCATCGGGAGCCTTCGACTCCGTTGGCGGTTCGGGCTCAGGTTGTCGCGCGGCAGGTTCTGTTGCCGCGGCCACTGGCGCACCCGAGGCGCTCTTTTTATTTTTTTTAATCAAACTGCGCACGGTGTCGCTCGGCTGCGCGCCGCGCGAAATCCAGTGCTCGATCCGGTCGAGCTTGAGCGTGCTGTTGTGGCCCTCTTTTTTTGGATCATAGGTGCCGACGAGCTCGAGGAATTTTCCGTCGCGCGGGCTGCGGCTGTCGGCCACCACTACTTTATAATAAGGGCGGTTAAGCGCGCCTTCTCTGCGGAGTCTGATTGAAACGGACATGTTAAAAAGTTGAAGAGTTAAAAAGTTAAAAGCTCGAAAAGTAAAAAATCCGAACGCTGAAGGTTAAAAGGTTGGCGGGACAGATAACGCATTTTCATCAACCCTTCAACGCTTCAACTTTTTAACCTTTCAACTTATCGACCTTTCATCGCCCCCATCTGCGCCATCATTCGTTTCATTTTGCCCGCGTTCTTCATTAGCTTGCGCATTTGATTAAAACGCTGGAGCAAATCGTTCACCTCGGTGACTGTGTGTCCGCTTCCACGCGCGATCCGCTGGCGCCGGCGCGCATTGAGGATGTCGGGCCTGGTCCGTTCCTGCACCGTCATCGAAAGCACGATCGCTTCGATCCGCCGGATTTGCTTTTCGTCCACCGACAGGCCGGGGACGTTACTCATTCCCGGCAGCATGCCGATGATATTCTCCAGCGGCCCGAGTTTGCGCATCATTTTGAATTGCGCCAGGAAATCGTTGAAATCGAATTTCGCCGTGCGCAGTTTTTTTTCCAAACGCGCCGCTTCTTCTTCGTCCACCGCTTCCGCCGCCTTTTCGACCAGGCCAACAATGTCGCCCATGCCTAGAATGCGGCCGGCCAAACGATCCGGCACAAAAACCTCGAACTGATCGAGCTTTTCGCCAACGCCGGCGAACTTGATCGGGCGCTGCGTCACCTCGCGCATCGAGAGCGCCGCGCCGCCACGCGCATCGCCATCGAGTTTGGTCAAAACGATGCCGGTGATTTGAAGCGCGTCGTTAAAATGAGTCGCAACGCTGACTGCCTGCTGTCCCGTGGCCGCGTCCGCCACCAGCAAAATTTCCTGGGGCTGCAAAAAATCCCGCAGCCGTTTTAATTCCTCGACTAACGGTTCGTCGATTTCCTGGCGGCCAGCAGTATCGAAGATTTGGATGTCGGCCTTTTTATCCTCGATGAAGCTGAGGCTGGCTTTGGCCGCGCGCGTAACATCTTTCTCGCTCGCATCCGGCGTGTAAACCGGCACGTCGATTTGTTTTCCCAGCGTCGCCAGTTGCTCGATCGCCGCCGGCCGCTGTAAATCGATGGCGACGAGCGCGGGATTGCGCCCCTGTTTTTTGAGTAGCCGCGCCAGTTTAGCGGAGGAAGTCGTTTTGCCCGCGCCGTTCAACCCTACCATCAGAATGCGTCCGGGTTTCGTTAGATCGAGCGGCGCGGCATCGCCGCCGAGCAACCTCGTGAGTTCCTCGTGAAAAATCTTCACCATTTGCTGGCCGGGCGTGATGCTGCGCAGCACTTCTTCGCCGAGCGCTTTTTCTTTCACTCGCGCGATGAAATTTTTCGCCACCTGGAAATCGACGTCGGCCTCGAGCAACGCCAGGCGCACCTGCCGCAGCGCGTCGTTGATGTTGGTCTCGCTGATCGTGCCGTGACCACGCAGGTCCTTGAAAATGTCCTGAAGTTTGTCGCCGAGTTGGGAAAACATGGCTTAATTGGTCCCGGGTAGGGTGGGCGTCCCGCCCGCCGGCGGAAGCGTCTCGCTTTCGCGAACTTTTAAAGATTGTTTTGGCAAGATGCCAAAACCGCACGGCCTCCCAACCCTGATTCCCAGGTCACCAGCGGCCTGTGCGGGCAAGATGCCCACCCTACCCGGGAGTTTCATCGTGCGCTATTTCTTGGGCGTGGCCGAGGGTCGCGGTGAATCCTGCGCTTTCATCGCGCCTTCCCCGACCGCAAACCCCCAGTGCGCTTGCACTTTTTTGCCGCCAGATTTTGCTTCTACAATCACGCTCACCTTGTCGCGCAACTTCTGCGTAACCTGATACGAAACCATTCCCGTTTTGGGATCGAAGGAAGCCGGCACCACGCCGAGCCCGCTTACGCGCAAAATAACAGAACCGGGATCGATTTTTCCGAATGAAGAAAGATTGGCCGAAATCAACGGTAGCGGATTGTTGATGGTTTGGCCATCGGCCGGTTTGCTGGCGATGTTGGAGGCGCCGATTTCCGCGACCGGCGCGCCGCCCGCGCTGGAAGTAGCGATCATCGCAATGGCATCGGTAAACACTTTCGGTTTGTTGCCTTCGATCAAATAACGACCGAGCGAATCCATCGCGGAACGAAACGTGATCGGCTGTCCGTAAACGGTGAAGAGCACTTCGTAGCCGTTCTTCGTGGCTACGTCTTTGATGTGCTGATTGTAGAATCCGTACGGCACCGCAAAACAGTTCACTTTAATGCCGAGGCGCTGCTCGAGCGTTTCTTTGCTGCGACCGATTTCATTGTTGAGCCATTGTTCGTAACCGGCCGGGTCCAATTTTTTCTTGGCGATTTTATCGTAAGCCTTGCGCAAATCGGCGTGCGTTTCGGAGTGCGCCTGAATATCGATGCCGGCATCGCGCATTTCCGCCAGCTGCTCCCAGGTGGTCGCTTCGCCGCCGCCGAAATGGCCGCCGCGCACGCCTTCAGTGTAAATGAAAAGCGTAAAAGGATAGCCGAATTTTTTCATGATTGGCCACGCCACGTCGTATTGCGATTTCCAGCCGTCATCGAAAGTGATGATGGCGCAGCGGGGCGAAATATTTTTGTCGCCGCGTTTCCAGGCCAGGAAATCCTGCATTCCGATGACGGTGATGCCGCGGTTTTTCAGCTCCTGCATTTGCTGCTCAAACATTTGCGGCGTGATCTCGGTATCGGGCCGCTTCACTTGATTCACAAAACGGTGATAGCCGTAAACAATTACCTGCGCGGTTTGATCGACCGCGACCCTGGCGGGCGTCGCCGCGACCGGAGCAGTCGGCGCGGGAGTCGCGTGCGCGCGCGCTCCGGCCGCCGGTGTGGGCGAAGCGGATGCGGGCTGGGATTTCTTTTTGCAAGCGCCGAGGCTGAGAACGAAAACGAGAAAAACTGCGCAAAACTTTTGTGACATAAGCAACGAGGAAGGCCTTTAAATCTGGCCGCGCTAAAAACAAGCGGTTTTTGCGTCGTGGCACCAAAAACGCTCTCAATTTCAGCGGAAAATTTGTATCGCCGCTTCCCTTCGTCTATCAATCGCCATGCCGCGCGTTGTCGCAAAATTTATTGTTGCCGCCGCGCTTTTCGCGCTGGCCGGTTGCCAGACTTCGCCGATTGGGCCTGCACAAAAAAACACCAGCCGCAGTTTTAACACCGTGGTGGTGGACGCGGGTCACGGCGGAAAAGATAGCGGCGCGTATCGCCGGTTCGGGCCGCCAGAAAAATCGGCCACGCTCGATGTCGCCACCCGGCTGGCGCGCAAGCTGCGCGAGTCACAGCTGAAAGTAGTGATGACGCGTTCGGACGATACTTTCATTCCGCTCGATACGCGGGTGGATGTTGAAAATCGCGTTAGAGATTCAGTTTTCGTTAGCATTCATTTCAACGATTCGCGCCGGCGCGGGGTGAAGGGATTCGAGACTTATTATCATTCGCCGTTTGCTTTTGGTCTGGCGCAGCGGGTACAGGGAAAATTGTGCACACTTTCCGGGGCGGTGAATCGCGGTGTGCGCACGGCGAATTTTCGTGTTTTGCGCAAGGCGATTTATCCGGCGGTGCTGGTGGAATGTGGATATCTGAGCAATCGGTCCGAGGGCTACGAAGCGCGAAGCGAAGAGTATCGCGAGCGGTTAGCGGATAAAATTGCGGAGGCAGTGGTGGAAGAACGTTTCGGCTCCGGCGTTTACCGGAGCAGCTCCGGCACCCTCAGCGAGAAGGCCAACAATCTTCCTCCGCCCGGTGAAGGACCGGGGCTCGCGCCGCGAACCATTCGCGGCGATCGATAGATTTTATCCGCCTCGTGCTCGTGCTCGTAGTCGTGCTCGCTTTGAAAGAATAGATTCGATTACGAGCACGAGGGTATTAATAGAGTGCGAATATTTTTTCGGACTCGCTCCCCTAGAATTCCTTCGCCCGCTCTTCGCGTCCCAGCGCGGCGATGAGAATGAGGACGAGAAAAATCGCGCCGGTGAAGAGCGCCATGCCGGCCGCGTAATTTGCGCGCCCGTTCGCAAAATGAAAATGGGTCGCGAGTTTTTCTTCCACCCACGCGGTATTGGCGGCGAAAAGGTTTCCCAATTGATAAGCAAAACCAGGAAACGTTCCGCGCACGCCTGCGGGCGAAAGTTCATTCAAATGCACCGGCACCACGCCCCAGGCGCCCTGCACCATGAATTGCATCCCGAAACCGCCAATGATGAGAAAGGTGAGCGACGGCGAAAAAACCCAGGCCGGAATCAGGAGCAACCCGAAAAATGCGCAGACGATGATCGCGCGGCGTCGCCCAATTTTTTGCGACCAATGTCCGACCAGCGTGCCGCCGCAAATCGCCCCGATGGCATAGATGATTCCGATCGTCGATTTTGCGCCCACTCCCAGCCCGCGCTGCTCGCTCAGGAATGTTTGATACATGTCCTGGGTGCCGTGCGACATGGCGTTAAATGCGGTCATCAACAAAATTACATAAATAAATAGCAGCCAGTGGTGGCGAAGAATCCCGCCCAGATGGGACCAGAAATGCGAACGTTTTTCCCGCACCCAACTCGGCGATTCCGGAACTTTCGCCCGAATGTAAATGACCAGTAAAGCCGGCAGCGCGCCCACCACGAAAAGACCGCGCCAGCCGAAAAAAGGAAATACGGCCCAGTACGCAACCGCCGCCAGCAAATAACCGAATGCGTAGCCTTGTTGCAAAATGCCGGAGAAAAGTCCGCGGGTGGCGACCGGCAGCGATTCCATCGCGAGCGACGCGCCCAGGCCCCATTCGCCGCCCATCCCGATGCCGTAGAGAATTCTAAAAATCAGCAGCCAGGTGTAGCTCGGCGAAAATGCCGTCAGCAGTTCCATCACCGAGTAAAAAATGATGTCGATCATCAACGGGATGCGACGGCCAAAGCGATCGGCGAGCAGTCCAAAAATAAACGCGCCCACCGGTCGGAACGCGAGGGTGAGCGTGATGGCGAAAACGATCTCCGCCACGCTGCGATGGAAATCGTGCGCCAGCGGCGGGATGACAAAAGTGAGCAGGAAAAAGTCGAACGCGTCCAGCGACCAGCCGAGGAAACAGGCAAGGAAAGTGTTGCGCTGATCGTGCGTGAGAGAACGAAAGAGGCGCCAGGCTTGCACGCGCTAGTTGTAGAGGCCGCTGTCTCAGGCGGCAACTCCGTGATACTATTCCCGACCATGCGCTACCTCGTAAAAGGGAAGGTGAAACCGGGAAAAACCGCGGCGCTGCGGGAGGCAATTGCGAATGGAACTCTCGGCCGCGGTTCCGTCGCGGGCGACGAATACCTGCACGATATGCGCACGGCGCGAGTAAATCAAAACGGCGAGGCGCGCTGGGTCGAAACCTGTTTTTGCGCCGCCCCGCTGGAGGAAGAACGGCCCTACTGGCAAAAATATTTCGAGCTCGTGTCGGTGAAAGATGCGCATTCCCGTGGCGACTGCCGGCACGAAAATGGGACCGAGCTGTGGGCGTGCTGCGACTGTGATCGCACAAGGCGATTGGAAGAGAAGCTTACAAACAGCGGCGATTCTTTTTTGCAGACGATTCAGGGACACGAGGCGTAAGGTCCCGTCATCCCGAGCGAAGCCGAGGGATCCCGCTGCGAAAGCTTTAACGCGACTTCCACGGGATCCCCTCGGCTTCGCTCGGGATGGGAATGACGACGCTTTCCGTTCGTCTTTTAAGAACGCATCAACATATCATGATGCGTCGATTTGTTCCTTGAACATTGGTGCGGAAAATGGTTTGTTCCCTCCCGTGGCCAAGCTGCATCCATTCGAGGCGTTATTGCGCCAACGCATCGTCGTGCTCGATGGGGCCATGGGCACGACCTTGCAACGGCTGCGCCTGACCGAACAGGATTATCGCGGTCAGCGTTTCCGCGATTGGAAAGGCAAAGACCTCAAAGGGGCGATCGAAGTCTTGTTGCTGACGAAACCGGACGCGGTCACGCAGGTGCACGAAGAATATTTGCGCGCCGGCGCGGACGTGATCGAGACGAATACCTTCAGCGCGACCACGCTCGGCCTGCAGGAGTTTCTTTTTCTCGAAGAAGCGAAAGGCCGGAAAGACCAGGAATTTTTCGATCGCGTGGTCAACGATTCTTCGCTGCGCGAAACGGCGCGCGAGATGAATATCGTCGCGGCGCAACTCGCGCGCGCCGCCGCCGATCGCGTCACTAACGAAACCGGTGAAAAGAAATTCGTGGCCGGCGCGCTCGGCCCGCTGCCGGTGACGGCGTCGCTCTCGCCCGATGTGAATGATGCGGGATTTCGCGCGGTGAACTTCGATCAAATCAAACAGGCGTATCGCGACCAGATCGATGGCCTGCTTGAGGGCGGAATCGAACTTCTGATGGTCGAGACGATTTTCGACACGCTCAATGCGAAGGCGGCACTGTTCGCGATTGCGGAAGCGTTGAGTGAGACGCAGAAAAACATTCCGCTCATCGTCTCCGGCACCATTACCGACCGCTCCGGGCGAACTTTAAGCGGACAAACACTGGAAGCGTTTCTGACATCCATCGCGCACGCAAACCCGCTCGTGGTCGGATTGAATTGCGCGCTTGGCCCTGACGAAATGACGCCGTTCATCGAGGAGCTGGCGCGCGTCTGCCCAACTTTTGTTAGCGGTTATCCAAACGCTGGCCTGCCCGATCCGTTGAGCGAAACGGGGTTTCCGGAAACGCCGGAGACGTTTGCGCCGAAAGTGATGTCCTGGGTGAGCAACGGCTGGCTCAACATGGTGGGCGGCTGTTGCGGCACAACGCCCGCGCACATCGCCGCCTTCGCGAAAGTCGTGCGGGAACTTCCTGCGCGACGAATTGGAGGGACGACCGCAGTGTTGTCCACTACCACGGGGACGAGACAGAGCTCGTCCCTCCAGCTTTCCGGCCTCGAGCCTTTGAATCTCACTCCCGATTTTGGCTTCGCCGTCATCGGCGAACGCACCAACATCACCGGCTCGCCCAAGTTTTCGAAGCTGATTCTGGCCGGCGATTTCGATGGCGCGATTGTGGTGGCGCGTCAGCAGGTCGCGAATGGCGCCAACATTATCGACATCAACCTCGACGAAGGAATGCTCGATTCGGAAGCGGCCATGACCCGTTTTCTAAATCTCGTTAACAGCGAACC
>DAIOVO010000092.1:0-6977 GCA_036758965.1 Chthoniobacterales bacterium
GCGCAACGGTTCCTTGCTCAGGACCGCATCGCCGCGCACGACGATGGCGTTTTCCAAACTTCCGCCTTTGATCAGATTTTTTTCCATCAACGGCGCGACGTCTTCGTAATAAACGAAGGTTCTCGCCGGCGCGATTTCGCGCTCGAAAATCGCGGGCGTGATTTCGGTGGAGAAAAATTGAGTAAAGCGATTGTTCGGTCCGGCCTGGGTGCAGGAGATGCGGAACTTGTTGTCGGGCAGCAGCACCAGCAGCGAACCGGCTTTGTTCTCGATGTGCAACGGTTCGCGCACGTCGAAAAATTTCCGCGCCGCTTCCTGCGCGACAGTGCCGGCTTTCTTGATGACCTCGACGTAAGGCGCGGCGCTGCCGTCGCCGATGGGCGGCTCGTTCGCGTCCATTTCAATGATGGCGTTGTCCACGCCCATCGCGCTCAAGGCCGAAAGCACATGCTCGACGGTGTGCACACGCACTGCGCCTTCGCCGATGGTAGTGGCGCGCTCGACCGTTTTCAGGTTCGCGATCTGGGCATCGATCGTCGGTTCTTCCGCCAGATCTTTGCGTTTGAATTTAATCCCGTGATCGACTGGCGCGGGCTGCAACTTGAGCGTGACTTTTGCGCCGGTGTGCAGGGAAGTGCCGCTTAAGCCGGCCGGTTTCGCCAGCGTATGTTGAAGCTCGGTGGCCATTCGCGCGCTAACTAAACAAAGAATCGCTGCGCTGACCAGAGCGCCTTCACTTCAACTGAAACTCGCCGCAGTCGAAAGCCATCATTTTGGCAAGGCCGCTGATTTGGAAAACGTGGAGTGCAGTGCCGTCATCAACAAAACCACTGACGTTCTTGTTTTCCTGCACGATCGCAGCGCGTTTTGTTTCATCTCGCGGCGCGATGGTGGTCAGGGGCAATCCATCATTGGTCTTGAGAAATACGTCTTCGTCGTCGAACCCAACGTCAAGCTCAATGGTTGGACGTTCGTTATTGTCGAGCGGATTTGCGACCAGTTTTACTCGAATGGGCGACGCCGAACTGGGAAAGACCGCTTTCACCGGCACTTCGTCGATTTTCATTTCGCTCACCAAAAACCCGTGGGCGGAATATTTTCCGGGCGGCAGATCGTTGCCCTTGTCGTCTTTGCCGTCCCACTTGGTCGAGAGGGCGTCGGCGCCAATGTTGAATTCGTCCAAATCCGCTTCGCGATGGAGAACGCGAACCAGTTGTCCGTTTTTGTAAATGCCGAGACTGATCGTGCCCTCGATCGGCGGCGGGAGAAAACTCAGACGGACGGAGCGCGCGGGCGGTGCAGTTGGCGAAGGTGAGGCGGTTGCTTCAGGCGTCGCCGTTGGAGTTTCCTGCGCGCGAATTGCCTCACTGGCTGAAAAAAAAGCGAGCATCGCCCCAATCGTCATGCTGAGCCGCGCAGACGGCGAAGCCCCTCCCTTAGCTCGAACGATTTTCAATCGTGGGCGAGGTCCCTCATCGTCTGCGCGATTCGGGATGAAGCGATAGCGATGACGAAACGCGAAATTCATTCGCTCAGGCAAAGTTTCGCCAATCGACATGCGGGAAGAGATTATCGCGCACTTCGCATTGCGCGAGAAAATCCGCGGCTACTTTTCCTTTTTCAAATTGGCGTGCTAGTTCTTGAAAACGGGTAAGATGATCGTGGAGGCGGCGCGTGGCGTAGTCCGCCGCGGTGCCGTTGCGAATTTGGAACGGCCAATCGCTCGCCTGGGCCAGGAGCAACTCACGCCCGAGCTGGCGTAATACGCGTTCGGCCTCGGGCGAGGCAGTGTTGGCATGTGCGCGAGCGAGCTTCGTCATCTGCTCGGTGGCGGTATGGAGATGCGGATAAATCCAGCCGCATTTTTCATCCAGCCAGACGTCGAGATAACCTTTGTCGCCCCAGCTGGTCGCGGCCGGCGGCAGGATTTGGTGCGTGGATTGGCGAGCGAGAAAATCGCTCGGAGTAGCGAGCGGCATTTTCATTTCCGCGGCGTACCGGATGACGCGCTCCAAAAAAATCGGGCCTTCGAACCACCAGTGCCCGAAAAGCTCGGTGTCGAAAGGAACAATTAAAATTGCTTCGGCATTTGGAGCGCCGCGTAAAGTGGTAGCGCAGGTTTCGACAAAGTTTCGCGCGTGCTCCTGCGCGATTTCCGCGGCGGCTAACGGATCGTAGAATTCTTTCGCCTGTTCTCCGCCAGTGACGCGATAATATTTGAGACCGGTGAACTTGCGGCCACCTTCCGCCAGCGGCCCAATTTCTTCCGGCGCGCGATCAAATCCGAGGTCGCGATAGAACTCCCGGTAAAAAGGATGACCGGGATAGCCGCTCTGCGCGTCCCAGACCTGGCGGCTGCCAGCAACATCGCGCGAAAAAGCGGCCGGCCCCGCCGGAGTGAATACCGGCGCGAAAGGATCGCGTTGCTGGGGCAGCGCATGCGCATCCACCACGAACCAGCGAATTTCGTTTGCGCTCAGCGTTTCGTCGAGACCGGCAGCATAGGCGCATTCTGGCAACCAAAAACCAGCCGGCTCCGCGTCGAAGTTTTCTCTAAAATCATCGCAGCCGATTGCAACTTGGGCGCGCGCGGCAGCGGGTGAGAGAATCGGCAGAATCGCATGAGTGGCGGCGCTGGCGATGATTTCCAGCGCGCCGCGCTCGCGCAATTCGCGAAACGGCGCCAGCAAATCGCCGTTCCACGTCTCGTTAGCCCAGAGTTTTGTATCGCGAAAAAAGCCCAGATAAAACTCAGCCAAAGATCGCTCTTCGCCCTCCGTGCGATGACGTTCTGCTTCCGCTAGATCGATCTGCCAATCGAGATGCCTGAAGTAACGGGCGCGCAGCAACGGCTCGTTCAGCATCGCGCAGAGTGTCGGGGTGATTGACATCGCAAGGCGAAACGGGAGGCCATCCGCGACGAGGCGCTGCATCATGCGCAGCAGCGGGACGTAACTCTCGGTGATGGCTTCGAAGAGCCAGTCTTCCTCGAGAAAAGTTTCGTGCTCGGGATGGCGCACGAAGGGCAGGTGCGCGTGGAGGATCAACGCCAGAGAGCCCTTCACGTGGTCATCCTGAGGGGAGCGCAGCGGAGTCAAAGGATCCCGTTGAGCTACCTTCAAGTTACCGCCCCGGGATCCCTCGGCTTCGCTCGGGAGGACGGGTTAGAGGGTGCGGCAGAAATCCTGGAAACGGTCGAGACCCTTTTTGATGATGTCGATGCTGGTGGCGTAACTGAGACGCACGGTGCGATCGTCGCCAAAGGCGGCGCCGGGCACGACCGCGACATTTGCTTTACTAAGCAGGCGATCGGCAAAGTTCTGCGAGGTCAACCCGAGCTGGCTGATGTTTACCAAAACGTAGAACGCGCCCAGCGGTTTTACGGCGGTGATGTTGGGGATTTTCGAGATGCGATCAAACATGTAGTTGCGCCGCATATCGAATTCATCGCGCATATCAGCGAGCGGTTGCTGATCGCCTTTGAGCGCGGCGAGCGCGCCTTTTTGTGCGAAGGAGCAGGGGTTGGAAGTGCTGTGGCTTTGAATGGAATCGACCGCTTTGGCGACGTTATCGGGCGCGGCCAGATAGCCGAGTCGCCAGCCGGTCATCGCGTAAGATTTGCTGAAACCGTTGACGGTAAGAGTGAGATCGTAGGCTTCCTTGGAAAGCGAGCCGATGCTGACGTGTTTGGTGCCGTCGTAAACCAGCTTTTCGTAAATTTCGTCGGATAAGATGTAGATGTCTTCGCCGGCGGCAATCTCGACCAGCGCTTCCATTTCCTCACGCGTGTAAACCGCGCCGCTCGGATTATTGGGCGAATTCAAAATCAACATTTTGGTGCGCGGAGTCATCACGTTCTCAAAATCTTCCGCGCGAATTTTCCAGCCATTGCGTTCGCTGGTGGGAATGACGACCGGCTCCGCTCCGGCCAGCCGCACCATGTCGGGATAGCTGACCCAATAGGGCACCGGCACAACGACTTCGTCGCCCGGTTGGCAGGTAGCAAGAATGGCGTTGTAGCAGGCGTGTTTGGCGCCGTTGCACACAATGATCTGCGTCGGCTTGTAATTGAGATTGTTGTCGGCCGCGAGTTTTTCGGAAATGGCCTGGCGCAATTCCGGAATGCCGGAGCTGGGAGTGTATTTGGTGAATCCGGCTTGCAAGGCCGCGATCGCCGCCTGCTTGATGTGCTCGGGCGTATCGAAATCCGGTTCGCCCGCGCCGAAGCCGCAAACGTCGATCCCTTCCGCTTTCATCGCCTTGGCTTTGGCGTCGATGCTGAGAGTGAGAGAGGGCGTGAGCTGCGAAGCACGAGTCGAGATGTCCATGGCGGTAGTATTCAAAGTCGGGAAGGCAAACTATTGGCGGCGATAAAACTTTTCAATCAACGGTTTAAAATTGTTTTCGTTCACCTGCACGATTTTCATTTCGCGCTGCGCATTTTCTGGCGAATCGGAGGCGTGGGCGGCGTTGACCATGATGGATTGGCCGAATTCTTTCCGGATGGAACCGGGCGGCGCTTTGCTCGGATCGGTCGGGCCCAGCACTTCGCGGATTTTTCGGACCGCATCGTCGCCTTGATAGACAATGGCGATGCATTTCTCGGTGCCGGGCTCGCTTTTTTTCTCCGCCGTAACCTCGCTCGGGCGCGCGCCGGACATGAATTCGGTGATGTCTTCCCAGGCGGCGCGCCCTTTTTCCGCGCCCAGTTTTTCTTCCAGCACCGGCAGGACCGGGCCGTAGAATTCTTCCGCCTGCGCCACGCTCATGCGGTGCACTTTGAACCCGATGATGTTGAGACCGGTGCGAGAAAAAACATCGATCACTCCGCCGGGGCGAACACTGGGAAATTTGAAATTGTCCGGCTTAATCAGCACGAGCGTTTTTTCGATTTTCGCGCCGGCGGGAAATTCAATCACCTTGTCTAAAATTCCGCCGTCGCGATCGGAAAATTCCGCCCACAATTTCAAATCGCGCTCGACCTGTTCGGGTTGGAAAGCGGTCAGCACCGCCGGTTCGAAGTAGGTCACGGTGCCGTTTTCATCCGTGAGATAATCGCCAAAGGTATCGCGAATCGTTTCGCCCATGGTGCGTTCGTTTACGATGTGACCGACCGTCTGATGCACTTTTTCGATTGCGCCTTCGCCGCGAAACACGAGAAACATCACGCGCGCGCGCTGGCCGTGGACGACACCGGTGAAATTTTTGCGCACATAATCGCGAATCAATTCTTGAGTAGCGCGATGACGCGGATCGGTTTCGGTGACGATGGTCTCGGAATAGCGCCGCACCAGTTCCTCGCCGGGGGCGAACATTCTCGCTGCCACGATTTCCAGTCCGGTGCGCGAGATTAAACGCGAGACAATCCCGCCGGTGCGCGATTTGCGCATCGAGTAGGGAGTGACAATGGCGTAGGCAAGTTCCTGCATAATTCAGTGGCGGCGGCTCTGATTAAACCGCCTTAAAGATGCAGGTGAAATCGGACTCGCCCGGAGTGGAAAGAAAGTGCGGTTTTGAGGCGATGCCGTCAAATGCGATTTTGACAGAGAATGGCGACCCATTTTCCGCGGCGGCGAGTTTCCCAAACAGAGAAGTTGTTGCGGCGCAACGCTCGAGCGACAACGCTTTCCTGACTTCGCAGAATACCGGAGACAATTAAGCAACGCGCTGCGGTCAGCTTCGGTAGAATTTCGATCAGCAGCTCGCTAAACAGGTTCGCGGTTACGATGTCGATCCGACGCGGAAATTTCCATTGGCGCACATCGGCAAGATGAAACTCGACATTGTGAATTTTGTTTCGGCGCGCGTTTTCTTTGGCGGTGGAAATGGCGAGCAGATCGGAGTCGAGCGCGATGACGCGTTGCGCTCCAAGGCGAGCGGCCGCGAGCGCGAGAATTCCCGAGCCGGTCCCGAGATCGAGCACGGAGAAGTTTTTTCGCTCTGAAGGGGCGCATTCGCCTCGCGTGCTGCGCTCGGTGCCCCACCGAGCGCTCTGGGGAAATGTTCCACAAAATATCGCGATCACTTTTCCCGAAAAGATTGTTTCGGCGAGGCGCCGAAACCAGCAGGCGAGGCGCGTGCGCTCCCCGGAGCCGGCGCATCGTGCGCTCGAGCAATCGCAGCGACATTGCGGTAGTCGCGTGTTCGCCAGTGCCGAAAGCCGTGCCTGCGGGAATGACTAGCGTGGGCAGGCGGAGCGCCCGCCCTACAATTTGCGAACGCGCAATGATAAGTCGCTGGCCGATTTTAATCGGCTTCGCTTCCCGCTCGTGAGTCTGCCAATCATGCGGCAGCCTCTTGACCGCACCGCCAAATCTTGCGCGCAAAAATTCCAGCTTGCGGCGATTCGTCGCCGCAACCTCGGCAATCTGAGTCTTGTTAGCTGGCTTGAAAATAACCGCCAGCCGCTCGCGCGCGAGCTCGCGCAACTCCGCTTCGTTGGCGGCGAGCCAGCGTGCGCCGGCTCGCTTTCGCCAAACGAACATTCTAACCCATTACCAAAAAACTATTTTTTCTCCTCCGCTTTTTCTTTGGCTGCCATTTTTTGCGCCAGGCCAGCGGCGTATTTCGCGTACTGATCACTGTCAATCGTGAACGTGCCGAGCATGTAATTGGAATCCTGCCAATCCCAGTTCTGTCCCGAATCGTTGTAAATCATCTTCGCGGTTTTCCCCTGCGCGTATTCGTGGTGAACCGGATCGGCGCCGGGCGGGTTGGTAATTTTTGAAGGACCGCCAAGCCCGCCTTCAAGCAGCGTGCCGGTGAAGCTCGCCACGTTTCCGATGGTGATGGTGTGTGTTTTTCCTTCGATCTTGCGCGTGATCGGCACGTATTCGGTCTTGAAATTTTTGGAGCTGTTGTCGGACGGCATCACCGCTTTCGCGATTGCCTCGAGCGCGACACGCTGGGCCGGGTTCGCTTTTTCATCGATGTAATTGGTTGAGAAATTCCATTTTCCAAACGAATCCATCATCGAC